>NZ_JBANEM010000006.1:0-260913 GCF_040187805.1 Comamonas sp. wu1-DMT
GAACTTGAAGATCTGGCCCGCGCGGCCGACTTCGCCAATGGCTTCGGGCAGGGTCTTGCCTTCTTCGCGGGCCAGCAGCTCGCCCAGCTCCGCCTTGCGTGCCAGGATCTCCGTGCCTATCTTGTCCAGGGCGTCGGAGCGCGCCTGTATGCCCGAGGTGGACCAGGCCGGAAACGCTGCAGCGGCAGCAGACACGGCGGCCTGCACATCGGATGCTCCGCCCTGGGCGTACGCGCCGATCAGATCGGACAGATCGCTGGGATTGGTGTTGGGGGAATAACTGTCAGCAGCCGTCCACTGGCCATTGATGAGATTGTCGTAGCGGGACATGGAGTTCTCCGTAAGAAAAAGAGGAACGCGAAGCAAGCGTCGTGCAAATCAGGGCGCGGCCCAGGCCAGAGACGCCGAGCAAGGGCCTGGCCGGCCGCGCCGCCCCGCAGCGATGGCGTCGTCCCCCTGGGGGGGGAAGGCGCACAGCGCCTCAGGGGGGAGGCATTACCTCACCATGCAAGGCCGTTTGTTGTCGAACTTCCAGCCGGGGATCAGGTGCTGCATGGCAATGGCGTCGTCACGCGCGCCCAGGCCGTGCTCCAGATACAGGGCATTGGCGCGCTTGAGCGCCTCGCGGTCCACGGTCACCCCCAGGCCGGGGGTCTTGGGCACCTCCACAAAACCGCCCTTGATCTGCAGGGGTTGCTGCGTGAGGTGCTGGCCGTCCTGCCAGATCCAGTGTGTATCGATGGCCGTGACCTTGCCGGGCACCGCGGCGGCCACATGGGTGAACATGGCCAGCGAGATGTCGAAATGGTTGTTGGAGTGCGAGCCCCAGGTCAGGCCCCAGTCGCGGCAGGTCTGGCCCACGCGCACCGAGCCGGCCATGGTCCAGAAATGGGGGTCGGCCAGCGGGATGTCCACGGACTGCAGCGACAGGGCGTGCACCATCTGGCGCCAGTCGGTGGCGACCATGTTGGTGGCCGTGGGCAGGCCGGTAGCGCGGCGAAATTCAGCCATGACCTCGCGGCCCGAGAAACCGCCTTCGGCGCCGCAGGGGTCTTCGGCATAGGCCAGCACGCCGCGCATATCGCGCATCAGGCGGATGGCGTCCTTGAGCAGCCAGCCGCCGTTGGGGTCCAGGGTGACGCGTGCCTCGGGGAAACGCTTGGCCAGCGCGGTCACGGCTTCGACTTCCTGCTCGCCGGCCAGCACGCCGCCCTTGAGCTTGAAGTCGTTGAAGCCGTAGCGTGCGTAGGCCGCTTCGGCCTGGCGCACGATGGCCTCGGGCGTCATGGCCGTCATGTGGCGCACCTGGGTCCAGTCGTCCGTGCCCAGCTTGTCTTCGCCGGGCTTGACGTAGTCCAGGCCGGTCTTGTCGCTGGGGCCCACGAAGAACAGGTAGCCCAGCATTTCCACGCGATCGCGCTGCTGGCCTTCGCCCAGCAGTGCGGCCACGGGCACGCCCAGGTGCTGGCCCAGCAGGTCCAGCAGGGCGGATTCGATGGCCGTGACCGCGTGCACGCCGATGCGCAGATCAAAGGTCTGCAAGCCGCGGCCGCCGGTGTCGCGGCCTTCCAGGGATTTCTGCAGCTCTTGCAGCAGCTGCAGGTGCTGGCCGATGGAGCGGCCGATCAACACCTGCTTGCTGTCCTCCAGCGCCTGGCGAATGCCTTCGCCGCCCGGCACCTCGCCCACCCCGGTACGGCCCGCGCTGTCGTGCACCAGCACGATGTTGCGCGTGAAGTAGGGCGCATGCGCGCCGCTGAGGTTCATGAGCATGCCGTCGCGGCCGGCGACGGGAATGACTTCGATGGCGGTGATGGTCGGGGTAGTGGACATGGGAAGACTCTTCAACAGACTCGGAGGGAAAGGGACATCACTGCGCGGCGGACCAAGGCACCTCGGCCGCTGGGCGGCCCGTGGCGATGAACTGCTGCAGATTCAGCAGCACCAGGTCGGCCATGGCACGGCGGGTTTCGTGGGTGCCGCTGGCGATATGGGGTGCCAGCACCACGTTGTCCAGGGCCAGCAGGGCCGGCAGGGGGCGGGGCTCGTCCTCGAATACGTCGAGGCCCGCACCGGCGATGCGCTTGTTCTCCAGGGCATCGGCCAGGGCGACCTCGTCGACCACGCTGCCGCGGGCCACGTTGACCAGGAAGCCCTGCGGGCCCAGCGCGGCCAGCACTTCGGCATTCACCAGGTGGCGCGTGCCTTCACCGCCGGCGGCGGTGATGACCAGGATGTCGGCCCAGCGCGCCAGCTCCAGCAGCGAGGGCAGGTACTGGTAGGACGAGCCTTCGACGGGGCGGCGGTTGTGGTAGGCCACTTCCATGTCGAAGCCCGAGGCGCGGCGCGCCACGGTGCTGCCGATGCGGCCCATGCCGAAGATGCCCAGACGCTTGCCGCTGGCGCGGGTGCGGATGCCAAAGCGGCCCCGGCTCCAGTCGCCGCGGCGCACGAAACGGTCGGATTCGCTGAGGCCGCGTGTAGCGTCCAGCAGCAGGGCAAAGGCCAGGTCGGCCACACAGTCGTCGAGCACGCCGGGCGTGTAGCCCACACGCGCGCCGCGGCGCAGCAGGGCATCCTTGTCCAGGGCATCGAAGCCCACGCCGAAGCTGCTCACGAACTTGAGCTTTGGCAGAGCGTCGACCACATGGGCGGGCAGGCCCATGGCGGCCGAGGTGACCAGGTATTCGAACTGCGCTCCATGCTCGGCCAAGAAACGGTCGGGATCGGCTTCCTGAGAAAGGATATGTACGTCATAGGCCTGAGCCAGTTCGGCGTCGAGTTGGGCCAGTGGCATCTGGCCGTATTGAAGAACGCGTGGTCGGATGGTCGCCATGCCTTGAAATCCTTGGAACTTGCGGGGACTGAAAGCCCCGGTGAAAAGGGCCTGCGTGGTGGCTGGCCTGCGGGAAACGGCCTGGGGGCCGTCCCGTTGTTTCTAGCTCAATCTGCGGTGATCTTGCGGGTATGGATCAGTTGCTTCCAGCGCTCGTTCTCCTGTGCCTGAAAGCGCGTGAATTCTTCGGGCGTGTTGCCCACGATTTCCAGCCCTTGTTCCACAAAGCGCTTGCGGATGTCGGGCTGCTGAACGGCGGCGATCGCGGCCTTGGACAATCTGGCCTTCACATCGACCGGCAGGCCCTTGGGAGCGGCCATGCCTTGCCACGAATAGACCTCGGCCCCCTTGACGCCGGACTCGGCCAGTGTGGGCACATCGGGCAGCACGGGCGAACGCTGGGTTCCGGTCACGGCAATGGCGCGCAGCTTGCCGCTACGCAGATGAGGCAGGACGGCATTGACGTTCTGGAAGGAAAAATCCACCTGTCCACCCAGCAGATCGGTGATGGCCGGTGCTCCGCCCTTGTAGGGCACATGCACGGCTTCGGTGCCCGTTTGCTGCCAGAACAGCTCGGCCGACAAATGATCCGAAGAGCCATTGCCGGAGCTTGCAAAACTGATCTTGCCGGGACTGGCCTTGAGCGCGGCAATCACCTCGCTCACGCTGCGGGCCTTTTGCGTCGGGCTGGCAACGAGCACATTGGGCGCCTGCACGGGGATGGTGATGTAGTCGAAATCCTTGCTGGCGTCATAGGGCACGTTCTTCACCATATGAGGGGTCACCACAAAAGGGCCCAGCGAAGCCACCAGCAGGGTGTAGCCATCGGCCGCCGCACGCTTGACGGCTCCCGCACCGATGGTGCCCGTGGCTCCAGGACGGTTTTCCACGACAAAGGGCTTGCCCAGTTGCTCGGCCATGCTCAGGGCCACCGCACGCGCCACTGTGTCGGTGGAGCCGCCAGCCGGGAACGGCACGATGATGTTCACGGGCCGGTCGGGAAAGTTGCCGGCCGCCTGGGCGGCCAGGGCCAGGGTGGCACCCAGCGTGATCAGTATCTTTTTCATGCCTTGTCTCCTGAAGACGCGGGGCCCGGTTCTTGGCCTGACCCCTGCATCGGGTCTTACTGGGGGCCGAGCTTGTCGATCAGTACCTTGAGTTCTTCCATCTCGGCAGGCTTGAGGTCGGTCAGGGGAGCGCGCACGGGACCGGCATCGTGGCCGACCAGCTTGGCGCCGGCCTTGATGATGCTCACGCCGTAGCCTTCGACACGGTTGCGGATCTTCAGGTAGGGCATGAAGAATTCCTTGAGCAGCTTGTGCTGCGTGGCCTGGTCATCGGTGCGCACGGCTTCGTAGAACGCCATCGCCGTCCTGGGGATGAAGTTGAAGACTGCAGAGGAATACACCGGCGTGCCCAGAGCCTTGTAGGCGGCCGCGTAGACCTCGGCCGTGGGCAGTCCGCCCAGATAGGCGAAGCGATCACCCATCTTCATGAAGATGGAGGACATGGTCTCGATATTGCCCAGACCGTCCTTGAAGCCCACCAGGTTGGGGCAGCGCTCGGCCAGGATGGCCAGGGATTCAGGCGTGAAGCGAGAGCGGTCGCGGTTGTAGACGATGACGCCGAACTTCACGCTCTTGCAGACCTGCTCCACATGGGCGATCAGGCCTTCCTGGCCGGCTTCGGTCAGGTAATGAGGCATCAGCAAAATGCCGTGAGCACCCAGTCGTTCAGCCTCCTGGGCATGGGCGATGGCATTGCGGGTGGGACCGCCGGCGCCGGCGATGATCGGCACCTTGCCACGGCAGGTATCCACGGCGGTCTTGATGATCTGGCCGTATTCCTCGCCATACAGCGAGAAGTATTCGCCCGTGCCACCGGCGGCGAACAGGGCACTGGCGCCATAGGGAGCCAGCCATTCAAGGCGCGCGGCATAGCCCTTGGCATTGAAGTTGCCCTGGGCATCGAAGTCCGTCACGGGGAAGGACAGCAGGCCGGAACTCATCACGTCTTTGAGGTCTTGGGGTGTCATGGTAATCCTTGAATAGAGGAGAGCAAAAAAGATCTGGCAGCTCAATCCAGCTGCAGTTGGGCGGCTTGCACCACGGTGCGCCAGCGCGCGCGCTCGGCGTTGAAGAATTTGTCGGTTTCTGCGGGCGTCATCGTGACGACCTCGGCACCCTGGCCGGTCAGTCGGGAGCGGACCTCGGTGGAGCGGATGGCAGCGAGCAACACCTGGTTCACACGCTGCACCACGGCTTCAGGCGTCTTGGCGGGCAGCACCACACCCTGCCAGGTGCCCGAGGCAAAACCCTGTGCGCCCTGCTCCGCCAGCGTCGGCACATCGACGATCAGGGGCATGCGGGTGTTCTTGGAAATGCCCAGCAGCTTGAGCTTGCCGCTTTGCACATGCGGATAGGTGGCCAGCATGCCGTTCATCAGCACCTGGGTCTGGCCTGCCACCGTGTCCTGCACCGACTGCACGCCGCCCTTGTAGGGCACATACACCCATTTGGCGCCAGTGATGCGGGCCAGCTCCACGCCAGCCAGATGGGGAGCACTGCCCGATGCGGTGACGGCAAAGTTCAGGTCCTGCTTCTTGGACAGCTCCACCAGCTCCTTGAGATTGCTGGCCTGGACGGAGGGGTGCACCACCAGCATATGGGGCGAATAGGCCAGCATGGCCGCACCACGCAGCGCCTTGGAAGGATCGAAGCTGAGCTTGGTATAGATCGAGGGAGAGATGGCCAGTGCACCGAGATCGCAGAGCAGCCAGGTATAGCCATCGGCCGGTGCACGGGCGACGAATTCAGCGCCCAGATTGCCATTGGCGCCGGGCTTGTTGTCGATCACCACGGTCTGCTTGAGCTCCTGGGAGATCAGCTGCCCGATGGAACGCGCAATGATGTCGGAGCTGCCGCCGGGAGGATAGGGAACGACCAGGCGGATGGGTTTGCTGGGCCAGGCATCGGCAGCCAGCAATGTGGACGACAGCAAACCGCCGGCCGCCAGGGCCAGCAGAGAGCGCAGAAAGTGCGAGCGTCGGACCATGGTGAAATGTCTCCTTGTTGTGGTCAGTCATCATACAACTAGGTTTTTCTGAACACCAAGACATTTTTTCTAAGGGTAAGCACGGGTCACCGCCGTTGATCAGGTTTCAGCGCGTGCGACTCTCATCCATTAAATACGCTTCAAACTCAATAATGAAGAGCGTTTCAAGCTATCATTTTTAAATCGCCTTCATATGTTTGGCGCAGCGGAGCCACAGCGACCGCCGGGTGCCGCGGGCAGTCCATCGCCCGTTGCTGCGGTCAGGCTCTTCCATCAAGCGCCCGCCCAGGCGCCTGGGCACGGCGGGCTCAGGACTCTGCGCTCAGACTCAGGCGCTGGGCCAGGCGCAAACGCTCCCGCGAGTTGGTCAGATGGATGCGCATGGCGGCGCGTGCCGAATCGGCATCCTGGCGCACGATGGCGGCATAGATCTCCTCGTGCTCGCGGTTCACCCGGCGCAGATAGTCGGGATCGCGTGCCGGCGTATGCATGGAGGCGATGCGATTGCGCGGAATCAACAGCGTCCCGAAATGCTGAAGGATGTCCTGAAAATACCGGTTGCCTGTGGCCTGCGCGATGCTCAGGTGAAAGGCCAGATCATGTTCGACGGTGTCGTGCCCCAGGGCGAAATGATGCTCGAACTCCTGCAGAGCCTCGCTCATTACCTTCAGATGGGCTTCACTGCGGCGCTGAGCAGCCAGACCGGCAGCCTCGGTCTCCAGACTGATGCGCAGCTCCAGCACGGCCAGCACATCGACGGACTCGCTGAGCTCGCGCGCGCTGAGCATGGGGCTTGCACTCTGGCGCGCGGGCAGCACAAACGTGCCTATGCCATGGCGGGTTTCGACCAGCCCCGCAGCCTGTAATTTGGACAAGGCTTCGCGCACCACGGTGCGGCTGACGTCATAGCTGCGCACGAGTTCGGACTCGGTGGGCAGCTTGTCCCCCTCATGCAGCAGGCCCTGACGGATCTTGTGCTCGAACTCCTCGGACAACAGATTCGCCAGACTGCGGCTGCCCTTGCTGGTTTTGCTGCGCAGCGCGTACCCCTCCGTCAGCGGCAAAGACGGGGTTGATTGGGGTAATTCCGATGTCTGAGTACTCATGAGCCTGATGATAATGGCTTTCAGTTGTACGACAACATACCACAAAGACTCCCTATTTCAACCTCGGCCCGCAGCTCCTGCGCCGCACCAGTCATCTCAAGATGAGCACTTCTCACCAGATCCGCCACATCCGCATCACGCCGATTGCCTTCCGTGATCCGCCGCTGCTCAACGCCGCCGGCATTCACGAGCCCTGGGCGTTGCGCTCCATCATCGAGATCGAGACTGCTTCCGGCCTGGTCGGCATCAACGAGAGCTATGGCGACCAGCCCATGCTGGATGCTCTGGCCAAGGTCGCACCGGCCCTGGTCGGGCTCTCGCCCTGGGCGCTCAATGAAATGGAGGCCCGTGTCGCCGCCCTGGTCACCCCGCCCAAGCTCACGGCCTCGGAATTTCTGGGTCAGCAGGTCTCGCTGGCCCCTGGCACCCATGTCTCCAAGACCGTGGCCAAGGTAGTCAGCGCCTTCGAGGTCGCCATGCTGGACCTGCAGGGCCAGATGGCCCAGGCTCCCATCGTCGACCTGCTGGGCGGACCCGCACGCGACCGCGTGCCCTACTCGGCCTACCTGTTCTACAAATACGCCGAACATGTGGGCCAGCCCTATGCACCCGACGCCTGGGGCGAAGCCCTGACGCCGGCCCAGCTCGTGGCCCAGGCCCGGCGCATGATCGACCAATACGGCTTCCAGAGCATCAAGCTCAAGGCCGGCACGCTGCCGCCCGAGCAGGAAGCTGCCGGCATCCTGGCGCTGGCCGAGGCTTTCCCCGGCACACCGCTGCGCATTGACCCGAATGGCAACTGGACCGTGGAAACCAGCCTGAAGATCGTGCAGCAGTTGCGCGGCGTGCTCGAGTACTACGAGGACCCTGCCCCGGGCCTGGATGGCATGGCCGCCGTGGCACGCGAGTGCGATGTGCCCTTGGCCACCAATATGGTGGTGACGGACTTTGCCGAGTTCCGCCGCAACGCCGACATGGGCTGCCCCGTGAAGATCGTGCTCAGCGACCACCATTACTGGGGCGGCCTACGTGCCACACAGCGCCTGTCCACGCTGTGCCGCACCTTCGACCTGGGCCTGTCCATGCACAGCAACTCCCATCTGGGCGTGAGCCTGGTGGCCATGACTCATCTGTGCGCCAGCGTGCCCCTGCTGACCTATGCCTGCGACACCCACTATCCATGGCAGGACGAGGAGGTCGTCGAAGGCGGCCGCCTGCAGTTCGAGCAGGGCAGCCTGCGCGTGCCCACCACACCCGGCCTGGGCGTGACCCTGGACCGCGAGGCCCTGGACCGACTGCACGACAACTATCTGCATTGCGGCATTCGCAACCGCGACGACCTGGGCCAGATGCGCAAATACGATCCGGAATTCACCGGCAAACAACCGCGCTTCTGAACTCCAGCCCCCTGCACATAGAGACCGCAAAGAGCAAACATCCAGCCCAAGCCGAGCTGGTTCGATCGCCCCCTTTCCACAGCGCAAAAAGACGCTTTTCAACCGGAGACAACCATCATGCAACGCCGCTCCCTGCTTCAATCCACCCTCGCCGCCAGCGCCCTGCTGCTGGGAACATCCCTTGTCGCCGCACCGGCCCTGGCACAGGGCAACTGGCCCACGGGCAAGCCCATCACCTATCTGGTGCCGTTCCCCCCCCGGCGGCAATACCGACACCCTGGCGCGCGTGATTGCGCAGCCGCTGAGCAAGGCCCTGGGCACGCCCGTGGTCATCGAGAACAAGGGCGGCGCCGGCGGCAGCGTGGGTTCGGCGCTGGCAGCACGTGCCCCGGCCGACGGCTACACCATTCTGGGCGGCACCATCAGCTCGCACGCCATCAATGTCAGCCTGTACTCCAAGCTGGACTATGACCCCGTCAAGTCCTTCACGCCCGTCGCTATGCTCGGCTCCGGCCCTCTGGTCCTGGTGGTGCCCGCCTCCAGCCCCTACAAGACTCTGGCCGACGTGCTGGCCGGCAGCAAGGCCAAGGCCTCCTCTGGCGGTCTGACCTCGGCCTCTCCAGGCAACGGCACCTCCAATCACATGGCACTGGAACTGCTGGCCTACCAGACCGGCGTGAAGTTCACCCATGTGCCCTACAAGGGCAGCGGTCCCGCCGTGCAGGATGTCATGGGCGGACAGGTGGACATGATGTTCGACACGGCCCTGGTTGTCGGCCCCCACATCCAGTCCGGCAAGCTGCGCCCCATCGCCGTGAGCAGCTCCAAGCGCCTGGAATCACTGCCCGATGTACCCACGATTGCCGAGGCCGGCGAGAAGGGTTTCGACATGGGCTCCTGGCAGGCCGTTTTCGCCCCTGCGGGCACGCCCAAGCCCATCGTGGACCGTCTGCATGCCGAAATCCTGAAGATCGTGGCCACTCCCGAAGTCCAGGCCCGCCTCAAGAACTTCGGCATGCTGCCGTCGAACATGAGCACCGTCGAGCTGGCCGACTACCAGAAGGCCGAGGTGAGCAAATGGGCCAAGGTGATCAAGTCAGCTGGAATAAAAGCTGAATGACCCCCTGAGGCGCTTCGCGCCGTCCCCCTTCTCACTTCGTGGAGGGGGACAACGCCTTCGCCGCAAGGCGGCTCTTGCTCGGCGTTCCTGAGTTGGGAACCTGAAGTCTGCGAGGGCTGCACTCCGATTGCGACAGGCACCTAAAAAATTGAGACATTGACATGAGTACCCCACTTCCGCTTTCCATCAGCATGCATCCGGCCGACAACGTTGCCATTGTTGCCAACGACGGCGGCCTGCCTGCGGGCACTGTGCTTCCGTCCGGCCTCACGCTGCTCGACAAGGTGCCGCAGGCGCACAAGGTGGCGCTGGTGGACATTCCCGAAGGCGGTGAGGTGCGCCGCTACAACGTGATCATCGGCTATGCGCTCAAGCCCATTGCTGCCGGCAGCTGGGTGCATGAGCGCTTGCTGCAGATGCCCGAGGCACGCTCGCTTGAGGGCCTGCCCATCGCCACCGTCAAGCCGCCCGTGCTGGAGCCGCTGACAGGCTATAGCTTCGAGGGCTACCGCAATGCGGACGGTACGGTGGGCACGCGCAACATCCTGGCCATCACCACCACGGTGCAATGCGTGGCCGGGGTGCTCGACTTTGCGGTGCGCCGCATCAAGTCCGAGCTGCTGCCACGCTACCCCCATGTTGACGATGTGGTGGGTCTGGAGCACAGCTATGGCTGCGGCGTGGCCATCGATGCCGTGGGAGCAGAGATCCCGCAGCGCACGCTGCGCAATATCAGCCGCAACCCGAACTTCGGCGGCGAGGTCATGGTGGTCAGCCTGGGCTGTGAAAAGCTGCAACCCGAGCGCCTGCTGCCGCCAGGCAGCTTTCCCATCGTCGACGAGCGTGAACCCGAACTGGACGTGGTCTGTCTGCAGGACGAGGCCCATGTGGGCTTTATGTCCATGATCGACTCCATCATGCGCCAGGCCGAGCAGCATCTGCGCCGCCTCGACGCCCGCCGCCGCGAGACCGTGCCTGCCAGCGCCCTGGTGGTGGGCGTGCAATGCGGGGGCAGCGACGCCTTCAGCGGCGTCACCGCCAACCCGGCCGTGGGCTTTTGCACCGACCTGCTGGTGCGCGCGGGCGCCACCGTGATGTTCAGCGAGGTGACCGAGGTGCGCGACGGCATAGACCAGCTCACCTCACGCGCTGCAAGCCCCGAAGTGGCCGAAGCCATGATCGAGGAAATGGCCTGGTACGACGCCTATCTGGACAAGGGCCGTGTGGACCGCAGCGCCAACACCACACCGGGCAATAAAAAAGGCGGATTGTCGAACATCGTCGAAAAGGCCATGGGCTCCATCATCAAGAGCGGTACAGCCCCCATCACCGGCGTGCTGTCACCGGGTCAGCGGCTGGCCGATCGCGACATCAGCCAGGGTCTGGTCTATGCGGCCACGCCGGCCAGCGACTTCATCTGCGGCACGCTGCAGCTGGCGGCCGGCATGAACCTGCATGTCTTCACCACGGGCCGCGGCACGCCTTACGGTCTGGCTCAGGTGCCGGTGATCAAGGTGGCCACGCGCAGCGACCTGGCGCGACGCTGGCACGATCTGATGGATATCAACGCCGGACGCATTGCCGACGGCGAGGCCACGATCGAAGACATAGGCTGGGAGATGTTCAGGCTGATGCTCGATGTCGCCAGCGGCCGCAAAAAGACCTGGGCCGAGCATTGGCAGTTGCATAACGCGCTGGTGCTGTTCAACCCGGCCCCGGTGACCTGAAGCCGTACGGCGCCCTCACCTCTGAAACGCTTGCAAATCCAGAGCGCTTTGCGAAGCTGTTGCCTGAGCTGCAGACAGAATCGCCAGAAACGCTGCCATGGCAGCGTTTCCGGTTTGCGCATGCGCCCTCAGGCCTGCATGGAGCCCGTCTTCAGATAGCGCTGATGCCAGGCATAAGCCTGGTCGAGCAAATGCGGCGTGTGCTTGCCCGGTGCGTCGCGCAGCGCGCGCTCCAGGTACTCGCTCATCGCCGCCTTGTAGTCGGGGTGCACGCATTTCTCGATGATCAGACGCGCGCGCTGCACCGGAGCCAGGCCGCGCAGATCGGCCAGACCCTGCTCGGTCACGATGACCTGCACGTCGTGCTCGGTGTGATCGACATGGGAGACCATGGGCACGATGCAGCTGATCTTGCCGCCCTTGGCCGTGGATGGCGTCATGAAGATGGACAGATAGGCGTTGCGTGCAAAGTCGCCGCTGCCGCCAATGCCGTTCATGATGGACGAGCCCATGACATGCGTGCTGTTGACGTTGCCGTACATATCGGCCTCGATCAGCGCGTTCATCGAAATCAAACCCATGCGGCGGATCAGCTCCGGGTGGTTCGATATCTCCTGCGGGCGCAGCATGATGCGCTGGCGGTAGTAGTCGATATTGGCCAGAAAGCGCTCCATGGCCGCCGGGCTCAGCGCCAGCGAGGTGGTCGATGCAGTATCGAGCTTGCCCGACTCCAGCATGTCCAGCATGCCGTCCTGCAGAACCTCGGTATAGGCGTTCAGGTGGTCGAACGGGCCCTTGTTCAGCCCCGCCAGCACGGCGTTGGCGATATTGCCAACGCCCGACTGCAGAGGCAGCAACTCTGGCGGCAAGCGGCCCGCCTTCACCTCGTGCTGCAAAAAGTCGATGATGTTCTCGGCAATGCGCATGGAGCCTTCATCGGGTGCCGTGAATGCCGCCAGCCTGTCGCGCTGGGCGGTGGGCACCACGGCAATCACCTTGCTCGGATCGCAATGCAGATAGGGCTCGCCGATGCGGTCGAACGGATGCTCCATGGGTATGGGCTTGCGCTTTGGCGGCACGGCCGCGCCGTAGTAGATATCGTGCATGCCTTCGAGTTCGGCGGGCTGTGCGCTGTTGACCTCGAGAATGATCTTGTCGGCCTGCTCCAGCCAGGTCTTGTTGTTGCCCACCGAGGTCGACGGAATCAGGCGACCGTCTGGCAAGACTCCCGCAACCTCGATCACCGCCACGTCAAGATGACCAAGGAAGCCGAACCACACATGCTGCGCCACATGGGACAGATGGATGTCCACATACTGCATGCGGCCCTCGTTGATCTCCTTGCGCACTGTTGGGTCCGACTGATAGGGCAGACGGCGTTCAATGCCATGTACCTTGGCCAGTGCGCCATCGAGTTCGGGCGAGGTCGAAGCCCCCGTCCACAGACTGATGCGGAAGTTTCCGCCGTTGGCGTTGCGCTCTTCAATGCGGCGTGCCAGTGCCTGGGGCACAGCCTTGGGTGCACCTGCGGGTGTGAAGCCGCTCATGCCCAGCGTCATGCCGGATTGAATCAGGCCGGCGGCCTGGTCCGCCGTCATGATGCGCTCGCGCAAGACAGGGCAAAGCACGCGATCTGCAGGAGAAGCGGTGGAAAAGGAAGTCTGCATGTAATGTGTCTCGTCTTGCCAGCCTTCTTGAAGAGGGATGGTATTTTTTTGTAGTTCAATGGTTGCACTTTGACTGGTGCAAACCCGGATTGAACTACGACACACAGAGAGTCGCCAAGCGTAGTTGACTAGAGAAAACCCCGATGCGCTTTCTTTAAAGAAGCCGACGAAGTTGGATTCATAACTCAAAAAAGTGAGCATTCATCGCTCAACGGATAAAGGATGAAAACTTGAAACCGCTGAAATCGACCACCATGGCAGAGTTGCCAGAATGCAGGCGGAAATTACAAAATATTTGCCCGTACTCACTGCCAGCAGACATAGGCTGACAAAACCACCATGGTTCAGCAACCAGAATTCGACACATGGCTTTTGATACCTCCGGCTGGCAGCACAAGCTGCGACGCCTCGCCCAACCCCTGCAACCGCTGATCGACTCCGTACAGCTCTGGCTGCAGGCCGACGGTCTGCGCATGAGTGCCGCCATGTCGTTTTACGGCATGCTGAGCCTGGCGCCGCTGTTGCTGGCCGTCGTGGGGCTGCTGGGCTGGTGGCTGGATCGCAGCTATGTGGAAAGCACCTTGATCAGCCAGATACAAAGCGTGGTCGGGGAGCGCGCGGCACAGGTCGTCAAGAGCGCTCTGGCCAGCGCCCAGAATGCCAATCAGGGCTCGCTAGCGTCCGTACTCGGTCTGGTGATGATGCTCTCGGGCGCCACCGGTGTATTTGTGGAGCTGCAGGCTTCGCTGGACAAGCTCTGGTCCATGGGCGAAGAGTCTCGCCCGCAGGAAAACAAGCCCTGGTGGAGCATGGCCATCTCACGTCTGTGGGGATTGAGCTATGTCGTGGGCCTGGGCTTTTTGCTGCTGGTGTCCATGGTGCTTTCGACCGCCATCCAGATGATCACCAAATGGGCCAATGACGAGTTGCAGCTTGTGCCGCTGGGCCCGCTGATGGGACTGATCAACGAGGGCCTGTCCTTCGGCATTGCGGTGCTGCTGTTCTGGGGTCTGATGCGCATGGGTAGCGGCATCAAACCCGTCACCAGATACCTGCTGCTGGGCTCGCTGACGGGAGCAGCCCTGTTCACCATCGGCAAACAGGCCCTGGCCTGGTATCTGTCCACCGCCGCCGTGGTATCGGCCTATGGCGCAGCCGGCTCGCTGGTGGTCGTGCTGATGTGGTTTTATTTCACCTCGGCCATCCTGCTGTTCTCGGCCGCCACGGCCAAGGCCTGCAGCAAATCCAAGGTCCAGCTGGGCATCCCGTTTGTCTCGCGCAAGCCGTCCAGCGCCACACCCATGGATGTGCAGCGTCTTCCCGAAAATGCAGGGGAGAACATATGAAGCCGCCGAGATCGACTGCCATACCTGGGCTCGCAACCATCTGCGTCATGTCGACAATGTAAAAAGGCCTGCTGATGCAGGCCTTTTGCTCGGGGCAAGGTGGAATCACTTTTCCACAAATGCACGCTCAATGACGAAGTCGCCGGGCGTGGTGGTGTTGCCTTCCTTGAAGCCGCGCTTTTCCAGCAGCTCCTTGAGTTCGGACAGCATGGCGGGGCTGCCGCACAGCATGACGCGATCGGTCTCGGGATTCAGATCGGGCAGACCCAGGTTTTGCGGGAAGGTGCCGTTGTTGATCTGGGCCGAGATACGGCCCTGGTTGCGGAAGGGCTCGCGTGTCACCGTGGGGTAGTAGTGCAGCTTGCCCTTGACGATATCGCCGAGGAATTCATGCTCGGGCAATTCCTTCTCGAACAGCTCCTGATAGGCCAGCTCCTGCACCTGACGCACGCCATGCACCACGACCACGTTGTCGAAACGCTCATAGGTCTCGGGGTCTCGCGCCACAGCCAGCCAGGGAGCCAGGCCGGTGCCCGTGCCGATCAGATACAGATTCTTGCCGGGCAGCAGATAGTCGATCAGCAGCGTGCCTGTGGGCTTCTTGCCCACGATGATGGTGTCACCCACCTGGATGTTCTGCAGCTTGGAAGTCAGAGGGCCTTCGGGAACCTTGATGGACAGGAACTCCAGATGCTCTTCGTAATTGGGGCTGGCGATGGAGTAGGCGCGCAGCAGGTTCTTGCCATCCACCTTCAGGCCGATCATGGTGAAGTGGCCGTTGGAAAAGCGCAGCGATGTGTCGCGGGTGGTGGTGAAGGAGAAAAGACGGTCGGTCCAGTGGTGGACGGACAGCACGCGTTCTTCAAGAAAAGCACTCATGATTCGTCTGAAATAAAAACTCTAAGCAGAAAACCTGCGCGGCAAATGCTGGGCGGTGGCGGGGCACTGCAGGTCAGGGCTGCTAGCGCGTTGGCTGCCGGTTGCCAAGCGGGACAAGACCTATATTGTCCGGCAATTGCACAGAAACGGGTGAATCACCCATCAATGTCTTGAGATCGAATAGTGATAAGCAGAATGAAGCTGTCCGATACTGCGGTATCGACGAAAAACTGCCCCGCCGTTCTTGACTCAGGGAAAACGCTGCTCTAGGATCATTCCCCACGCGCTTTGAACAAGCGCTTTATTTGTCTATATAAATGCTCAGATTGAGCATTAGTGATTGCGGCGACCCTGTGTCTCAGGCCATGGTCGCCCATCTAGAACCAAGGAGAATGACAATGCAGCTGCGCTGGTCCCTGCCCCTGCTGACACTGGCCGCCCTGCCCGCCTGGGCACAGGGCGTGATCAAGATTGGCGAAATCAACAGCTACAAGGCTCAACCCGCGTTTCTGGAGCCCTACAAGAAGGGAATGGAACTGGCGGTTGAACAGGTTAATGCCGCAGGCGGCATTGCCGGCAAGAAGCTGCAGCTCATCGTGCGCGACGACAACGCCACGCCGGGCGATGCCGTGCGTGCCGCCGAAGAGCTCTACACGCGCGAAAAGATCGATGTGCTCACGGGCAGTTTTCTCTCGCATGTGGGCCTGGCACTGACCGATTACGCCAAGCAGAAAAAGCGCTTCTTCCTCGCCTCCGAGCCGCTGACCGACAAGATCGTCTGGGCCGACGGCAATCACTACACCTACCGTCTGCGCGGCTCCACCTATATGCAGACCGCCATGCTGGTGGAGGAAGCGCTCAAGCTCAAGAAGAAGCGCTGGGCCATCGTCTACCCCAACTACGAATACGGCCAGTCCGCGGTTGCCACCTTCAAGACGCTGATGAAGGCCAAGCAGCCCGATATCGAGTTTGTGGCCGAGCAGGCACCTGCGCTGGGCAAGATCGACGCCGGCTCCGTCGTGCAGGCGCTTGCTGACGCCAAGCCCGATGCCATCTTCAACGTGCTGTTCGCCACCGACCTGGGCAAATTCGTGCGCGAAGGCAATACACGCGGCCTGTTCAAGGGCCGTGAAGTCGTGGGCCTGCTGACGGCAGAGCCCGAATACCTGGATCCGCTCAAGAAGGAAGCGCCTATCGGCTGGACCGTGACCGGCTACCCCTGGTATTCCATCAACACCCCCGAGCATGCCGCCTTCCTCAAGGCCTATCAGGCCAGGTTCAAGGACTACCCGCGCCTGGGCACCATCGTGGGCTACAACGCCATACAGTCGATTGCCGCAGGCCTGCGCAAGACCAAGGGTGACCCCGACACCGAAAAGCTGATTGCGGCCTTCAAGGGCCTGGAAGTCTCCACGCCTTTCGGCCCCATCACCTACCGGGCACAGGACAACCAGTCCACCATGGGCGCCTATATCGGCAAGACCGCCTATGACGAGAAGCTGGGACGCGGCGTGCTGGTCGACTACCACTATGCCGACGGCAAGAACTACCAGCCCACGGACGAGGAAGTGAAGAAGCTGCGCCCCGCGACTGCGAACTGATTCCGCTTCGGCGAAAATGCCAGGCCACCTGCACTGCAGCAGGTGGCTTTTTCATCTCCGAAAACACTATGTCGAGCTTCAGGAGCTACGCAGCATGAGTGCATCCGGCCTGCTGGCCCAGTTGCTCAACGGACTGGCCAGCGCATCGTCGCTGTTTCTGGTTTCGGTCGGGCTGTCGCTGATCTTCGGTGTCACCCGCACCATCAACTTCGCCCACGGCTCCTTCTATATGCTGGGCGCCTTCATCGCCTACAGCAGCGTGGACCGGCTTTCGCCCCATATCGGTTTCTGGCCCGCGCTGCTGCTGGCTCCGCTGGCCTGCGGCGCACTGGGGGCGCTGACCGAGACACTGCTTCTGCGCCGCATCTACAAGGCGCCAGAGCTGTTTCAGCTGCTGGCCACGTTTGCGCTGGTACTGGTCATCAAGGATGCGGCGCTGTGGCTGTGGGGCCCCGAAGAACTGTTCGGCCCGCGTGCCGCAGGGCTTGAAGGCTCGGTGGAGATTCTGGGCCGCCAGTTCCCCACTTACGATCTGTTCTTGATAGCTGTCGGCCCTTGCGTCCTCCTGGGCCTGACGCTTTTGTTGACCAGGACCCGCTTTGGCACCCTGGTGCGTGCCGCCACGCAGGACCGCGAAATGGTGGACGCCCTGGGCGTCAACCAGGCCTGGCTGTTCACCGCCGTCTTCGCATTGGGTACGCTGCTGGCAGGCCTGGGCGGCGCGCTGCAGCTGCCGCGCGAGCCCGCCAGCCTGGAGATGGACATGCTCACCATTGGCGCCGCGTTTGTGGTGGTCGTGGTCGGCGGCATGGGCAGCATACCGGGCGCCTTCATTGCGGCACTGCTGGTGGCAGAGCTCAAGGCCGTCTGCATCTGGCTGGGCGTGCAGGAGATCGCGGGCATTGAGCTATCGTTCTCCAAGCTCACGCTGGTGGTGGAGTTCCTGGTCATGGCCGTGGTGCTGATCTGGCGGCCCTGGGGCCTGCTGGGCAAGCCACAGGCGCTGGCACGCAACGCGGGCGAACCCGAGCAACCTCTGCACCGCGCAGGCCGTGGCGCATCGGCCGCCTGGCTGAGCCTGCTGACCTTGCTGGTGCTGCTGCCGCTGATGGCAAGCGGCGCCGAAGGCGGCAGCTATGCCACCGTGCTGCTGGCCGATATCTTTGTCGCCGCGCTGTTTGCGAGCAGTCTGCACTTCATACTCGGGCCCGGCGGCATGCACTCCTTCGGTCATGCGGCCTACTTTGGCCTCGGTGCCTACGGTGCGGCACTGCTGGTGCGTACGCTGGATTTGCCCATGGAAGCGGCGCTGTTGCTCGGCCCCCTGGCCGCCGCTGCGGGCGCCCTGCTCTATGGCTGGTTCTGCGTGCGGCTGTCGGGCGTCTATCTGACCATGCTGACGCTGGCGTTTGCGCAGATCAGCTGGGCCATCGTCTTTCAGTGGGATGACTTCACGGGCGGCAGCAACGGCCTGACCGGCGTCTGGCCCCCCGAATGGGCATCGCAGGGACCGGCGTTTTACTGGCTGGCTCTGGGCATCTGCGCGCTTGGCATCTATCTGCTGCGCCGCCTGCTGTTTTCGCCGCTGGGCTATGCGCTGCGCGCATCGCGCGACTCGGCTCTGCGGGCCGATGCCATCGGCATCGACGTGCGCCGCATTCAGTGGACGGCATTCGTGATCGCCGGGCTGTTTGCCGGTCTGGCCGGAGCGCTGTTTGCCTTCAGCAAGGGCGGCGTTGCGCCCGACACCATGTCTGTCACCAAGTCGGTGGATGCACTGGTCATGGTGCTGCTGGGCGGCGTGCAGACACTGGCCGGCCCCGTGGTGGGCGCGGCCGCCTTTACCTGGCTGCACGACACCGTGGCACGCAACACCGAATACTGGCGCGCGCTGATGGGGGCGACCATGCTGATTCTGGTGCTGCTGGCACCGCAGGGCATTGCAGGCTATGCACAACTGCTGTGGTCGCGCACATGTGGCAAGGTATGCGGCAAGGACAAAGCAGGAGCCAGGACATGAACCTGCTGCAAGTACAGAACCTCAGCAAGGCCTTTGGCGGCGTGAAGGCCGTGCAGCAGGTCTCATTCAGCCTGCAGGCAGGCGAGCTGCTGGCCCTGATCGGCCCCAACGGCGCCGGCAAGAGCACCACCTTCAATATGGTCGGCGGCCAGCTGCCGCCCGACAGCGGCCAGGTGCTGCTTAACGGCCGTTCCATCACCGGCCTGCCGCCGCGCGCCATCTGGCGCAAGGGCGTGGGACGCACCTTCCAGATTGCACAGACTTTTGCCTCGCTCAGCGTGGTGGAAAACGTGCAGATGGCCTTGCTGTCGGCCGATCGCAGGATCTTCAGTTGGTGGCCGCGTGCCGCCAGCCACCGGCGTGCGGACGCCCTGGCCCTGCTGGAACAGGTGGGCATGGCGGCTCAGGCCGATCGCCCCTGCAGCGCTCTGGCCTATGGCGATGTGAAGCGAGTGGAGCTGGCCATGGCGCTGGCCCATGATCCGCTGCTGCTGCTCATGGACGAACCCACGGCCGGCATGGCCCCGGGCGAGCGTGTGGCCCTGATGCAGCTGACGCGCCAGCTGGCGCAGCAGCGCCGCATGGGCGTGCTGTTTACCGAACACAGCATGGACGTGGTTTTCGGTCAGGCCGACCGTGTGGCCGTGCTGGTGCGCGGCCAGCTGCTGGCCGAAGGTAGGCCGCAAGCCATTCGCGACGACGCGCGCGTACAGCAGGCCTACCTCGGTACCGGCCTCGTTCTTGAAAAACAGCAATGAATCAAATGCATAGCAACCAGCGCTTGATGGATAAGGGCAAGAGCCCCAAATTGCTTGAAGTTCAGAACCTCGATGCCTGGTATGGCGCGGCCCATATCCTGCATCAGGTATCACTGGCCGTGGGACGCGGCGAGGTCGTGGCGCTGATGGGTCGCAATGGCGCTGGCAAGTCCACCACGCTCAAAAGCATTGCCGCCCTGGTTCCGCGCCGCGAGGGCAGCATTCGCTTCATGGGAGAGGCGATAGAGAAAAAAGCCTCGCACCAGATCGCGCAGCGCGGCCTGGGCTATGTGCCCGAGGATCGCCGCATCTTCACCGAGCTGACGGTGCTGGAGAACCTCGAGGTCGGCAAGCAAAAGCCTCGCCGATGGCCCGACGGCTCCGCCATGCCGCACTGGACGCCCGAAAAGCTTTTTGCGCTGTTCCCCAACCTGGGCGAGATGCCCGAGCGCCTTGGCGGGCGCATGAGCGGTGGCGAGCAGCAGATGCTGAGCGTGGCCCGCACGCTGATGGGCCAGCCCTGTCTGGTGCTGCTGGACGAGCCCTCCGAGGGGGTTGCTCCGCTGATCGTCGAGCAGATGGCGCGCACGATTCTGGAGCTGAAGGCACAGGGCATAGGCATCTTGCTCAGCGAGCAGAACCTGCCGTTTGCCGAAGTCGTGGCCGACCGGGCCTATGTGCTGGAAAAAGGCCAGATCGTGCACGCGGCCAGCATGGCCGAGCTGGCGAGCGACAAGGCGGCACGCCAGCAATATCTGGGCGTCTGAAACCCTGGTCTAGCGTAACGACAGCAAGGGCGTCAGCGGGCGCAAACGGGATGAGCGCAGCAGCTTGCCGGGCAGCAGGTAGCTCCCCCCGAAAATCGGCAGTTCCACTTCGGTGAAAACCACCTCTAGATCCACGCCGCTTTGCAGCCAGGCCTGCCAGACCAGCGTGGTGCAATAGACGCCCTGGCCCGAACCCTGCAGCTGAAACGGCTTACCCTGCTGCGCCATGGCCCAGGCCACGGCCCGCTCACGCGTGCCGGGGTCTGCCGTGACCTGATACAGGCGAAAGGCCTGAGCGCGCTGAACGCCCAGGAAAAAGTCCAGCGAATCCAGCACCACGGCATCGGGCTGGCCCTCGCGTTCGGACGGCGTGGCATGCAGCACCTGCCAGTGACCGGGCCGGCCCACCAGCATGCCCACATGGCTGAAGTCACCACCGTCCACGGCCTGCACCAGTTGGCTGACGTTCTCCGTACCCTGGCGAAAGATCAGATCACCCGGCGCAGCCTGCGGCGGCAGCTGCGGCGTTGCAAAAGCCAGGCCAGCACAGCAGGCCGACAGCGCCATCACAGCGGCCATTGCCAGCCGCCGAGAAATCACAGCTGCACTTTCCAGACGCCCTGTTCCTGGAACAGATTGATGCGCTCGCGGCGGGTGCTGCCATCACGATAGCTGACCAGCACCCTGAGCTTGATGACCTGCTCCTCCTCGGAAACTATTCTTTCCACCACTTCCACCTTGGCCAGACCGCCCTTGGCGTCGATCATTCCCTTGGCGCCAGCCAGCATGCGGCGCAGCTTGTGCTCAAAACTCGCCAGCTGATTCCTGGAAATATTGCGTGCCGAGATCAGGGCAATGCAGGTGTCGAAATCGCCAGCCGCCATCAGCGCGTAAAAGCGCTGGATCAGCGCATCCTGGCTTTGTTCGGGGGTAGTCGTGGCACAGGCCGACAGCCCCAGAGCCAGGGGCAGCGAAAAGGAGAAATGCAGACAGCAGCGGCGGGAAAGGGAGACAGAAGCAGACACGGACCGGGTACAGCAAAAGCAAAGAAGGCCGCAGTGTAGTCGCCACAACGGCCCTGCTCTTGCGTGCAGTCAGTGCACCGGCCTATTCGACCACCACTGGGCTGAACTCCGGTGGCGCGCCGAAGTAGGCACGCGGCGACGCAGGCTGCGCGCCATCGATGTCCTGCACGCCATACTCGCTGGCCAGCTCGGCCGTATAGAACACGCCGCCGGAGCGCTGCTCCAGACAGTCGGCATCGCCATGCAAGGCCAGTACCACCCGACCTATGAATTGCGGCGTTTCGGCGCTGTCGAAGCTGTCGCCGTACTTGTCGGGCTCGGCCGCGCAGACGCGTTCGGAGCGCTCGGTCCTGACCAGTCCGGGCCAGAGCGAAACCACACTCACGCCGGCAGGCCTGAAATCGTGGGCCATGTCGAAGCTCATCTTGTCCGTTCCGGCCTTGCCCGCGCCATAAGCCGGCCCATGCATATAGCAGCGGCTGCCTGCCGACGAGATATTGACCACCAGGCCGCGCGCCGCGATCAGCAGGCCGGCCGCGCAATGACTGGCCACGTAGGTGGAACGCAGACCCACATCGAGCAGCCCTGTCATCTCCAGCGGCTTCTGCCAGAAGGGGCCGGGAACGGTCAGCGCATCGGGAATCGCAATCGCACAATTGACCAGAATGTCGAGCCGACCATGCTCGCGGCGCACACGCTCGAACAGCGCCGCCACCTGGACATCATCGCCATGGTCACAGGCCACGGCAATGCCGTGGCCGCCGGCTGCCGTCACATCGGCAGCTGTTCTGCCTACCGTACCGGGCAGCGGCGAGTCGCCCTCCTTCACGCTGCGCCCCGTCACATAGACGGTTGCACCCGACGCACCCAGCGCCAGCGCCACACCCCGGCCCACGCCACGGCTGGCCCCCGTCACCACACATATCAAAGCCTGGTTCATGCTCTTCCCTTTGTGTCTTGAAGCAGCATGAATCTGGAGCAAACTGCGGCGCCCGGCAACGTCTGATAAGACTATGTCTTGCGATGCATGCGCTGCTGTGCCCGGGCGTGACGAGCCAACGTCTGCTGTGCCATGTGGAGCACCGGCGCATCGACCATGCGGCCGTCCAGCACGCAGACACCGCCGCCAGCCTCGGACAGCGCCTGGCACAGGCGCTGCGCATGGGCCACGGCTGCGGGGTCGGGGTCGAAGACGGCGTGCAGGGGCTGCACCTGGGCCGGGTGAATGCACAGCTTGCCGCCAAAGCCCATGCGCCTGGCGCGCGCCGCGTCCAATGCCAGTCGTTCGGGGTTGCGCGTTTCCACGGTCACGCCGTCCACGACCGCGCCAATGCCGGCGCGGCGCGAGGTCAGGACCAGGGCCATGCGCATGGGCAGCAGCTCTTCCTCCTCCAGCCCGCAGGCCATGCCTGCATCGACCTGGAAGTCCAGATGGCCGAAGGCCAGCCGCACCACCTGAGGAGCCGCGGCCAGGGTAGCCGCAGCGTCCAGTCCGGCCACGCTCTCGATCAGGGGCAGCAAGGCCGCCTGTGCCCCCGCAGCCCGGGCCACCGCATGCAGGGTCTGGGCACGCTCGGCCTTGGAGACCACGACGCCGGCCACGCCCATCTCCACCAGCTGCGTCAGCGCGCGCAGGTCCTCGGCATGCCAGGGTGTGCCTTCGGCGTTGATGCGCACCAGCAGGCGTGCGCGCTGCGTGCCTTCCAGCGCTTCCACGGCCTGGGCCAGCGCCTGGCGCGCGCCCTCCTTGTCGGCCGGTGCCACGGCATCCTCCCAGTCGGCGATCACCATGTCGGCACCGCTGTCCATGGCCTTTCCAAGGCGTTCGGGTCGCGTGGCAGGAACGAAAAGAAAGGAGGTGGCCTGTCGCGCCAGATCGTGCATGCGTATGTCCTTGAAGAATGGCTTATTCGGCTGAAACGCCGGCGGCCTTGATGACCTTGTTCCAACGCACCACTTCGGCCTGCAGATGGGTGCGCAGGCCTTCGGGCGTGGCCTTCTCAGGCGATACCAGGTCGGAGCTGAGCTCGGCGATGCGCTTTCTGACGTTCTCGTCCTTGATGGCCACGTTCAGTGCCTTGTTGATGGCCATGACCACCTCCTTGGGCGTGCCCTTGGGCGCATACATGCCGTGCCAGACCTTGACATCAAAGCCCTTGAGGCCCTGCTCGTCCAGCGTCGGGATATTGGGCAGCGACGACAGGCGCTGAGGTGTGGTCACGCCGAAGACCTTGGCGCGCTGACCGTCCTTGATCACGGGCACGGTCTGGGTGGTCTGGTCGCACAGCAGGTCCACCTGACCACCCATGAGGTCGTTCATCGCGGGGCCCGCGCCCTTGTAGGGCACGGTGGTGAGCTTGACGCCCGCCTGGTGCATGAACAGCATGCCGCACAACTGGGACACGGCACCGATGCCGGCATTGGCCAGAGAGACCTTGTCCTGGTTCTTCCTCACGTAGTCCAGCAGCTCGGCGAAGTTGTTGGCCGGGAAGTCCTTGCGCGACAGCAGGGTCATGGGGACGTCCAGCACCTGGCCGATGTACTCGAAGTCCTTGAGCGGGTCATAGGACAGTTTCTTGTACAGCGCCGGCGCCGTGGCCATGCCCATGTGGTGGATGAGGATGGTGTAGCCGTCCGCCTTGGCCTTGGCCACGCGGGCCGGTGCGATGGTGCCGCCCGCTCCCACGGTGTTTTCCACCAGCACGCTCTGGCCCAGCACCTGCCCCATGGGGATGGCCAGCAGGCGCGCCACCACGTCGGTAGGTCCGCCCGCACTGTAGGGAACGACAAGGACAACCGGCTTCTCCGGCCAGGAACTGGCTTGGGCGCCGGCGCATGCCGCCAGCGCGCAGGCGGCGGCCGCTGCGTGAACAAGGCGGCGGCGGAAAGGGTTTGTGCTTTGCATGGTTTGTCTCCTGTGCACTTTGGTGGAAGCGGGAGGCGCTCTGTGACGGCGCCTTTCCCGTGGATCCGCCGGCCTGGACCGGCGGGAAAACTCAGTCCAGCAGGCGCCGCACGCGCGGCCATTGCGCGACCTGCCACTGCCTTGCCACCGCTGCCTGGGCATGCTCGGCGGGCACATGGCCGCCGTAGGCGATCAGCCGCAGCGCCTTGGCCGTGATTTCCTCGCGCGACAGCGTGTTGCCGGGGTCGCCCTTGGGCTCGTCGACACGGCCCTTGAGCAAACGGCCATCCGTGGTCTGCACGCTGACCTTGCCTATCCAGCGTCGGGGATAGGCAGCGTCGACCTCGGCATCAAGCTCCATGCTCACCTTGTCGCGCAGCTCCACGGTTTCCTGTGCCAGATAGTCGCCGTCGAACTCCGTCAGCCCCGCATGGCCGTGACGCGCCGCCAGCGCCAGCACGGTACCCATGGAAAACTTGCTCTGGTGCACGGTGCTCGGCCTGACCACGGGGCCGAGCACATCGATGGCACCCTGATGCACATGACAGGTGACCTGGGCCAGGTCGGCGGGGGTCAGGTCATGGTCCTGCATGACCTGCAGCAGCGCATCGGCGGCCGGGTGGGTGTGGCGGCATGAGGCATGCCATTTGAACGAGGTCTCGGCCGTGGCCCAGCGTGTGCCCAGCCCGTCGCTGAGCCGTGCCGGGTCGGCATCCGTGGACATGCCTGCCGCCAGTCCCTGCGGCCCCGTGAAGATGTCCTGTGCGCCCGTGAAACCGTCCTGCGCCAGATAGGCCGACATCAGGCCCGCGGCGGCAGCATGCGCCGTGTGCAGCTGCTTGCTGTCGGCGCCTGTGCGCAGAAACTCCCACAGCCCCGCCGACTGCGTGCCGGCCGAGCCGAAGGCATGCTGCATCTGCTCGGGCGTCAGCTTGAGCAGACGGCCCACGGCGGCAGCCGCCGCCAGCGTGCCTGCCGTGGCCGTAGTGTGGAAGATGCGGTAGTGGCTGCGGCCCAGAAACTCGCCCACCCGGATGCCGACCTCATAGCCGGCCACACAGGCCTGCATAAGCTCGACGCCGCTGGCACCAAGGCTCTGCGCCACCGCCAGCGCGGGCGGGAAGACCACGGCCGCAGGGTGGAACACCGAGCCGTTGTGCACATCGTCCTGCTCGGCCACATGCGAGGCAGCGGCGTTGGCCTGGGCCGCCATCAGAGGTGAACTGGTGGCGGCACTGCCCAGTATCTCGCAGGGGCCCGCGGCCGGGCCCTGGGACAGCGCGAAGCGCGTGATGCTCTGCACGGGGCGCGCGTTCTGGCCTGCGAGAGCGGAGCCGAACCAGTCCACCCACAGATCCTCGGCGCGGCGCTGCACCTGCAGCGGGACATCCTCCCAGCACAGCGTGGCCGCGAACCGGGCCAGCGGATGAACGCTCACTTGGGTCTCGTTCTTCATGGAATCACTCCCGCGCATACGCTGCGCACAGCTTTCACAGAGTTGCTTCTTCGGCGTACAGGGCACGGATGCGCTCGGCCGACCAGCCCAGCTCGGCCAGGATGGCCTCGCTGTGCTCGCCTACGGACGGCACAGCCTCCATGCGGTAGTCAAAGGCGCTGTTGGCGCCGGGCGGCAGCAGTGCCTGCACCGGCCCGGCCGGCGTTCCCACGCTGCACCAGCGCTGACGCGCGGCCAGTTGCGGATGGGCCCACAGGCCGGCCATGTCGTTGACTCGCGCATTGGCAATGCCAGCCGCGTCCAGCCGCTGCACGACCTGGGCCGCATTCAGCGCGTTGAACACATCCAGAATCAGCGCTCGCAGCTCCTCGCGGTTGGCGTTGCGCTGCGCATTGCTGTCAAAGCGCGCATCGCTGGCCAGAGCAGGCTGCAGCAGCACCTGCTCGCAAAAAAGCTTCCATTCGCGCTCGTTCTGCAGGCCCAGCATCACCGTGCCGCCGTCGCCCGCCTCGAAGGGACCATAGGGGTAGATGCTGGCATGCGATGCGCCCGTGCGCGGCGGCGGCGGCGCGCCCTCCCAGGCGTAGTACATGGGGTAACCCATCCACTCGCCCAGCGCCTCCAGCATGGAGACATCGATATGGCTCCCCTCACCCGTGCGGCCGCGCAGCAGCAGGGCCGACAGGATGTTGGTGTAGGCGTACATGCCGGCCGCGATGTCGGCCACCGAGATACCGGCCTTGGACGGCACCTCGGGCGTACCCGTGACCGATAGAAACCCCGCCTCGCTCTGGATCAGCAGGTCGTAGGCCTTCTTGTCGCGGTAGGGACCGTCGGCGCCATAGCCGCTGATGTCGCAGACGATGAGCTTGGGGTTATGGACTTTCAGCACCTCCCAGGACAGACCCATGCGCGCGGCAGCGCCGGGTGCCAGGTTCTGCACCAGCACGTCAGCGCCTTCGAGCAGTTGCATCAGCGCCTCGAGTGCGTCGGGTCGCTTGAGATCGAGCGCCAGGCTTTGCTTGCTGCGGTTGATCCAGGTGAAGTGCGAGGACTGGCCGTTGACGCGCTGGTCGTAGCCGCGCGCGAAATCGCCGCTTCCCGGACGTTCCACCTTGATCACGCGCGCCCCCAGATCGGCGAGCTGGCGGGTGCAGAAAGGCGCAGCCACCGCATGTTCCAGCGAGACCACGGTAATGCCGTCGAGGGGTCGAAGACTATGCTTTTTCATCTTGGAAATCCATTGCACTTTGGCGAAACTCACGACCCGAACAACTGACGCGCTCAAAGCCAGGGACAGCAAGCAAGGGCCTGGGCCGGCCGCGCCGCCCCGCAGCGAGGCTGTCGTCCCCCTTTCAGGGGGAAGGCGCGCAGCGCCTCAGGGGGGTGTCGCACATCAAAACGAACGTGGCAGACCCAGCAGGTGCTCGGCCACATAGGAATAGATCAGGTTGGTGGAGATCGGCGCCACCTGATAGAGGCGGGTCTCGCGGAACTTGCGCTCCACGTCGTACTCGCAGGCAAAGCCGAAGCCACCGTGGAACTGGATGCAGGCATTGGCGGCCTCCCAGCTGGCCTTGGCCGCAAGATACTTGGCCATATTGGCCTGAGCTCCCATGGACTCTCGCGCGTCGAACAGTTCACAGGCCTTCCAGCGCATGAGATTGGCGGCCTCGACCTCGATGAAGGCATCGGCGATCGGGAACTGCACGCCCTGGTTCTGGCCTATTGGACGGCCGAACACCTGGCGGTCCTTCACGTAGTTCGTCACACGGTCCAGGAACCAGTAGCCGTCGCCTATGCACTCGGCCGCGATCAGCGTGCGCTCGGCGTTCAGGCCGTCGAGGATGTACTTGAAGCCCTTGCCTTCCTCGCCGATCAGGTTCTCCTCGGGAATTTCCAGATCCTCGAAGAACAGCTCGTTGGTCTCGTGGTTGACCATATTGAGGATGGGGCGCACGGTCATGCCCTTCTTCTCGGCCTCGCGCAGATCGACCATGAAGATGGACATGCCCTCGCTTTTCTTCTTCACTTCTGCCAGCGGTGTGGTGCGCGCCAGCAGAATCATGAAGTCGCTGTGCTGGATGCGGCTGATCCAGACCTTCTGGCCGTTGATCACATAGCGCCCGTCCTTCTTCACAGCGCTGGTCTTGATCTTGGTGGTGTCCGTGCCCGTGGTGGGCTCTGTGACACCCATGGACTGCAGCCGCCATTCGCCCGAGGCGATGCGCGGCAGGTATTTCTCCTTCTGCGCCGGCGAGCCATGGCGCAGCAGCGTGCCCATGTTGTACATCTGGCCGTGGCAGGCGCCCGAGTTGCCTCCGCAGCGGTTGATCTCCTCCATGATGACGCTGGCCTCGGTCAGGCCCAGGCCGCTGCCGCCGTACTCCTGCGGAATCAGCGCGGCCAGCCAGCCTGCGTTCGTGAGCGCGTTGACAAAGGCTTCGGGGTAGACGCGCTGCTCGTCGATCTTGCGGAAATACTCGTCGGGAAACTCCGCACACAGCGCACGGATGGCATCGCGGATCTCATGGTGGTTGTTGGAGCT
This sequence comes from Comamonas sp. wu1-DMT, assembly GCF_040187805.1. NCBI lineage: Bacteria > Pseudomonadati > Pseudomonadota > Betaproteobacteria > Burkholderiales > Comamonadaceae > Comamonas > Comamonas sp. wu1-DMT. Next base: position 28,213 of record NZ_JBANEM010000006.1, read on the forward strand.
GGTGTGTTCGATCATTTCAAGCCTTCTGGCGACAAACGCTTGTCCAGCAAGCGCTATCAGCTATGGGTTTCACTCTTCAAGCCACGGTGGCCGTGGCCTGCATGGTCAGAAGCCCTTCGTGGTCCTGTGCCCACAGGTCGATGGTCCTGCCGTCCTCGCGCGGCTTGCCGTGCACGCTGAAAGGGTGCAGGTCGAAGGTCGGTCGCAAGGCCTTGAAGTCGAACGCAACCACCCTGGCGCCGGGCAGCTGGCGGCGCAGCAGATCGAGCAGCAGCGTGGCAATCAGCGGACCATGCACGATCAGGCCCGGGTAGCCCTCGACCTGGGTCACGTACTGACGGTCGTAGTGGATGCGGTGACCGTTGAAGGTCAGCGCCGAGTAGCGAAACAGCAAGATGTCGTCGGGCACGATGGTGCGCGACCAGGCAGCCTGGCCCGCGAGCGGCGGCTGCTGCGGTGGCGGCACCGGATCGCCGGGCCTTGCAGCGGCCCGGTAGACGATGTCGTGCTCTTCGACCAGCGCCAGGCCGTCGTGATTCAAGAACCGGTGCTCCACCAGCACGAACAGCAGCTCGCCCGAGCGTCCGGTCTTGTGCAGCACGCTGCGGATGGTGGAGATGCGCTGCACCTCCTGCCCCACACGCAGCGGATTGTCTGCTTCCCAGCGCAGCCGCCCGCCCGCCCACATGCGGCGCGGCAGCGGCACGGGCGGCAGGAAGCCGCCGCGCCGGGGATGCCCGTCGGGGCCGATCTCGCTCTGGCGCGCATGCGGCAGGAAATACAGCCAGTGCCATAGCGCAGGCACGGCTGAGCCATCTTCAGGCACGGGATCGTCACGGTCCAGCGTGGCCGAGAGGGCACGCAGCGGAGCTGCGGTGATGACGTCGGACATGGTCTCGCTGCGCTCCTGCCAAGACTGGAGCTTGGTCATGGTGGCTGCGTCGATCTGGACAGTGTTCGGGTGCATGGATGGAAGTGCTGGAAGAGATTCAGTTCACCGTGGCGCCGGAGGTCTTCACGATCTGCGCCCATTTGGCGATGTCCTGCTTGAGGACGGCAGCCAGCTCGTCGGGCGTGACTTGACGCTCTGGCGTGCCCGCAAGCTCCACGCCCTGAGCCTGCAACTGGGCGCGCATGTCCTTGTCCGCCATGGCCTGCTGCATGCCTTCGCGCAGCCGGCTCATCACCGCAGGCGGCAGGCCGCGCGGCGCGAACAGGGCAATCCACAGCGTGCCGTTGTAGCCGGGCACGAACTCACCCAGCGATGGCACGTCGGGCAGCAAGGGCGAGCGCGCTGCGCTGCTGACCGCCAGTGCCCGCAGCTTGCCCGACTTGATGTACTGCAGCGTGGACGGCAGGCTGCCGAACAGCAGCGGCAGCTGCCCGCCCAGCACATCGTTAAGCGCCGGCGCCACGCCCTTGTAGGGGACATGCTGCAGCTGCACGCCGGCCATCTGGTTAAGCATCTCGCCCAGCAGGTGGTTGAGCGTACCGTTGCCTGCCGATGCATATTGCAACTCGCCGGGTTTGGACCTGGCCAGGGCCAGCAGCTCGGGAACAGTCCGGGCAGGAAATGATGGATGGGCCAGCAGCACATTGGGCACGGCGCCGATCATGCTCACCGGCGTGAAGTCGCCCACGGGATCGAAGCCCGGCGACTTGTAGAGTGCGGGATTGATGGCCTGGCTGCTGCTGATGGTCATCAGCAATGTATGGCCGTCCCTGGCGGCCTTCGCCACGGCCTGGGTACCGATGTTGCCACCCGCACCGGGGCGGTTCTCGACCACCGTGCCCACGGACAGCTTCTCGCCCAGTTTCTGTGCCACGATGCGGCCCACGATGTCATTGGTTCCGCCCGCTGCCTGGGGCACTACCAGCACGATGGGGCGGGCGGGATAGGAGGTCTGCGCCCAGGTCGGCAGGCCCAGGGTCAGCAGGGCGCCGGCGCAGAGGCTGCGGCGCGATACCGATGGAGTGGAGGGCGGGGCTGATCGGACTGGCACGGCGACTGTCTCCTCTTTTGGGGTTGATAGCCCTATGCTCGCTGGCGCCAGCTCTGTGCACAATCTCTGATATTGGAATCAAGCCTTTTGTTTTTCCGAAGCCTTGACTTGATTGGTATAAACCATGAGCCGCCATGCAATTCGATCTCAAGGATTTAAGACTCTTTGTTTTGATAGCACAGACAGGAAGCCTGACAAGGGCTTCTGAACAGTCTCACCTATCGCTTGCAGCCACCAGCGCACGTGTCAAGGCACTGGAGGAGCAGGCCGGCATGCCTTTGCTGATACGAGAGGCTAGAGGGGTAAAGCTGTCGGCACCCGGCGAGGCCTTTTTGCACCATGCGCGCGCCATGCTGCAGCATTCGCAGCAATTGCAAGCCGACCTGCAGGAGTACGGCGCGGGCCTGCGCGGCCATGTGCGCGTATTCGCCAACACCACGGCCGTGACGGAGTTCATGCCCGACATACTTGCGGCCTACCTCACCCAGCACCCGCACATCAGCGTGGACCTGCAGGAGCGCCCCAATGCCGGCATTGCCGCCGACATCCGCGACGGCCGCGCCGACCTGGGCATCGTGGCCGGCGAGGTGGACACGCACGGCCTGCGCGTGCTGCATTTCAGCACTGACCGGCTGGTGCTGGTGACCCCCGACACCGCGCGCTGGGCGGACATGAGCAGCGTGGCCTTTGCCGATGTGCTGCACGAGCGCTTTGTGGGCATGCACCGTGGCAGCACGCTGCAGACCTTTCTGGAGCGGCTGAGCCAGCAACTGGGCACCACGCTGAAGCTGCGCATACAGCTGTCCAGCTTCGACTCGATGTGCCGCATGGTCGCGGCAGGTGTGGGCGTGGCCGTGGTGCCCGAGACCGTGGCCCAGCGCTACCGCGGCCTGCCGCGCGTCTGCCGCGTGCCGCTGACCGACGCCTGGGCAGTGCGCCCCCGCTATATGTTGGTGCGCGAGGAACAGCAGGTATCGGTCCAGCTGCAGGAACTGATGGACGCCATCGCTGCCTACCATGAGCACGGCGAGAGCAACGTGACGCAGAGCGAATCTGGCCGCTAGAACGACGCCGCGGCGAGCACACGCGTGCGCAGCCGCGGCAGGTCGACGACGGTGATGCCGCCGTATTCGATCTCTATCAGGCCGGCCGCCGCCAGGCGCCGCAGCGCTGCGTTGCAGCGCTGGCGCGACAGGCCAGAGAGGTTGGCAATCTCTTCCTGGGACACCCGCAGGCGCGGGTCGCTTCCCGGATGCAGCCAGGGGTGGAACAGGCCTACCAGTGCACGCGCCACCTGACTGTCGGTATCGAGCAGATGGTGGGCCGCAAAGTTGCCCAGGAACCAGTGCATGCGCTCGTTGATCTGACGCAGCAAAAAGGCTTCGAAGCTGCGCTCGCTGCCGCGCAGCCATTCAAAGACCTCGGCAGGCATCAAGGCCACGCGGCTGTCGCGCAGAGCGATCACGTCCGCGGTGCGCGCCACTCCGCGCAGCACCGTTCCCTCGCCGAACCAACTGCCCACCGACAGGCCGCCCAGCGTGACAGAGCGGCCGTCGGCGCTGCTCACCGACCATTTGAGCAGCCCTTCGATGGCGCCATACCAGTGTCGAGGCGCATCGCCCATACGGCACAGCGCAGTGCCCGCGGGCAGGTCCACCTCGCGCATCTCGGCACGCACGCGTTCGCGCACGGCAAGGTCGAGCACGGGAAACCAGGCCGAGCCGGAGAGCAGTTCGTCGAGGGTGGGACGGGCCGCGGCCGTTGAGCGGTGATGGCGGGCGATGGTGAAGCTCCTTGCGTACTTACCCCGAGGTCAAATGTCATCGCAACGACTGATTCGTGCAGGGGTGAAAAAAATAATAGCTGACGACCCAACCCCACGCATCAGGAGACGCCATGAGCAAGCGCAAGGTGATCGTGACCATTGCCCCCACGGGCGGCATGGCCCACAAATCGCAGAACCCCCATCTCCCTACCCAGCCGGACGAGATCGCCGAGGACGTGGTGCGCTGCTGCAATGCAGGCGCCAGCGTGGCCGCCATCCATGCGCGCCGCCCCGACGACGGCGCCACCTGCAATGCCGACATCTACCGCGACATCAACACCCGCATCCGCGCTGCGGGCTGCGACATCGTGATCAACAACTCCACGGGCGGCGGCGTGCACGGCGACATGGTGCGCGAGCTGCAGGGCGGGCGCTGGGAAATCGCCTGGGAGGAGCGCATCAAGGGCATGGACGCAGGCGCCGAGATGTGCACGCTGGATGCGACCACGCTGAACCTGAGCTTCGGCGGGCGCGAGATCCTCATGGACACGCCGCTGTCCCGGGGTCGCGAGCTGGCCGTAGGCATGAAGGCGCGCGGCATCAAGCCAGAGTGGGAAGTCTTCGCACACACCCATATCCTGCAGGACGTGACGACGCTGATCGAGGAAGACCACGATGCCGCACCGCACTTCATCAACCTGGTGATGAATGTCCACCGCAACTTCCAGAACGCCATGCCGTTCTCGCCGCGCTATCTGCAGCAGATGGTGGACGTTCTGCCCGCCAACAGCATCTTCTGCGTCAGCGGCATCGGCCCCTCGCAGCTGGAGGCCAATGTGGCTGCGCTGCTGCTGGGCGGCCATGCGCGTGTGGGCCTGGAGGACAACCTCTACTACCGCCAGGGCGAACTGGCCACCAATGTGCAGCTGACGGAGCGCATCGTGCGCCTGATCCACGAGCTCGACATGGAGCCCGCCACACCCGAGGAGGCACGTCAAATCATGGGGCTACAACGCAGTGGCATGCCGCTGCCCGCGTTCGCGCCCGCCGCCATGGCACAGGCGGCCTGAGCCGCGCACGGCGCAGCACAGCTCACAAAACAACGAGGAGACAGCATCATGAACTTCACATGCAAGGCCCTGGCTGGCGCCATGACGCTGGCCGGTGCGGCCACGGCAGCAGCTCAGATTTCGGACGATGTGATACGCATAGGCTTCATCAGCGATATGTCGGGCGTATACCGCGACTACGACGGGCCGGCAGGCGCAGAGGCCATACGCATGGCCATCGCCGACATGGGCGGAGCCATCAACGGCAAGAAGATCGAGCTGGTGGCGGCCGACCACCAGAACAAGGCCGACATCGCCGCAGCCAAGGCGCGCCAATGGTTCGACGTGGAGCGCTTCGACATGCTGATCGGTGGCGTGAATTCGGGTGCGGCCATTGCCATGGCGGGCGTGGCGCGCGATAAGCGCAAGCCCTATTTCGTGGTCGGCTCGGGTGCTTCCAGCCTCACCAACGAGCAGTGTTCGCCCTACACGGTCATGTATGCCTACGACACGGTGGCCATGGCGCGCGGAACGGCCAGCGCCGTGCTCAAGAGCGGCGGCAAGCGCTGGTTCTTCGTGACGGCCGACTATGCCTTCGGCAATGCGCTTCAGGCCGATGCCGCCAAGGTGCTCGAAGCCGGCAGCGGCAACGTGGCCGGTGCGGTCAAGCACCCGCTGGGCGCCAGCGACTTCTCGTCCTTCATGCTGCAGGCTCTGGCGGCCAAGCCCGATGTGCTGGCCCTGGCCAATGCGGGTGGCGACACGGTCAACGCCATCAAGTCGGCGGCGGAATTCGGGCTGGCGCAGAAGATGAAGCTCGCGGGCATGATCATCACCATTCAGGACGTACACGCCCTGGGCCTGAAGACGGCAAAAGGCATGTATCTGACCGACAGCTGGTACTGGAACCAGAGCCCCGAGGCCAGCGCATGGGCGCGGCGCTTCTTCGACAAGCACAAGCGCATGCCCACCTCCTTCCATGCGGGCGACTACTCCGCCACGCTGCAGTACCTCAAGGCCGTGCAGGCCGCGGGCACGGACGATGGCACCAAGGTGATGGAACAGCTCAGGAAGACCCGATTCAACGACATGTTCGTCAAGGACGGCTGGCTGCGCGCCGACGGCCTGATGGTGCATGACATGCATCTGATGCAGGTGAAGACGCCAGCCGAATCCAGAGAGCCCTGGGACTACTACAAGGTGGTCGAGACCATCCGGGGCGAGGCCGCCTGGACTACCCGCGCAGAGACACGCTGCGCGCAATGGAAGACATCATGAGCGCGGCCACAACCGTGATACGGCACGTGGCCGTGGTCGGCACCGGCGTGATCGGTGCCAGCTGGGCAGCGTTCTTCCTGGCGCGCGGCCTGGATGTGACGGCCACCGATCCCGCACCCGGCGCCGAGCAGCGCCTGCGCGAAGCGGTGCAGCGCCACTGGCCGACCATGCAACGCATGGGGCTGGTGGATGGAGCTCCGCCCGAACGCCTGCGCTTCGATGCCGCACTGGAGCGTGCGCTGGACGGCTGCGACTTCGTGCAGGAAAGCGGCCCCGAGCGCGCCGACTTCAAGGCTGACCTCTATGCGCGCATGGACGCGGCCACACCATCCCGGGTACTGCTGGCCAGCAGCAGTTCGGGTCTGCCGGTCAGCGGCATGCAGGCCCGCTGCAAGACGCCGCAGCGCGTGGTTCTGGGCCATCCCTTCAATCCGCCGCACCTGATTCCGCTGGTGGAGGTGGGTGGTGGCGATGCCACCTCGCCAGACAGCATCCAGCGCGCCATGGACTTCTATGCAGCGCTGGGCAAGCGCCCCATTCATGTGCGGCGCGAAATCGCTGGCCACATCGCCAACCGTCTGCAGGCAGCGCTGTGGCGCGAGGCTTTTCACCTCGTTGACCAGGGGGTGGCCAGCGTCAGCGACATCGACACGGCCATCGCCCACGGCCCCGGCCTGCGCTGGGCGCTGATGGGGCCATTCATGAACCTGCATCTGTCTGGCGGACAGGGCGGCATGCAGCATCTGCTGGAGCACCTGGGCGGCCCCATCGAGAGCTGGTGGCGCGATCTTGGCAATCCAGCCATGACAGAGGCGCTCAAGGACAATGTGGTGCAGGGCGTGGCCGAGGCGCGCGGCATGCGCCGCGAGGAGGAGCTGGAGCGCACGCGCGACGAACTGCTGACCGACCTGATACGTGCCAAGGTCCAGGGCTCGCTGTTCTGAGCCCACATAAAGGAGCATGCATGCAAGCCATAGACTTCCTGTCCGACCCGCAGCAGGTCGCCCCGCCGCGCAGCCTGCGCATCGATCTCGACGACGGCAGCTTCGTGCTGCGATCGCCCGTGGCGCTCAAGCCCTATGCACGTTGCGTGGGCGAGTGGCTGGAACGCTGGGCGCGCGAGACCCCCGAGGCGCCGGCTCTGGCCGAGCGCACGCCCGACGGCAGCGGCTGGCGCATGCTCCGCTGGGGCGAGCTGCGCGAGGCCGTGGGACGCACGGCCCAGGGGCTGCTGGACCTGGATCTGCCCCCCGGCCCTGTGGTCATCCTGTCGGACAACGCCATCGATCACGCGGTGCTGATGCTGGCCGCCATGCACGTGGGCCGGGCAGCCTGCTCGCTGTCCAGTGCCTACTCGCGCACGGCGCGCGACTTCGGGCGGCTGCGCCAGATGCTCCAGGTGCTGCAGCCCGCGCTGATCTACGCATCGGACGCGCGCCTGTACGGACCGGCGCTGGCGGCCTGCGAAACCCGCGCGCCCTGCGTCTTCAGCGCACATGCACCGCACTGGCCTGGCGGGCTGGATTTCGAGGCGCTCATGGCCAGACCCGAGACGGCCGCCGTGCGCACTGCATACGAGGCCATCGCGCCCGACACGCATGCCAAATACCTGCTGACCTCGGGCTCCACAGGCACGCCCAAGGTGGTCATCAACACGCACCGCATGCTGTGCGCCAACCAGCAGCAAATGGCGCAGACCTGGCGCTTCCTGGAGCAGGAAAAGCCCGTGCTCGTGGACTGGCTGCCCTGGAGCCACACCTTCGGCGGCAACCACAACCTGCATCTGGTACTGGCGCACGGCGGCACGCTCTACATCGACGAGGGCCGGCCCGCACCGGGCCTGATCGAGAAGACGGTGCGCAATCTGCGCGAAGTCCGCCCCACGCTGTGGTTCAACGTGCCGCGCGGCTTCGACATGGTGCTGCCGCTGATGGAGGCCGACGACGCGCTGGCGGCAGACATGCTCTCGCGCCTTCGCCTGGCCTTCTATGCGGCTGCGGCGCTGGCCCCCTCGACCTGGAAGCGACTGGAGGCGGTGGCCCAGCGCGTGCGCCCGGGCCGCCCCCTGTGGCTGACCACGTCCTGGGGTTGCACCGAGACCTCGCCCGCGATCACCTCGGCCCACTGGCAGCTTGACAGCGCAGGCTGCATAGGTGCGCCACTGCCCGGGCTGGAGCTCAAGTTCGTACCCAACGGCAACAAGCAGGAAATGCGCGTGAAGGGCGTGTCGGTTTTCCCCGGCTACCGCGACGCACCGCGCGAAACGGCAGCGGCCTTCGACGAGGAAGGTTATTACCGCATCGGCGACGCAGGCTTCGTCGTGGACGAGCAGCGACCCGAGCGCGGCGTGATCTTCAACGGCCGCGTGGCCGAGGACTTCAAGCTCTCCAGCGGCACCTGGGTCTCGGTGGGAACGTTGCGCGTGGAACTGGTGTCGCGCCTGGCGCCATGGGTGCAGGACATCGTCATCGCAGGCCACGACCGTGACGAGCTGGGCCTGCTGGTATTTGCCACGCCCGCAGGCGCTGCCGCCCCCGAAACCCTGGCACAGGCACTGCGCCGCGTGATGCACGAGCAGCGCGACGCAGGCGCGGGCAGCTCGCAAAGCCCCGGCTGCGCGCTGGTGCTGGCCGATCCGCCGGACGCAGAGGCCGGAGAGATCACCGACAAGGGCTACGTCAACCAACGCGCGGTGCTGACGCGGCGCGCCGATGCGGTGCGACGTCTGTTCGCTTCAAAGGATGCATCGGTCATTCGCTGCAACAGCTAAAACCATAGCAGTCATCGCAATTCAGTATTCAAATCTTGGCAAAAACAATCCAGATCTGATGCATTACAAGCGATGACAGCTATCAAATCAGATGGTTACTCCAGGCGCACCGAAATCCGCTCAAGCCCGGTCAGGCGTGCTCCGCCTGCTCCAGCTCCTGCGCCAGCGTGCGCACGAGTTCGGCGGCGGGCATGGCGCGAGCCAGCGGTGCGCCCTGGCCGGCCCAGTGCGCGGCATAGTCGCTGCTGCCCTGCGCGCTGGCGGCCTGGTGCAGCGCCTTGCCTGCGTCATACACCATGGGATAGGCGGGCAGTGCTCCCGCATAGTCTCGTCCCAGCTGGTGCAGACGGTTGAACATGCCGCGCGCAGGACGGCCGGAAATGGCGGCGGTGATGGCCGTGTGCTGCGCGCTGTCGCCTTGCAGCTCGGCGCGGTAGGCCTGGCTGGCTGCGGATTCGGGGCAGAGGATGAAGGCCGTTCCCATCTGCACGGCGCAGGCTCCGAGCTGCAAAGCGGCAGCGATGCCTGCACCGTCCATGATGCCGCCTGCGGCGACCACGGGCAGGCGGGACTCGCGCGCCAGCAGCCGCACCAGCGCCAAAGTCCCCATCAGTCTGTCCTGCTCGGGCACGAAAGCGCCGCGATGGCCGCCCGCCTCCATGCCCTGAGCCACGATCACATCCACCCCGGCCTGCTCGATCTGGCGCGCCTCGTCGAGGCTGGTGGCGCAGGCCAGCGTGGTGATGCCGGCGGCGCGCAAGGCATCGACAAAGCCCTGCTCCGGCAGGCCGAAATGAAAGCTCACCACGGCAGGGCGCAGCTCCAGCAGCATGGCCTGCAACCGCTCATTGCCCAGCGCTGACTCGTAGATGCAGCGCAGGCCAGACGGCACGGACGCGCCGTAGCGCTCGAACTCTGGCGCAAGATAGTGCAGCCACTGTGCTTCGCGCTCCGCATCTGCTACCGGCGCACGGTGACAAAAGAGGTTGACGTTGAAGGGGCGATCGGTCAGCGCACGCGTCTGTTCGATGTGCTGGCGCGCCTGCTCAAGGCCGTAGGCGCCTATGCCGATCGAGCCCAGGGCGTATGCATTGCTCACGGCAGCCGCCAGCTGCGGGGTCGAGGTCCCGGCCATCGGGGCCTGAATGATGGGATGCTGCAGACCCAGGCCTGTCATCCACAAAGGTAGTTTGCTCATCGCACGTCTCCTGGTTGTCACTTCTCGATCCTGATCATTGCGCAGTGCGGGCCAGGCGGCTTGAGGCCACCAGCAGCGCCCCCAGGCCCAGCGCCGCGCAGCCCAGCACGAACAGCTGGCGATAGCTGCCGCTGCTGGCGTAAACAAATGCCATCAGATAGCCGGAGCTGGCCTGCAGCAGCGCAAATGCCGCCGTGGCGTAGCCCCACATTTTCTTGTGCTGGCCGGGGCCGATGAGCTGCATCAGATAGCCCGAGGTGATGGCAGCCATGCCAGGCGACAGCGCCCCCACCACAAAGCCCGACAGCGCATGGCCACCGAAACCGGCCCAGGCCAGCGGCAGGCCGATGGCCACGGCCTTGAGGGCATAGGCGCCCGTGGTCGTACCCCACCAGCCCCAGCGCGTGGCACAGTAGGCCGCACACAGCGGCCCGACCATCGCGCCAAGCCCGAAGAATGCCCATTGCGTCGAGGCATAGGCGCCGCCCAGCTGCAGCTCGCGATCCAGGTAGTCCACCCAGAACACGGTGTGCGGCACAAAGCCGAAGGCGTCGCAGGCATAGGCGACCAGCACCAGAATCACCGCCAGGCTCCACGGCGTTGTGCTGGAGGCTGGGACCGCCGTGGGCTGGATCGCCACCGGTGCATGCAGCGGGATCTGGCGCGCAGCATGCCGGCCGCTGTAAAGCGCCAGCGCAGACAGCGCCGTCAACGCCCACCAGACGGCACTCAGGCTGCTGCGCGCAAACATGGGCACCAGCGTGGCGGCCAGCAAGGCGCCCACGCCAATGCCGCAGAACATCAGCGGGCCCAGCGTGGCACGGCGCTGCGGCGCTGCTGCAGCCATGGCCACCGACGGGCCCAGCACCATCAGCGCGGCACCGGCAATACCCGAGAACAGCCGCCAGACAAAGAACAGGGCCATGGGCTGGGGCAGGCTGCAGCCTGCAAAGCTCAGCATCACGGCCACCCAGCAGATCACCAGCACGCGCAGCGCGCCCATGCGCTCGGCCAGCGGCGCGGCGACCAGGGCGCCGATCAGATAGCCGAGCAGATTGGCGGCGCCCAGATAAGCCACCTGCTCGCCGCTGAACCAGCCCGCATGCACCATCTGCGGCATCAGCGCGGTATAGGCGAAACGGGCCAGGCCGACGCCGCTCAGGGTGGCCATGAAGCCGGTCAACAGCAGGGGAAGTTCTTTGCGTTCGATCACAGCTCGGGTTATGGAGGGGAAATTGGCATCAAGCCTAAACGCTGCGACTCGATCATGTCCAATGATTCAAAATGATGACTTGCATCTCAATTTGAGATATTGGAGCCGCATATGCAACTCAAATCCCTGCGCATGTTCGAAGCCGTCTGCGAAAGCGGCAGCTTTGGTGCCGCAGCCCAGCTTCTGCACACCGTGCAATCCAATGTCACGGCCCATATCAAAAAGCTCGAGGACGAAGCAGGCGTGCAATTGCTCATGCGGGCCAACCCGGTCTTTCCGACTCCGGCCGGACGTACGCTGCTGGAATCTGCGCGGCAGATGCTGCAGTCGCATGACCAGGTGCTGGCCATGCTGCAAGCCCGGCAGTTTGCCGCCGGCCAGGTCAAGGGCGCCTTGCGCATAGGCTCGATGGAAACCACGGCCGCACTGCGTCTTCCGCCACTGCTGGCCGAGTTGCGCAGGCAGCATCCGGGTATCGACCTGGAGCTGGACGCCCAGCCCAGCGCCGCATTGCTGATGGAGCTGGCGGCTGGTCGCATCGACTGTGCCTTCATCAACGGTGCCGCACCACAAAACGAGCTGCAATCCTGGCCGGTATTTCGTGAAGAGCTGGTGCTGGTCAGCGGACAGCCGCTGACGCGCTTCCCCACCGCCGCAGAGTTCAGCAGCTCCGTGTTTCTGGCCTTTCGCCAGGGCTGCAGCTACCGCCAGCGGATCGAGCTGCTGATGGCTTCGATGGGGGTGACGGCGGTACGCATCATGGAGCTGGGCATGCTGGACACCATCCTCGGCTGCGTGGCCGCCGGCATGGGCTATGCGCTGCTGTCGCGCTCGCTGGTCGAAGCCCAGCAGCAGCGCTTTGGCGTGCACTGGATGACTCTGCCCGGCAGGAGCGGACAGGAGCTGGCCTTTGTCGACACCTGTTTTGTGACCGCTGCCGTACAAGGCTGGTCGCCGGCACTGCATGCATTTGCGCAGGTACTGGGTGTCAATCCGCAGGCCACACGGGCACAGCCCGTGGCGCTGGCTCTTGCCGCCTGAGAGCGGCAGGACATCACGGCTGCATCAGCGCTCGGCGGTATTGCAATGCCTCGGCCAGATGGGTTTGCGTGATGGAATCCGAGTCCGCCAGATCGGCAATGGTTCGCGCCACCTTCAACGCCCGGTGCGTGCCGCGCGCCGACCAGCCAAGGCGCGCTGCAGCCTTGTGGGCAAAGGTCAGCGCCTCGGGCTCCAGCTGCAGATGCGTGTCGAGCTGTGCCCCCTGCAACTGATGATTGGGCAGGCCCTGGCGCTGCAAGGCCTTGTCCCTGGCCGCGCTCACGCGTTGCTGCACGGCAGCGCTGCTCTCCCCTTCGGGCGCTGCCAGCAACTCCTCGGGCGACAGTGCCGCCACCTCCACATGCAGATCGATACGGTCCAGCAAGGGACCGCTGATGCGTGCCTGATAACGTGCCACCTGATCGGGCGAGCAGCGGCAGGCCCTGATGCGCGACCCCCAGAAGCCGCAGGGACAGGGGTTCATGGCTGCCACCAGCTGGAAACGGGCCGGAAACTCCGCCCTCTGCACGGCCCGCACGATGGTGATGCGCCCAGTCTCCAGCGGCTCGCGCAGGGCCTCCAGGGCGCTGCGCGCGAACTCGGGCAGCTCGTCGAGAAACAGCGCCCCGCAATGGGCATATGAAATCTCGCCGGGCCGGGGCGGAGAGCCGCCGCCGACCAACGCGATGGAACTGGCCGTGTGATGAGGAGCGGCAAATGGCCGCTGGCGCCACAGCTGCGGCGTGAAACGACCGCTGAGGCTGGCAATGGCGGCGGCTTCGAGCGCTTCCTCATCGGTCATGCCCGGCAGCAAACCCGCAAAGCGCTGGGCCAGCATGGATTTCCCCGAGCCCGGAGGGCCGATCATCAGCACACCATGTGCGCCGGCAGCTGCAATTTCAAGCGCGCGCTTGGCCTGCATCTGGCCGCGCACCTCGCGCAGATCCAGCGACGGCAAAGAAGCTTCAGCAGGTCTGGAGTGCACCCGCTGCCAGCCCTCCACGCCATCGCCATGCTCCGACAGGGTGCAGTCATGCGCGATGAACTGCCTGACCACATCCAGCAGATGCGCGGCGCCGAAGACTTCGATGGCCGGCACAAAGGCTGCCTCCAGCGCACTGTCTGGCGGCAGCACCAGCCGCACGCGCTGTTGCTGACGCTGCAGGGCCAGCGCAGTAGCCAGGGCGCCGCGTACCGGGCGCAGGGCACCGGTCAGCGACAGCTCTCCTGCAAACTCATAATCGGCGAGCCGCCGTGCATCGACCTGCCCGCTGGCCGCCAGAATGCCCAGCGCTATCGGCAGGTCAAAGCGGCCTGAGTCCTTGGGCAGATCCGCCGGAGCCAGATTGACCGTGATGCGCTTGTTGTTCGGGAACTCCAGCCCCGCATTGACGATGGCTGCGCGCACGCGCTCGCGGGCCTCCTTGACCTCCACATCCGCCAGACCCACCAGGGTGAATGAAGGCAGTCCGTTGGCCAGATGGACCTCCACCGTGACAGCCGGTGCCTGCAAGCCCAGCAGTGCACGACTTTGAACCAGTGCCAGACCCATCACGCTCCTCCCCTTCAAGCCGGACTGTAGGGCCTAGCGTATGCGCGGGCGGCTCAAACAGGCAATAGGGGTGTGCACAGGCCGTCAGCCGGCGGCGTCGTCGTCACGGGCAGGCTGTTTGCCCGCGGCCCGGCCACGGCGGCGCTCGGCCTTGGGAAAGCTGCCCTGCTCCTGCATGAGCGCCGCCCGATTGCGCACGCGCTCGAACACCTGCGACAGCACCTCAAGCTCGGCATCGCTGACGTCGCCGAGCAGCTCCTGGTTGATCGCCTGTATCTGCGGGAACAGCTGGGCGTGCAGCGCCAGCCCGGCGTCGGTCAGCTGCACCATGGCCTGGCGCCCGTCGCCGGCCATGCCCTGCTTGTGCAGCAGCCCCTTGGCAATCAGCGTGGAGATGGTGCGCGAGGTGCGCGTGCGATCGAGCTGCGCCAGCTCCGCGAGCCGGGACGGCTGCATGGCACCCTTGGTGGCCAGCAGGCCGATCATGCGCCACTCGCGCCGGGTGATGCCGAAGCCGCCCTCGCACAGGCGCACCACCATGGTTCCGGCCGAACTCATCAGGCGGGCCAGATGGTAGAGGAACAGATCGTCCAGCTCGGACGGCTGCCGCCAGGGGTGGCGCTGCGCCTTGGTCATGGGTCTTTGTGGGTTTTCTCTAGGAATGATGGATTAGATCCATTATCGAGTCACTGCTTACAGTGGCTCCAAAGAAAACGACAGGAGACACCATGCCTTGCACCCGTATCGCCCGCCGCACTCTGGCCGGGCTGGCGGCCGCCGCGCTTCTGACGGCATCCCATGCTGCCGACAATTGGCCCGCCAAGCCCATACGCATCATCGTTCCCACGCCGCCAGCCGGCCCTTCCGACATCGCCGTGCGCCCGCTCGCGGCGGCCGTGCAAAAGGCGCTAGGTCAAGCCGTGATCGTGGAAAACCGGGCCGGTGCCAACGGCAATATCGGTGCTGCCGAGGTCGCCCGAGCCCCGGCCGACGGCTACACCTGGCTGTGGGCCATGGACCCGGTGCTCACCGTCAACAAGCATATCTACAAGAACATCGGCTACTCCAGCGATGCCATCGTGGTGCTCAACGCCGCCGCCAGGTTCTCGCAGACCCTGATCTGCAACCCCGGCCTCGGCTTCAAGTCCGTCAAGGACATGCTGGAGGCCGCCAAGTCGCGCGAGCTGACCTATGCCACCGGCGGCGCGGGCTCGCCCGGTCATCTGGTCATGGAGTCCCTGCTGTCCAGCACCGGCGTGAAAATGGTGCATGTGCCCTACAAGGGGCCGGCACCGGCCATGCAGGACCTCATGGGCGGCCAGGTGAACTGCGGCTTCCTGGCGGCACCCACGGTGCTGCCACAGATACAGAGCGGTCGCGTCACCGCCCTGGCCACCTCGGGCCGCACGCGCTCGCCGCTGCTGCCGACGTTGCCCACGATTGCCGAGTCTGGCTACCCCGATTTCGACGGCACTTACTGGCTGTTGCTCGCCGCCCCCAAGGGCGTTCCTGCCGAGATCCAGAAGCGCTTTCTCGCAGCCATGGATGCCGCCATCCGCTCGCCGCAGCAGCAGGAGCGGGTGAAGGCCGTGGATATCGAGATGGTGGGCAGCAGCCCCGAGCAGGCCCAGGCCAGGGTGCGCGAGATCTCCGACAAATGGGAGGCGCTGACCCGCAAGATCAATCTGAAACCCGATTGATGCCCAAAGCCCGGGCGCCGGCCATCTGAGCATTTCAGGCCGGTGCCGGAGCCCACCTACACTGCCCGGTTTCCAATCATTAATGGTGTGAATTCGCGAGCCGGTACCAGCGCGGACCACAGACCAGGAGAGACATGACGATGCAAAGAAGAATCTTCGGCAAGCTCGCCGCGGGGCTCGGCCTGAGCGCAGGCTTGCTGGGCGGCGGCGCGCTGCAGGCCCAGGAGAGCCATGCCCTGTTTCCCAGCAAGACACCGCTGCGCATGGTGGTCGGCTATCCGCCCGGCGGCGCCACCGACCGCGTGGCGCGCATCGTGGCCGACCGGCTGCAGGCCCGCCTCGGCAGCCCGGTCATCGTGGAAAACAAGCCCGGTGCGGGCGGCCGTCTGTCAGCCCAGTACGTGAAGAATGCAGCAGCGGGCCAGCCCGCCATTTTGCTGGCCAATCCTGCCGTGATGGTGGTCGCGCCGCTGGTGTTTCCGGACTCGGGCTACGACCCGGAAAAGGACTTCCGTCCCATCAGCGAGGTGAACCGCTACGAGTTCGGTCTGGCCGTGGCCAGTGCCGTCCCCGTGAAGGAGCTGCCGCACCTGCTGGCCTGGCTCAAGGCCAATCCGCAGCAGGCCAATTTCGGCGTGCCGGCCACGGGCAGCCTGCCGCACTTTTTTGCGCTGATGCTGGGCGAGACCGCCAAGGTGCCCGTCGAGGTCGTGGGCTACAAGGGCTCGGGTCCGCTGCTCACCGATCTGATGGGCGGGCAGGTCCCCATCGCCGTGGACACTCTAGACACCCAGATCGCCCAGCACGAAGCAGGCAAGCTGCGCGTGCTGGCCACCTCGAGCGAGCGCCGCAGCACCATGGCACCCGGCATTCCCACGCTCAAGGAGCTCGGCGTGAACCTGGTCGGCACGGGCTGGAACACCTTGTTCGCGCCGCAGAGCATGGCGCCGGCCACGGTGCAGCGCCTGTCCCAACTGGTGCAGGAGGTGATGAAGGAAGCCGACACGCAGCACAAGTTCGCCGCCTCCAACCTGGTGCCCGTGGTCAGCAGCGCGCAGGACACGGAAAAAATGCTCAAGGCCTACCGCGCGCAATGGGCGCCGGTGGTTCAGCGCTCGGGCTTCAAGCCCTGATATTTGAGGAGCATCTATCGCTTGCTACCAAATATTTCCAGCATCAAATCCATCCAGAATTCTTGCATAACAAGCGATAAAAGCTCCTTTTTTTGAATGTTCCCCGATCTCCCATGACCGACTCCCGCCCCAATCTGATCTTCATCCTGGCCGATGACCTCGGCTATGCCGACCTGGGCTGCACCGGTGCGCGCGATGCGCACAACAACGCCACCGACGTCTCGCCACGCCTGGACGCCATGGCCGCCCAGGGCCTGCGCTTCACGCGCGGCTACTCCAACTCCTCGGTGTGCTCGCCCACGCGCTTTGCGCTGGCCACGGGCCGCTGGCAGTACCGCCTGCGCGGTGCGGCCGAGGAACCCATCGCCAGCGTACATGGCGACAAGGTGCTGGGCCTGCCGCCCGATCACCCCACGGTGGCCTCGCTGCTGCGCGATGCCGGCTACGCCACGGCCCTGGTCGGCAAATGGCACCTGGGCTACCCCCCGCATTTCGGCCCGCGCCTGTCGGGCTACGAGGAGTTCTACGGCTTTCATGCCGGCGGCGCCGACTACTTCGCCCACTGCGACCCGCGCGGGCGCCCCGACTTCTGGATCAACGAGGAGCCGCACACCGAAGACGGCTACCTCACCGATCTGCTGAGCCGCCGCGCGGTGGACTTCGTCAAGCGCCAGACGGCCGACCAGCCCTTCTATCTCTCGCTGCACTACAGCGCCCCGCACTGGCCCTGGCTGACGCGCGAGGACCGCGCCGAATCCGAGCGCCTGCAAGGCATGGGCAAGCATATCGACGGCGGCTCCATCGATACCTACCAGCGCATGATCCATCACATGGACGAAGGCATAGGCTGGCTGCTGGATGCGCTGGAGGAAAAAGGCATGAGCGAGAACACGCTCATCGTCTTCACCAGCGACAACGGCGGCGAACGCTTCTCCAATACCTGGCCCTTCGTGGGCCAGAAGATGGACCTGCTCGAAGGCGGCATCCGCGTGCCTTTGCTGGCACGCTGGCCGGCGCGCATGACGGCCGGTGCCGTCTGCGACACGCCCAGCCTGACCATGGACTGGTCAGCCACCTTCCTGGCCGCCGCCGGCGTAGCCGCACATGCCGACTATCCACTGGACGGCATCAGCCTGCTGCCCCTGATGCAGGATCAAAGCTGGATGCCCGAGCGCGACCTGGCCTGGCGCATGAAGCACCGCGAGCAAAAGGCCTTGATACGCGGCGACTGGAAATATCTGCAGATCGAGGGCATCGAATACCTGTTCCACATCGGCAACGACCCGCGCGAGCGCGCCAATCTGCGTGATCGTGAGCCCCGGAAACTGGCCGAGCTGCGCAGCGCCTGGGAGCGCTGGAATCAGGAGCTGCCGCCGATTCCGCAGGAAGCCAAGGTCTCGCTGGTGTTCACCAAGGCAGACCTGCCCCAGGCCAGCTTCTGAATTGCGGCCGCCCCCCAAGCCCATCGCCCAGCCGATGGGCTTTTTCTTTGCCTGCGCCCAGATAAAGAGCATGTGCTCACTTTCAAATCCCCTGATTGGTGCAAAAAGCCGGGGAAAAGCAGAGCCATGGCGGTGCACAGCAAAAACGCACCATCTTGGTGCAATGGATTCCAGCTAGCACCCAGGTGGCGAAAGTTGCGCTCAGCGATTGTGAAAACTCGTAGCTTTTTGTACTGGCAGCTATGGCCCGCTGCCTGTTCTGGGGCTTTGGACAGCGAACCGCGCCGCAGCCGCCGCAGAGACTGGCACGGTCTGTGCTTTGAGAGTTCATCCGAGATTTTTGCCACGAAATTTTCAAACCGGAGGAACCCTGAATGCCTAGTCCCGCTGCAAGCCGTTTCAAGACTTTCGCCAAGACTGCCGCCCTGGCCTGCGCCGTTGTCGCCCCCATGTGGGCCCATGCCCAGCTCTCCGCCAACGTTGCCCTGACCACCAACTACAAGTTCCGTGGTCAGGATCAGGACGCCAGCCGCACCAGGGCCGTCAAGCCTGCGCTGCAAGGTGGTTTTGACTACACGTTCGGCGACAGCGGCTTCTACGTCGGCAACTGGAACTCTTCCGTGGACTGGCTGCCCGGCAACTCACTGGAAACCGACTTCTACGGCGGCTACAAGTTCAAGGCCGCCGATGTGGACTGGGACGTGGGCATGCTGACCTATGTGTACTCGGGCAATGCCAACGGCAACACCACCGAGATCTACGGCTCCGGCACCTACGGCCCGTTCACGGCCAAGTATTCGCACACGGTGTCCAAGGACTACTTCGGCTGGGCCGGCGCCAAGGCGGGCTCGGGTCTCAAGGGCCGCAATACCGGTTATCTGCAGTTCTCCTACAGCCAGGAAGTGATGCCCAAGGTGACACTGAAAGCATCAGTTGGTTACACCCATTTTTCCAGCGACATCAAGGACCTGGGCGTTCCCAACTATGTGGACTACAGCGTCGGTGGTGCCTATGACCTGGGCGACGGCTTCTCTGCAGCAGCTGCGGTGACCGGCGCCAACAAGAAGGCCTACTTCGGCGATGTGAACAAGGCGCGTCTGATTCTGACGCTCTCCAAGACTTTCTAATTTTTCAGGAGCCCGTCATGAAAATGGTGATCGCCATCATCAAACCCTTCAAGCTCGACGAAGTGCGTGAAGCTCTTTCCCAAATCGGTGTTCAAGGCATCACCGTGACCGAAGTCAAGGGCTTTGGCCGTCAGAAGGGCCACACCGAGCTGTACCGCGGTGCCGAGTATGTGGTGGACTTTCTGCCCAAGCTGAAGATCGAGGCCGCGATTGCCGACGATCTGGTCGATGCCGCCATCGACGCCATCGAGGGCGCAGCCCGTACCGGCAAGATCGGCGACGGCAAGATTTTTGTGCAGGCGCTGGAGCAGTCGATCCGTATCCGTACAGGAGAAACCGGCGACGCGGCCCTGTAAAGGCCCAGTCTCTCTGGAACCGTTTTGAGAAAGATTGCCATGATCAAGAAACTATTGAGCGCAGGCCTGGGACTGGGCCTGCTGGCTGCCGGCGCCACCGGCTTTGCCCAGGAAGCTGCAACGGCTGCCGCCGCAGCAGCACCTGTGGCCGAAGCAGCGGCCGAGGCCGTTCCCACCCTGAGCGCCGGCGATACCGCCTGGATGCTGACCTCGACCATGCTGGTGATCCTGATGGTCATCCCCGGCCTGGCGCTGTTCTACGGCGGCCTGGTACGCAGCAAGAACATGCTGTCCGTGCTGGCACAGGTCTTCGTGATCTTTTCGCTGATCACCGTGCTGTGGGCCATCTACGGCTACTCGCTGGCTTTTGGCGGCGAGGGCAAGTTCTTCGCAGGCTTCGACAAGCTGTTCCTCATGGGCATCACGCCTGACACGCTGTCGTCCATGCTCAAGACCATCCCCGAATACGTGTTCGTGGCCTTCCAGTCCACCTTCGCCGCCATCACCGTGGCGCTGATCGTGGGAGCGTTTGCCGAGCGCATCAAGTTCGCGGCCGTGATCGTGTTCTCCGTGCTGTGGTTCACCTTCAGCTACATCCCCATGGCCCACATGGTGTGGGGCGGCGGTCTGCTGGGTGCCGATGGCGCGCTGGACTTCGCGGGCGGCACCGTGGTGCACATCAACGCCGCCGTGGCCGGCCTGGTGGGTGCCTACATGCTGGGCAAGCGCATCGGCTTCGGCAAGGAAGCCCTGCCTCCTCACAGCCTGACGCTGACCATGGTGGGCGCTTCGCTGCTGTGGGTGGGCTGGTTCGGCTTCAACGCCGGCTCCGCCGGTGCCGCCAACGGCATTGCCGGCCTGGCCTTCATCAACACCATCCTGGCCACCGGCGCCGCCGCCATCTCCTGGATCGTGGCCGAAGCGCTGCTGCGCGGCAAGGCCTCCATGCTGGGCGCCGCCTCGGGTGCCGTGGCCGGTCTGGTGACCATCACCCCCGCCGCCGGTTTCGTCGGCCCCATGGGCTCCATCGTCATGGGCATCATCGCCGGCCCTCTGTGCTTCTGGGGCGTGTCTGGCCTCAAGCACCTGCTCAAGGTTGACGATGTCTGCGACGTGTTCGGCGTCCACGGTGTCGGCGGTATCCTGGGTGCCATCCTGACCGGCGTGTTCTGCGCCAAGGGCCTGGGCGGTATCGAACCCGAGGGCTACAACATGGCCCATCAGCTGTGGGTGCAGGTCGAGAGCGTGCTGGTGACCATCGTCTGGTCTGGCGTGGTCTCCTTCGTGGCCTACAAGATTGCCGATCTGACCGTGGGTCTGCGTGTCTCGGAAGAGTCCGAACGCCAGGGCCTGGACATCACTTCTCACGGTGAGGTGGCCTACACCCGTTAAGCGGCAGGCTCTTCGCTAGTTCAGTTTCATTACGTTGCCCCGCAGTGCGAACTGCGGGGCTTTTTTATTCACGCCTGCTTTTCAAAAAAATCAAAGACCAGGCCTTCCTGCCCCGGGGGCGCCCCGGCTACCATGCAGGCCATGGATTCAGCCACCAGCCAAATCAATCAGCTCGGCGAGCGCATTCGCGCCGCTGCCAGTGACAAGACCCCGCTGCGCATCTGCGGCGGCGGCAGCAAGGACTTCTACGGCCTGCGTCTGCAGGGCGAGCCGCTGTCCACGCGCGCGCTCAGCGGTATCGTCAGCTACGAGCCCAGCGAGCTGGTGGTGACCGTTCGCGCCGGCACGCCGCTGGCCGAGCTGGAGGCAACATTGGCCAGCCAGGGCCAGTGTCTGGCTTTCGAGCCACCGCACTTCGGCGCCGCCAGCACCGTGGGCGGCATGGTCGCCGCAGGCCTGTCCGGTCCGTCGCGTGCCAGCGTTGGCGCAGTACGTGACTTCGTGCTGGGCCTGGAGATGATCAACGGCCAGGGCGAGCTGCTGCGCTACGGCGGCCAGGTCATGAAGAATGTGGCCGGCTATGACGTCTCGCGCCTGATGACGGGCAGCTGGGGCACGCTGGGCCTGATCACCGAGATCAGCCTCAAGGTCCTGCCCGTGGCTCCGGCCGAGGCCACGCTGCGCTTTGATAGCTGCAGCCAGGAGCAGGCTCTGGACTGGCTCAATCACTGGGGCGGCCAGCCTCTGCCGCTCAATGCCAGCAACTGGCTGGAAGAAGACGGCAAGGGCACGCTGTATCTGCGCCTGCGCGGCGCCCGCGCCGCCGTTCAGGCCGCCACGCTGCGCCTGGGTGGCGAGCGGCTGGACAGCGACGCCGTCGCCGCCGACTGGAGCGCAAGCCGCGATCTGAACCTGCCCTGGTTCCAACAGCGCGCTGCCGATCATTGCCTGTGGCGTCTGTCCACTCCTGCGACCGCAGCGCCGCTGCCATTGCCGCAAGGCGCGGCAGGCCCGTTCATCGACTGGCATGGCGCTCAGCGCTGGGTGCAGGCCCCGCGTTCGGCCGCCGCAGCCTTGCAGCAACTCGCGCAGGCAGTCGGCGGATCCGCTTCTCTTTTCAGAGCCGAGGACGCCAGCCAGACAAGCGCCAACAGCGATCTCGATGTGCATGCACAGGCCAGCCCGGCAGGCCGCACATCGGCACAGCTGCATGCCCGGCTCAAGCAGGCCTTCGACCCCGCCGGCATTCTCAATGTGGGCCGTCTCTCGGCGCATTGGTAAGAACAAGGACAGCACCCCATGCAAACCAATCTCGCGCCCGAATACCGTGCCACGCCAGAAGGTCAGGAAGCCGAAGCCATCTTGCGCAAATGCGTGCATTGCGGCTTTTGCACCGCCACCTGCCCCACTTACCAGACCCTGGGCGATGAGCTGGACGGCCCGCGCGGCCGCATCTATCTGATCAAGCAGGTGCTGGAAGGGCAAACACCCACGCGGGCCACGCAGCTGCATCTGGACCGCTGCCTGACCTGCCGCAACTGCGAATCCACCTGCCCCAGCGGCGTGCAGTACGGCCACCTGGTCGATATCGGCCGCAAGATCGTCGATGAGCAGGTCGAGCGCCCCACAGGCGAGAAGCTGCAGCGCTGGCTGCTCAAGGAGGGCATGAATTCCCCGCTGTTCGCCCCCGCGCTGAAGCTGGGCCGCGCCGTCAAAGGTCTGTTGCCGGAGTCTTTGGGCGAAAAAATACCGACCGTCCAGGATGCCGGGGCCTGGCCCGTGCGCGAGCATGCGCGCAAGGTGCTGCTGCTGGCAGGCTGCGTGCAGCCGGCCATGATGCCACGCATCAATTACGCCACGGCCCGCGTGCTGGACGCCGTGGGCGTGCAGACCGTGATTGCCGACAAGGCGGGCTGCTGCGGTGCGGTGAAATTCCACCTCAACGACCAGGACGGCGGCAAGGCCCAGATGCGCGCCAATATCGACGCCTGGTGGCCGCTGGTGGAGCGCGGCGAGGTCGAGGCGATCGTGATGAACGCCTCGGGCTGTGGTGTCACCGTCAAGGAGTACGGCCATCTGCTGCGGCTGGAGCCTCAATACGCCGACAAGGCCGCGCGCATCAGCGCCTTGACCCGCGACCTCAGCGAACTGTTGCCCGCCATGCTGCCCGAGCTGGTGGACAAGCTCAAGGACCGCGTCACGGTGCCCCCCGCTCCCGTGGCCTACCACCCGCCCTGCACGCTGCAGCATGGGCAGAAGCTGCGTGGCGGCGTGGAAGCGGGCCTGCGCGAGCTGGGGTTCGATCTGCGCGTGGCGCGCACCGAATCCCATCTGTGCTGCGGCTCTGCCGGCACCTACTCGGTGCTGCAGCCTGAAATCTCGCACCAGCTGCGCGACCGCAAGATCGCCGCACTGGACGAGCCGTTCGCCCCAGAAAAGCCCGCGGCGATTCTCTCGGCCAATATGGGCTGCATCGTCCATCTGCAAAACGGCACCGAGGTCCCGGTCATGCATTGGGTGGAGCTGCTGGATCAGGCCCTGGCCGCCGGCTGACACCCCCGCATGCCACTGCAGTTTGCAATGCTGGCATGATTGGGGGTTTTGTTTTCCCAGGCCCACGGGCTTTGCCATGACTGAAATCGTGTCTGAATCACAAGAGCAGAAAGCCTCGCAAGCGGCGTCGCAGCACAGCGTGCAGGACTCGCAGCCCGGCTCACGCTCGCGCCGAGGCGGCCGTGGCCGCCAGAACCCGGCTCCCGCAGCCAAAGCCGCCCCGCAGGCCGCACGTCCGCAACACCCCTTGCTGGAGCAGCTGGCACAGTGGCACCCGGCCCTGTTCGGCGAACAGCTGCTGCCCTTCAAGCGCGGCATTTTTGAAGACCTGCTGGCCGCCCACCCGGAGCTGGACAAGGACGCACTCAAGAGCGCGCTGCAGCAGCACACCCGCTCCGGTCGCTATCTGGCGGCCATGGCCAGCGGTCAGCAGCGCCATGACCTCGACGGCCAGCCCGTGGAAGCCACTCTGCCCGAGCATGTTCACCACGCGCTGATCGAAGTCTTCCGCCGCCGCCAGCAGCGCACGCAGGAAGACCTGACGCCCAAGCTGCGCAACCGCATCGTCATCGCCTACGAAGCCTCCGGTCTCACGCGCGAGGAATACGCCGAGCGCGTGCAGGGCCGTGACGAAAAGACCAACGCCCTGGTGGTAGATGCCCTGGCCGAGGCCGATGCCCGCGCCGCCAAGGACGAGGCGCTGCTGCGCTCCTTCCAGCTCAGCGGCCAGACTTCGGAGCAGGAGTTCGCCGAGATGTACGGCATGAATCCGCGTCAGGTCGTACAGCAGCTGGAACGCGCGCGTCGCCGTCAGCAGAATATTCAGTAAAAATAGCTGCTGGCGCGCATCAGACAGGCACCAGCAGCTATTGATTTTGAATAGATCAGGCCGCGCCGTAGCCCATGACTGCCTTGGTTTCGAGGAAATCGCGGAAACCGTGCTCGCCCCATTCACGGCCATTGCCTGACTGCTTGTAGCCGCCGAACGGCGCATTGAAGTCAGGCCCCGCGCCGTTGAGGTGGACCATGCCTGTGCGCAGGCGCGCGGCCACGCGGCGCGCACGCTCCAGGCTGCCCGATTGCACATAGCCCGAAAGGCCGTACACCGTGTCGTTGGCCATGCGGATGGCGTCTTCCTCGTCATCGTAGGGAATCATCACCAGCACGGGACCGAAGATTTCCTCGCGCGCAATGCTCATGTCATTGCTCACGTCGGCAAACACCGTGGGTTTGACAAAGTAGCCCTGGACCAGCCCTTCGGGGCGGCCTGTGCCGCCCACCACCAGGGTCGCCCCCTCTTCAATGCCCTTGCGGATCAGGGCCTGGATCTTGCCCCATTGCGCCTCGCTGACCACGGGGCCCATGTGCATGCCCTCGGCCAGCGCATCGGCCACGGTCGCTGCGCCGGCGACGCTACGGGCGATCTCCACGGCCTGCCCATGCAGGGCGCGCGGCACAAACATGCGCGTGGGTGCGTTGCAGCTCTGGCCCGAATTCATCAGCACCGCCTGCACGCCCTGGGTCACGGCCTTCTGCAGGTTGGCGTCATCCAGCACGATGTTGGCAGACTTGCCGCCCAGTTCCTGGGCCACACGCTTGACGCTGTCGGCTGCGGCCTTGGCCACGGCAATGCCCGCGCGCGTGGAGCCCGTGAAGGTCATCATGTCTATGCCGGGGTGGGAGGACATGGCCTCGCCCACACCGGGGCCGTCGCCGTTGACGAGGTTGAAGACGCCGGCCGACACGCCCGCCTCGTGCAGCACCTCGGCCACGAGCAGGGCGTTGAGCGGGGCGACCTCCGAGGGCTTGAGCACCATGGTGCAGCCGGCGGCCAGGGCCGGGGCGACCTTGCACATGATCTGGTTGATGGGCCAGTTCCAGGGCGTGATCATGCCGACCACGCCCACGGGCTCATGCACGACGGCCGTGCTGCCCTGCACATGTTCGAAGGCGAAGTTCTTGAGGACCTCGATGGTGGAGCTCAGATGGGCCACGCCCATGGCGGCCTGTGCCGCCTTGGACAGCCACAGCGGCGCCCCCATCTCCTGCGAGATGGTCTGCACAAAGTCGCCGTAGCGGCTCTGGTAGACCTCCAGCACCTTGGCCAGCAGGGCCAGGCGCTCTTCGCGGCTGGTGCGCGAGTAGCTCTCGAAGGCCCGGCGCGCGGCGGCCACGGCCTTGTCCACATCGGCGGCCGATCCCATGCTGATGCGGGCGATGGCTTGCTCGTTGGAGGGATTGATGACGTCCAGGCTGCGCGGGCTGACCGGATTCACCCATTGGCCGTCGATATAGAACTGCAGATGGTCTTGCATGAGGCTATTTCCTTGGTGTCGAGTCAAAAGAAGAGGTTTGCGATCCGGGGCCGCCGGTGCGTGGCTCGGGCGAACCGGCGGTCCGGCGCACCGGCGTGGTGAAGTGCAGGCTTCAGGGCTTGGGCCGGATGGCGTCCGCCGTGCCCTGGATGAAGGCCTTTATGGACTCCACGTCATCGCCCGACAGCTTGCCCGTGAAGTCCGGCATGCCGCGCGCCATGGCCGGGCCCTTGAAGACGAAGCTGGGCAGGTTCTCGATATAGCTCGCGTCCATATAGCCCAGGTTGGGAATATTGCCGCCGCGGTCCACGCCAGGCACGCCATGACAGAACACGCAGTTGGCCACGTACAGCATGGTGCCGGCCTCGACCTTGGCGGGGTCGTATTTCACGCCCTGCAGCAACCGGCCTGTGCGCTGGGCCACGAATTCCGGCATCCTGGCCTTGCCGCCCACGACGAAGGTATAGACCGTGCCCGGGCCCTGGCGCTCGGTGGCGCGCGCAGCCAGGCCGTAGACACCGCCCCAGCCCACGGCCACCGAGACATACTGCTTGCCGTCCACCATATAGGTGCTGGGCGCGGCCACCACACCGGTACCCGTGGGCGTTTCCCACAGCTTTTCGCCACTGGTCGCGTTGTAGGCCACAAGGCGGCCATCGGCCGTGCCTTGGAACACCACATTGCCCGCCGTGGTCAGCGTGCCGCCGTTCCAGGGCGAGACATGTTCCACACTCCAGGCAGCCTTTTGCGCAACCGGGTCCCAGGCCAGCAGGCGGCCAAAAGGCTTGCTCTTGGGCGGCTCGGCATTGAAGAACTTGGCCGTGTTCCAGCCCGTGCCCGACTGGGGCTTGCCCGGTCCGGCCTGGTTGAACTCCCACTTCTTGTCGTCCATCAGATTGACGGGCACGTTCTGCGCAGGCAGATACACCAGGCCAGTCTGGGGGTTGAAGGACATGGGGTGCCAGTTGTGCGCGCCATAAGGGCCGGGAACCGCGTCATGGGGCTTGCTGCCGTCGCGTGCCGCGGCAATGTTCATGGGCTTGCCGTTCTTGTCGTAGCCGCTGGCCCAGTTCACAGGCACGAAGTTCTTGGCCGAAATGAACTTGCCGTTGGTGCGGTCGAGCACGAAGAAGAAACCGTTCTTGGGCGCATGCAATATGACCTTGCGCGGCTTGCCGGCGATCTTGATGTCGGCCAGGATCATGGGCTGGGTGGAGGTGTAGTCCCAGTTGTCGCCCGGCGTTTCCTGGTAGTGCCACTTGTATTTGCCGGTGTCGGGATCCAGAGCCACGATGGAAGCCAGATACAGGTTGTCGCCGCCCTTGGGGCTGCGCACCTTGTGCGACCAGGGCGAGCCGTTGCCCGTGCCCACGTACATGGTGTTGAGCTCGGCATCGAAGGTCATGCTGTCCCACATGGTGCCGCCGCCGCCGGCCTCCCACCATTTGCCGCTGGGATCCCAGGTCCTGGCGGCGCGTTTCATGGATTCGTCCTCAAAGGGTTTGGACGGATCGCCGGGCACGCTGAACCAGCGCCATTTCTGCTCGCCGGTCTCGGCGTCATAGGCCGTGATGTAGCCGCGCACGCCATATTCGGCGCCGCCGTTGCCGATGATGACCTTGCCCTTGAACACGCGCGGCGCACCCGTGATGGTCAGCGACCCCTTTTGCCCCTCGAAGGTATTTTTCTGCCAGACCTCCTTGCCGGTGGCGGCATCGAGCGCGATCAGGCGGCCGTCCCAGGCACCCACAAAGACCTTGCCCTTCCACAGCGCCACGCCGCGGTTGACGACGTCGCAGCACCCCTTGAAGCCGGTGCTGCGGTCGACCTGCGGGTCATAGGTCCAGATCCTGTTGCCGGTACGGGTGTCGATGGCGTGCACAACGCTCCACGAGGCACTGACGTACATGATGCCGTCCACGACCACAGGCGTGGCCTCCACGCCGCGCGTGGATTCGAGGTTGTACGACCAGGCCAGGCCAAGGTCCTTGACGTTGGTGGCATTGATCTGATCGAGGCGGCTGTAGCGGGTCTCGGCATAGTCCACGCCGATGGTGGGCCAGTCGGGCGTCTTGGCGGCATTGGCGCTGATGAAAGCGCCATCGACTCGCTGCACGGCGGCCGCGGCCTGCGCCGCAGGGTCGGCTTGCGCGAGGGCCGCTGCGCTGCCCAGGCAGGCGGCCAGCATCCAGGCCATGCGGCCGGGCCGTCCATGAGAGTTGTCGATCAGCCGTTTCATCGAGGTCTCCTGTTGTGATTGCTATGCCGCAAAGCATGGTGTATCGCCTGTTTTTCTTCATGATCGGGATTTCCCCAGGCTAGAACTGTTCCATTGCGGAACACATTGACCGCTCCTGCGGACAGCCTGGACATGACATGAACGTTGATGAGCCACGCGCGATGGACGCGCTACAGCAGTGCTTCTCGAGCACCGGGGCGGAGCGGGCCTTGCAGGCTCGCCGCCAGTTCTTCGAGGCCGGCATACGCCCCTCGGGCCTGGTCAGCGAGGCGGTCATCCAGTCCTGGCTGCGCAGCCAGCGCCAGCACTGCCATGGACGGCGGCTGGCTCTGGCTCCGGTCAGCCCCAGCCGGCTGCATGCCACGCAGGAGCGCTGCCGCGGCCTGCTGCAGGCATTGCAGCACGAGTTGCCGACCCTGGAGCAGGCGTTAGCGGGCACCGGCACGCGCGTGATGCTGACGGACGACAAGGGCATCGTGCTCCATGTCTCCCCGGCATCCATGCGGCCCCGTGACGAGCGGGTCGGCCTGAATATGTCCGAGCAGGCCATGGGCACGAACGCACCGGGCATCGTCGCCGCCACCGGCCAGGCCTGCACCGTCACCAACGGCGAGCACTATTTCGACGAGCTGCACGCCTTCCGCTGCGCAGCAGCACCCATACGCGACGTGCACGGCCGCCTGGCCGGGGTGCTCAATCTGATGGTGGAGGAGCAGCATTTCAGCTTCGATGCCGGTCCCGTGGTCGGCATGTACGCCACGACCATCGAAAACACCTTGCTGCAGGCTCAGTCGCACGAGCATCTGGTGCTGCGCTTTCAAGTGACGCCAGCCCTGCTGCACACGCCGCTGCAGGCGCTGATGGGCGTGGCTGCCGATGGCCGCGTCGCCTGGATGAACGGCACCGCAGCCCAGCTCATCGGCCAGCCCTTGGATACAGCGTGCAGCGCGCAGGAACTGCTGGGCCATGATCTATCGCGCCTGCTGCAACTGAGCGGCCAGCCCAGCCCCGCGCCGCTGCGCCTGGCCAGCGGCCTGGGCGTCTGGATGCAGGCGCATCTGCAAACCTCGCATGGCCTTGGCTCGCACCTGGACGCCTGCAGCGCGGAAGACCTGGCCTGCCCTGCAACCACCGAAGCAACGCCCGTCGCCGAGGCGCAGCCTCTAGCGACGCTGCGCGAGCACAGCGCGCAGCTGATCAGGGAGACGCTGGACCAGCATGGCGGCAATGTCTCCCAGGCAGCGCGCGCCCTGGGCATCTCGCGCGGTACGCTGTACCGCCGCCTGCGCGGCGGTCGGGACTAGGGTTTCTGAGCCCATTCCCGACCCATGGTGCAAGACTCTTTTGCGTTCGCCCAGGGTTCCGCCCCGCCCCGCTCGGCCCCACAATCCTCGCCGCGCTGCACCGGCCTGCAGCCAAGGAGCGTGTATGTGGTTGGGTTTGTCGCTGTTTTATGTGGGTGCGGTGCTGTTTCTCAACGGCCTGTGGATGCTGGGCAAGATTGCCGACAAGGAAATCTGGGTCATCAATATCTTCACCGGGGTGGTGTCGCTATGCATCGGCCTGGCCAGCATCTTCGGCCCGGCGGCCGACGCGGCATCGGTCAAGAGCGGCGCTCTGACCCTGCTGTTCGCCTTCACCTATCTCTGGGTGGCTTTCAATCGCTTCAGCGGTGCCGACGGCCGAGGTCTGGGCTGGTTCAGCCTGTTCGTGGCGATCACCGCTGTTCCCGTCGCCCTCGATACGCTGACCAGCGCCAGCTCGGGGCTGGACTGGTGGATGGGCGTCAACTGGGCCGCCTGGGCCGTACTCTGGGCCTTGTTCTTTGCTCTGCTGGCCCTCAAGAAAAGCATTGAACGCCCCACGGGCTGGCTGTGCATTGCCCAGGGCGTGCTCACGGGCTGGGTACCCGGATACCTGATCCTGGCGGGGAAGCTGATGTAACCCCCTGAGGCGCTGTGCGCCTGGGCGGCCCCGCCTTCCCCCTCTCTCTTCGGGAGGGGGACGACACCTTCGGTGCGGGGCGGCGCGGCCGGCCCAGGCCCTTCCTCGGTGTCCTTGATGTGGTTTGGGCTATTTTTTCGGGGCTCTGCCCAAGGTGGCCAGCAAGGCTGCTCCCATGATGAGCGCACCGCCGGCCAGCGTGCGTGCGCTGAGCTGCTCGTGGGCGATGAGCACCGAGGAGATGCTGGCAAACACCACTTCCGACAGCATGACCACCGAGGTCACGCCCGAGGGCAGACGCGCTGCGCCAAATTGCAGAGCCCAGTTACCAAACATCAAAACCACGGCCAAGCCAAGTGCGAGAAAGCCCCAACTGCCATCAAAAGCAGGAAAGCCCGGCACCATGCCAGCGCTGCTGGCGCTCAAGGCGGTCAGCAGGCCCATGCTCATGCAGCCGGCAAACATGGCCAGCATGCGGGCCTGGGCCGGAATGCCTTGAAAGCGGCGCAGCAACACATTGGTCAGTGCAAACATGAAGCCGCCGAACACGGCCAGCGCATCGGCCAGGGTGAGACCGGCAAACAACCCGGAGAGCGAGGCATCGGCGGGCAGCAACACCAGCACCACACCGCCAAAGGCCAGCAACAAGCGCAGCAGCGCCATGGGCGTGGGCTTTTCGCCCAGCAGCTTCCAGGCCAGCAGCACCGCCCAGGCCGGCATGAGATAGAACAGAAGGATGACGCGCACCACGTCGCCAACGGTCACGGCCCAGTTGAAGGCCACGTTGTTCAGGCCCGAACTGGCAGCCAGCAGCAGGAGCACCGGGTATTGCCAGGCCTGCCTGAGGCTGGCCGGGCGCAGTATCAGCAGGCCGGCCAGCACCAGTGCATACATCGCTGCCGTGGCCCACAGCGGATGCAGTCCGGCCTCATGCATGAGACGAAACGGCCACCATGACAAGCCCCAGATCAGGGCATTGAGCAGCAGCGCAAATACAGGCAGTGGACTATGCATAAAAAAGGCTTCTAACGTTTGCTCTGCAAGCGTTAGAAGCTATTGATCGTGTAGTGAATGCAGCTTGTCGGCGCCAGCTGCAGAGCTTCAATGGCAGTCGCGGCGGGCGACTTCCAGCAGCTTTTCAACCTCTGCCGGGTGCCTTCTGCAATTATTCCAGTGCCAGATGCCGATCAGCACCATGCTAGCGGCAACCAGCAGACCGAATACCGTGATCGCACCAAAGGCAGTCAGCCCCATCTTGGTGGACAGGCTGTAGAAGCCGCCCATGGCCAGAATGGCCAGTTGCTCGTTGAAGTTCTGCACCGCAATCGAGCGGCCCGCGCCCATGAGATTATGGCCGCGATGCTGCAGCAGCGCATTCATGGGAACGACCAGAAAACCGCCCAAACCGCCAAGCAGAATGAGAAAGGGCACGGCCACCCAGAGATTGTCGATAAAGATCATGCAGACCACGAGCAGGCCCATGAGCACGCCCAGGGGGATCACACGCGTGGCGTTGTCCAGGCGCATGCGCATGGATGCCAGCACCGCACCGACGGCCGTACCGATTGCCACCACCCCCACCAGGGCCGAGGCCTGGGTGGTGCTGTAACCCAGAGCCGCAGCTCCCCAGGCCAGCACGATATAGCGCAAATTGCCCGAAGCCCCCCAGAACAGCGTGGTGGTGGACAGCGAAATCTGGCCCAGCTTGTCGGCCCACAGGCGCTTGCTGCACTGCCAGAAGTCGGGCAGCAGGCCCAGCAGATTGGCAACCAGGCTCTTGTTCGGGTCTTCGCGCAGCGGGCGCATGGCCACGCCCGTCAGCGGAATATGCAGATTGAACCAGGCCGCAACGACGTAGATCAGGATCAGCAGGGCAATTGCGGCCTCGGCTGGGGTGTCCACGCCGGTATTGAAATACGGGAAGTCAAAGCCCAGCAGATGCTGGGAAACGGTCGGCCCCACCAGTTGGCCGCCCACCAGCACGCCCAGAATGATGGAGGTGATGGTCAGCCCCTCGATCCAGCCATTGGCCTTGACCAGTTGAGAGGCCGGCAGCAGCTCGGTCAGGATGCCGTACTTGGCCGGCGAATAGGCGGCCGCGCCCAGCCCGATGACGGCGTAGGCGATCAAGGGATGATGGCCGAAGAGCATCATCAGACAGCCCATCACCTTGATGGCATTGCTGATGAACATGACCCTGCCCTTGGGCAAGGCGTCCGCAAAGGCTCCGACAAAGGGGGCCAGGACCACATAGAACAGGGCGAACATGGGCACCAGGGCAGCACGTTGCCACTCGGGGGCACCATTGGCACGCAACAGCTCTACAGCGGTCACAAACAAGGCGTTGTCTGCCAGCGAGCTGAAAAACTGCGCTGACATGATGGTGTAGAAACCGCGCTTCATGAATTAGCTGTAACTGGCACCGGACGGACCGATGCCAAGGAAATAATAGACCCCGTGGCAAGTGACTGGCGGTTATATCACGCAGGCTCCAGCTGACAGTGCCAGAATCCCACTGGTCTGATTGAGAAAAACCATGCCTCGTCCCATTACTGCCACCATCCATCCTGAAGCCGTTCGCCACAACCTGGAGCGGGTACGGCAAGCCGTCCCTGATGCCAAATTGTGGTCCGTGATCAAAGCCAACGCTTATGGCCACGGTATCGAAAACGTGTTTGAGGGTCTGCGAGCGACGGACGGTTTTGCCATGCTGGACCTCGACGAGGCCCAGCGCGTGCGCAATCTGGGATGGCGCGGCCCCATCCTGCTGCTCGAAGGCGTGTTCGAGTTGCGCGACCTGGAAATCTGCTCGCGTCTGGGCATCTGGCATGCAGTGCACTGCGACGAGCAGATCGACTGGCTGGCCGCCCACAAGACCCAGGTCGGCCACCGAGTTTTCCTCAAGATGAACAGCGGGATGAACCGGCTGGGCTTTACACCCGAGCGTTTTCGTGCGGCTTATGCGCGGCTGAACGCTCTGCCCCAGGTCGACGAGATCTCGTTCATGACCCACTTCAGCGATGCCGATGTGGAGCATGGCCTGGATCACCAGCTCAGGGTCTTTCACGAAACCACGCTGGACCTGCCCGGCGAGCGCAGCGTCAGCAACAGCGCAGCCACCTTGCTGCATGGTGATGAAAACAATGTGCGCTGCGACTGGGTGCGCCCCGGCATCGTGCTCTACGGCAGCTCGCCAGACTTTCCCACCCATGATGCGGCTCATTGGGGTCTTGAGCCGACCATGACGCTGTCGTCAAAAATCATCGGCACGCAGGAGCTGCATGCCGGCGACACAGTGGGCTACGGCTCGCGTTTTCAGTGCGACGGACCGCTGCGCCTGGGCGTGGTGGCCTGCGGCTATGCGGACGGCTATCCGCGCGTCTGCCCCACGGGTACGCCCGTGCTGGTGGACGGTGTGCGCACCCGCACGCTGGGCCGCGTCAGCATGGACATGATGGCTGTGGACCTGAGCCCTGTTCCCAAGGCCAGGCTGGGCAGCGAAGTCACGCTCTGGGGTCGCGCCAGCAATGGTGCCGTGCTGCCCATCGACGAGGTCGCCGCTGCTGCCGGCACGCTGGGCTACGAGCTGATGTGTGCCGTGGCTCCCCGCGTCCCCAAGCAGGTGGAGGGTGCGGGCAAGTAGACCGGCCTGCTCCCGACGCGATGCAGGCAGGTAGGCAGGCAGGCAGACAGGACCGCGCATCAGAGTCCGGAATGCGGCGCCAGGAACGACTTCGGCCGCAGCGCTCACGCACCGGCAGCTAAACAGCGTGGCGGCTTGGTGCGCTGTCCTGGCACAGGCTGGCGACTCTGGCAACGATGTCGTCAATCTGTGCCTCATCGCAGATCAGCGGCGGCAACAGCCGGATCGTGCGCTCACGGGTCACGGTAATCAGCAATCGCTGTTCGGCCAGCGCGCGGCCGACCAGCTCCTGGCAGTTCCGGTTCAACTCGATCCCAGCCATCAGGCCCAGGCCTCGGATGGCCTGCACACCCGGGTGTCCTCCCAGAGCCCGCCGCAGCCCGGCCAGCAGGCGCTCGCCCAGCTGTGCTGCCCGCTGCGCAATGCCGTCTCTTTCCATGATGTCGAGCACGGCACAGGCCACGCGGCATGCCAGCGGATTGCCGCCGAAGGTGGAGCCGTGCTGGCCGGGACAGAACAGGTTCGCGACGGAGCCACGCGCCAGACAGGCGCCAATGGGAACACCGTTGCCCAGTGCTTTGGCGAGGGTCATCACATCGGGCGTGATACCGGCGTGCCGGTGCGCGAACCAGGCCCCCGTACGGCCCAGGCCGGTCTGGATCTCGTCGAGCATCAGCAGCCAGCCCTGGCTGTCGCAGAGCTCGCGCAGAGCGCGCAGGTAGCCGGGACTGGCGACACGGATGCCGCCTTCGCCCTGTACGGGCTCGACCAGCACGGCGACGATACCTGGTACTTCCTGGGCCGCACGGCGCACTGCATCGATGTCGTCATAGGGCACGCGCACAAAGCCCGGCATCTGCGGCTCGAAGCCTTGTTGCTTGGCCGCGTTGCCCGTGGCGGCGAGTGTCGCCAGCGTGCGGCCATGAAAAGCGTTCTCCATCACGAGAATTTGCGGCTCGGCCACCTGCTTGCGATGCCCGCGCAAGCGGGCGAGCTTGAGAGCCGTCTCATTGGCCTCGGCACCCGAATTGCAGAAGAACACCTTTTCCATGTCGGCGAGCGCGCACAAGCGCTCGCCAAGCTGCTCCTGCCAGTCGATACGGAACACGTTGGAGGTATGCAGCAGCGTCGCGGCTTGCTCGGCCATGACGGCGGCGATCTCCGGATGTGCATGACCCAGGCTGGTGACAGCCACGCCGGCGATGGCGTCCAGGTATTCCACCCCCTGCTCGTCCCAAAGGCGGGCACCGCGACCGCGCACAAAAGAAACAGGTTGGCGGGCGTATGCCCTCATCAGATGGGAATCGGTTTGTGGCATGCAATGCTCCGGTGGGATGTAAAAGAAAACTGGCGGACATCAACCAGCTCAAGAGAACTCTGCAGCGGGCCAATGCCCGGTCTCAGCGGCAAAAATCGCGCGTTGCGCTTGCCGGGCATGGCGCAGCACCCGCAGGACCTGGCGGCAGATTGGCCGGCTTGCTACGGCCGCAACGCACCGCGCGGGTACAAGCCACCTGCGATTGCGCCTATGCCATATCAATCGGTAACGGATTCCGGCGTATCCGGATCAGAGCGCGTTGGCCAGTAATAGCTATCGGGTAACGGACGCGCGCCGAAGATGGCCTGCCCCACGCGCACCACGGTAGCGCCCTCCTCGATGGCGATCTCGAAATCGCCGGACATCCCCATCGACAGAGCATCCAGCTCCATGCCCGCAGGCGCGCTTTGCTGCAACCGATCGCGCAGCTCGCGCAGGAGAATGAAACACCGACGCACCCGTTCGGTCTCGGCGGAAAACAGCGCCAGCGTCATCAGACCACGCACGCGCAACGCGGAAAACACAGGCAGTTGCTGGATGAAGTCCGGAACAGCCTCGGGACTCAAGCCATATTTGCTGGCCTCGCCCGAGGTATTGACTTGCACGAACACGTCCAGCGACCGCCCTTGGGCCTGCAGATGCCTGTCCAGCGCCTCTGCCACGCGCAGGCTGTCCAATGCCTGGAACTCGCTGGCAAAACGTGCCACCAGCCTGGCCTTGTTGGTCTGCAGGTGGCCGATGACCGACCAGCGCAGATCGGCCAGGTCCTGCATGGACTCCCATTTCCCAAACGCTTCCTGTACCTTGTTCTCGCCCAGCAGGCGGCAGCCCGCTGCATAGGCCAGACGCAGGCTGGCTTGCGGCTTGGTCTTGCTGACGGGCAGCAAGCGCACGCTGGCTGGATCACGCCCCGCGCGCTGGCAGGCCGCTGCAATGCGTTCCTGCACGGTGGCGAGGTTGCGACGAAAGCCCTCTACCGTGCCGGCCTCGGGGTACAGGCCATGTTGATCGTGACGGGTCGGGGTTTCTGAAGTCATGGGCATCACCTCATCCTTTTTCCATGGCGGCTATCGCGGCCGACTGTGCGCTCCAAGGCAGCCGGCCGTTGAGGACGGCATAGGCGAGCAGCCCTATGACCAGGCCCCAGAAGGCGCCGCCAATACCCAGCAACGTGATGTTGGCGGCAGCAGCCAGGAAGGTGATCAACGCGGCCTCGCGCACCTTGGCATCCGCCAGGGCCGTGGCCAGGCTGGCGCCAATGGTGCCCAGCAGGGCGAGGCCTGCCAGCGTGGTGATGAAGGTGGCAGGAAAAGCCATGAAGACCGCCGCCAGCGTGACCCCGAACACGCCGACCAGGATGTAGCACATGCCTGCAACAACGCCGGCAATCCAGCGCCTGGAGGGATCTTCATGCGCCTGCGGGCCCGTAGCGATTGCAGCCGTGATCGCGGCGATGTTGAACGCATGCGAACCAAACGGAGCCATGAGCAGCGAGCCCAGGCCCGTGATCGTGACGATGGGATTGGCGCTGGTCTTGAAGCCATCGTTGCGCAGCACCAGCATGCCGGGCATGTACTGGCCGGTCAGCGTGATGAGAAACAGCGGCAGCGCGACGCTGAGCAGGGCATTGAGCGAGAATTCCGGCCTGGTGAACACTGGGGCAGCAAGCTGCAACTCCAGCCCGGACAGATCGACCCGATTCTGCGACAGCAAAAAGACCAGCCCCAGCACCAGGATGCCGACGACGGCATAGCGTGCCGAAATCCGTTTGAGCACCACATAGGTCGCGATCAGCAGGCCCGCCAACATGGGATCGACGCTCATGCCACCAAACGCCTTGATACCGAATTGCAGCAGGATGCCCGCGAGCAGTCCGGCCGCAATGCCGGCAGGAATAAGCCGGATGACGCGCTCGAAATATCCCGACAGCCCCAGCACCACGAAAGCCAGCGCGGAGACCAGGTAGGCCCCCACTGCTTCGGCATAGGGCGTGCTCGCAAGGGCAGTCACCAGGAATGCCGCAGCAGGTGTGGACCAGGCCGTGATGATGGGCTCGCGCGTCGCCCAACTGAGCAGCAGACCTGTCAGCCCTACGCCAATCGAGATCGACCATACCCAGGAGGCCGTCAACTCGGGGCCGAGGCCCGCCACCTTGGCCGCCTGGAACACAAGGATGAAGGTACCGCCGTAGTTGACGATGACCGAGATCAGGCCTGCCACGACGGGATGTGTGAGATCGTTCCAGCGAAGAGACGAAGGCGAGTGGGTGGTTGACATGGTCTTGCAAGGGCTCCCGGAAAAGTGATTGACCCCATGGGGTAGCAGATTTATAGAATCGAAATGGCCTGATACTCCCGGCCACTTTTTTGCAGGAATACAGACCATTTGTTCAAGCACGCCCAACTCGAATCCGTCAAAGCCTGGATCGGCGACCCCGCTCATGGCGCCTTGCCGCTGCATGTCCGCATCCAACGGGCCATACGGCAGCTGATCCTCGATGGCGCGCTGGACGTGGGCCGGCGCCTGCCGGCATCGCGAGCCCTGGCCCAATCCTTGGGTGTCTCGCGCGATACGGTGGAGGCCGCCTATGGCCAGTTGCATGCCGAAGGCTTTATCGAACGACGCACGGGCAGCGGCAGCTTTGTGTCCGAGCAGGTGCAACGCCTTCCGGGGCGTGGCCTGATGCAAAGTCCTTTGGCGCGCGTTCCCGCCCTGCGTTTGAGCCAACGCGGCGCAGCCATGTTCGCGGGCGGTGGCCTGCGTGACTTCCTCGCGCCACGCGCTTTTGCGCCCGGTGTGCCTGAGACACGCAACTTCCCGCTTCAGACCTGGGAGCGCCTGCAGCGGCAGGTGCTCAAGGAGCACGGCACCCGGGCTCTGCTGCACAGTCCACCGCAGGGCACCGAGGCTTTGCGCCAGGCCATTGCCGCCTATGTCAACCTGGAGCGCGGCGCGCGCGCCACGCCCGAGCGCGTGCTGGTGCTGACCAGTTCGCAACAGGCTCTGACCCTGTGCGCCAATGTACTGCTCGATGCCGGTGATCGCATCTTCATCGAAGACCCTGTGTATCACGGCGCACGCAAAGCCTTCGATGCGGCGGGGCTGGAATGTGTGCCCGTGCCGCTGGACGGCGACGGCATGCGGGTGGACTTACTGCAGACCCTACCCGCTGCCAGGGCGGTGTTCCTGACTCCATCCCACCAGTTCCCGACGGGCACCACGCTGGCTCTGGATCGCCGGCTGGCCGCCATAGCCTGGGCGCAGCAGGAGCAGGCCTGGATCATCGAAGATGACTACGACAGCGAATTTCACTACGCCGGCAAGCCCATGGCCTGCGTACAGGGGCTGGATCAGCACGAGCGCACGATCTATGTCGGCACCTTCACCAAATCGATGTTCCCTGGGCTACGCATAGGCTATATGGTGTTGCCGGCTTCGCTGGTCGCCCCCATGACGGTGGCGCGAACCTTGCTGGATGGACACAGCGCAGCGATTGCGCAATTGACGCTGGCGCGGTTCATCGAAGGCGGGCACCTGGGAGCGCATGTGCGTACCATGCGCGCCGTCTATGCCGAGCGACGCGATGTGCTGGCGCGGCTGGTGCGCGAGCATCTGGGCGACTTCCTCGAGCCACGGGTGCCGGCGGGAGGCATGCAGATGCCGTGCACCCTGTTGCACGGCATTGCTGAACGCGCCGCCGTGGATGGTGCGCGCAGGGCGGGCATAGACCTGCTCGGCTTGACGCAGCTGCATGCATCGAGCCCGCAACAGACGGGTTTTCTCATGGGATTTGCCGCTCACGCACCGCATGAACTGGAAGTCGCCGCGAGGAAGCTGGCGCAGGTGCTGCAGGCGCTACGCCACTGACAGCGACCGGCGCGCCAGCGCAAAACGGCCAGGCCTCAGCCGGCAAGCTCCTGCAGCGCCGCCAGCAATTGCTTCACATCGGCCTCGGTATGCAGCGCCGACAAGGCGATACGCAGCCGAGCCGTGCCCACGGGCACGGTGGGAGGGCGAATCGCGGGCACCCACAGGCCATGGCGGCGCAGCCCCTCCATAAGGCCGAGCGCAGCGTCGTTGCCGCCCACCACCAGTGCCTGCACGGCCGTGTCCGATGGCAAAAGCCGCCAGCCCTTGCCCTGCAACAAGGGCTGCAGACCCGCGCGCAGCTGGGCAATACGAGCCTGCAGCTGCTCACGCAAAGCGCTCTGCTCCTCAATCAGCTGCAGACTGGTTTGCAATGCACGCGCCAGCATCGCAGGGGCGGCCGTCGCAAAGGTGTAGCTGCGCGTTTTCTGCAGCAGCCACTCGATCAGCAACTCATGACCTGCCACAAAGGCGCCCGAGACACCGGCCGCCTTGCTCAGCGTGGCCATGTAAAGCACACGTGGCGAGGCCTTGACCCCTGTCAGCCCCGCAGCCGCGAGGCTGCCACGGCCTTGCGGGCCGAGCACGCCGAAGCCGTGGGCATCGTCGAGCAGCAGCAACGCGTCGTAGCGCTCGCACAATGCCAGCAGCCCCTCGATATCTGCCACATTGCCATCCATGCTGAAGACGGCATCGCTCACCACCAACTTGCGCTGCACCGGGCAAGCAGCCAGCAGTTGCTCCAATGCAGCCAGATCGCCATGCTCGAAACGGTGGATCTGGCCACGCGACAGGCGACAGCCATCGATCAGGCTGGCGTGGTTCAGAGCGTCAGAGAAAATGGCGTCGCCCGCCCCCACCAGCGCCGGGATGATGCTGGCATTGGTGGCAAACCCGGCATAGAAGTAAAGCGCACGGGGCAGCTGCACAAAGCGGGCCAGTTCCTCCTCCAGCGCGGCATTGGCCGTGCTATGGCCGTTGACCATGGGAGAGCCGCCCGAGCCCACACCGAAATCCTGCGCACCGGCGCAGGCCGCCTCAATCATGGCCGGGTGCTGTGCCAGCCCCAGATAGTCGTTGCTGCAGAACTGCAGCATGGGCTGCCCGTCGACCAGAATGCGCGCGCCTTGCAGGGGCGCTACGGTACGGCGGGTACGGCGCAGCGCGGCGGCGTCCAGGGCTGCCAGCTGCCGTGGAATATCCTGCAGCCAGAAATTGGAAGATGCTGTCATTGCCATTCCTTGGGTAAGGAGAAACTGGTCAGGCGAGGATCGGGAGTGGCCTGCCACGGAATATCGGCCAGCAGCGGCGCGCCAAGCCGTCCCAGCTGGTTGCGCAGCCAGTCCATGTTTTCCTCGGGCACCAGCATCTGCGGCTCCACACGGCTGGCCACCCAGCCCGCCAGCGGCAAGCCTGCTGCGCGAATCGCCTCGGCGGTCAGCACCGCATGGTTCAGGCAACCGAGCTTGAGGCCCACCACCAGCACCACTGGCAGTTGCAGCGCCACGGCCAGATCGGCAATGCACAGAGTCTCGGACAGCGGCACACGCCAGCCGCCTGCGCCCTCGACCACCACGGCATCGGCCTGCGCGGTCAGTTGCCGGTAAGCGTCCAGAATCGGCGCCAAAGTCACCTCCACGCCCGCGCGCCGGGCCGCGATATGCGGCGACATGGGGTCTGGCAGCAGCACGGGGTTGTCCAGCACTGCCGGCACGGCCAGCGTGGAGGCAGCACGCAGGGCTACCGTGT
Source organism: Comamonas sp. wu1-DMT (assembly GCF_040187805.1). Classification (NCBI taxonomy): domain Bacteria; kingdom Pseudomonadati; phylum Pseudomonadota; class Betaproteobacteria; order Burkholderiales; family Comamonadaceae; genus Comamonas; species Comamonas sp. wu1-DMT. Next base: position 68,860 of record NZ_JBANEM010000006.1, read on the forward strand.
CTTCGTTGACCCAGCCCCCATGCCCGTCGGGCTCGGCGCCTGCGGCCACGGCCTTCATGCCCACCACGCGCGAATGGTGTCCTGCCAGTGCGTGCAGCAGTGCGCAGCTGGCCAGGGTCTTGCCCACACCGGTATCGGTGCCCGTGACGAAACAGCCGATCATGCTTTTCCCTTCTTCGCGGCAAGCTCCGCTTCCTGCTGCAAGCTGGTATTCAACGCGGCCAGCGCCGCCTGACCCAGGTGGGCGATATCGGTATCGTTCAGCACATAGGGCGGCATGCAGTACAGCGTGCGTCCTATGGGGCGCAGCAGCAGGCCCAGATCCAGCGCCGCCTGGTGGTAGCGCTGCGCAAAGTCCGGCAGGGAGGTATCGATGTCCCAGGCCCAGATCATTCCCTGCTGGCGCGGGTTGCTGACACGGGGGTGAGCATTCAGCCCGGCGAATGCAGCACTGATCTTTTCAGCCAGTTGCCGGTTGGCAGCCAGCTGGTCCAACTGCTCGAACAGCTCCAGCGTGGCCACGGCAGCGCGGCAGGCCAGGGGGTTTCCGGTATAGGAATGCGAGTGCAGAAAGCCGCGCGCAGCATCGTCGTCATAAAAAGCGGCATAGACCTCATCGGTCGTCAGCACGGCAGACAGGGGTAGCGTGCCGCCCGTCAGGCCTTTGGACAGGCAGATGAAGTCCGGCCTGATACCTGCCTGCTGATGGGCAAACAGGCTGCCGGTACGGCCAAAGCCCACGGCGATCTCATCCACCACCAGATGCACCAAATAACGGTCGCACAGCGCCCGGGCCAGACGCAGGTATTCGGCGTCATGCATGGCCATGCCGGCGGCGCACTGCACCAGCGGCTCCAGAATCAGGGCTGCAGTCTCCTGGTGATGCGCTTGCAGCCAGGACTCCAGACCCTCTGCTGCGCGGCGTGCCACATCGGCAGCGGTTTCGCCAGGCCGGGCCTGACGGGCATCGGGGCTGGGCACCGTGGCCGACAGACGCACCAGAGGGCCATAGGCATCGCGAAACAGCGCAATATCGGTGACCGACAGCGCGCCTACGGTCTCGCCGTGGTAGCCGCCGGCCAGACCCACGAAACGGTGCTTGGCAGAATGCCCCTGGTTGCGCCAGTAATGAGCGCTCATCTTCAGCGCGATCTCGGTGGCCGAAGCGCCGTCACTGCCATAGAACGCATGACCGAGGCCGGTCAGGCCGGCCAGGCGCTCGGACAGTTCGACCACGGGGGCATGGGTGAAGCCGGCCAGCATCACATGATCGAGCTTGCACATCTGCTCGGTCAGCGCCGCCCGGATATGCGGATGCGAGTGACCGAACAGATTGACCCACCAGGAACTGATGCCGTCCAGATAACGGCGGCCCTCGGTATCCACCAGCCAGGGCCCGGTGGCGTGGTCAATGGCAATCGGCGGCGCGGCTTCGTGCCGCTTCATCTGGGTGCAGGGATGCCAGACATGGCGCACGCTGCGGCTGGCAAGACTGTGTTCCATCAAAAACTCCTGAGGCGAATCACCCGCCTTGTCAAAACGCAGGCGCAGCGCGGCCTGGCCTGCACCGGAGGCAGGGCCATGCAATTTGCAATGAGAAAGCCCCGGCGCGATGGCCGGGGAAGAATCAGGGATCAGCTCGCGGCCGATGCCCCCAGGCCCTTGAGCCCCAGCTTGCGCATCAAGGTGGTATCGGCCTCCACATCGGGATTGCCGGTCACCAGCAGCTTGTCGCCGTAGAAGATGGAATTGGCTCCCGCCATGAAGCACAGGGTCTGCACGGCCTCGCCCAGTTGCTGGCGGCCCGCCGACAGGCGCACGCGGGCCTTGGGCATTGTGATGCGCGCCACGGCGATCACACGGACAAAGTCCAGCGGATCCACCGGCTCGCTGTCGGCCAGCGGCGTGCCGGGCACGGGCACCAGGCTGTTGATGGGCACGGACTCGGGATAGGGCTCCATGTTCGCGAGCTGGGCAATCAGGCCGGCACGGTGGACCTCGGTCTCGCCCATGCCGATGATGCCGCCGCAGCAGACGCTGATGCCCGCATCGCGCACGGCAGCCAGCGTGTCCAGCCTGTCCTGGTACTGGCGCGTGCTGACCACATCCTTGTAGTACTCGGGCGCGGTGTCGAGGTTGTGGTTGTAATAGTCGAGACCCGCATCGCGCAGCGATGCCGCCTGATGGGGCAGCAGCATGCCAAGCGTGGCGCAGGTCTGCATGCCCAGCCCCTTCACGGCACCGATCAGCTCGTTCATCTTCTCGATGTCGCGGTCCTTGGGCGCGCGCCAGGCAGCGCCCATGCAAAAGCGGGTGGCTCCGGCATCCTGGGCCGCCTTGGCGGCGCGGGTGACTTCCTCCACGCTCATCAGCTTCTCGGCCTTCACGCCCGTATCGAACTCGGCCGACTGCGGGCAATAGCCGCAATTCTCGGGGCAGCCGCCGGTCTTGACGGACAGCAGGGTCGCCAGCTCGATCTCGCCTGCAGGCCAGTTCTCACGGTGCACGCTCTGAGCACGGTGCAACAAGTCCAGAAAAGGCAGGTCCAGCAAGGACTGCACTGCCTCCACGGGCCAGCGCTGCGCTTCGGAGGCCGCGGCGGGCTTGGCCGGCGCATGCCAGTGCATGGTCTGGCTGCCGCAGGCGGCGGCTTGCTGCGCGTCGGCGGCGCGCACTGGGTTGTCTTGCTCGGGCACGGAATAGGACATCGCGGTCTCTCCTCAATCGGGGGAATGCCGCGCATTTTGGGCAAAAAAATCAAGGATTTACAGAGCCAGCATGCAAATAGTTGCCAGCCAAAGAGTTGCAGCAAGAAGCGCTATTTTTGAGCGCCATTTCAATGCATTTGACAGATTTTCAGCACTCATTAGAAACAGCCAGCCATAACTTCTGCCAAATTGAGCTCTTGTGCACTCAATTAAATGGAATACACCAGATTCAGACCTTGGATTTCAACGAGGAAGAGCGTAGATATCGGCAAAAAACACGGTTTTTGGCGATTTTTATCCGGACAAGGCCTGGATCAGGGCCAGAAACAGTGCTGTACCGCCCGTGCAAAGGCGCACAAACACCCCAAACTGGCGGATTTAATTCCCTCAACTCTTGTTGGACATTCGCACCGGGCGCAAAAAAGCCGCAGCAAGGCTGCGGCTGTGGGGCTGGAGGCCTGGGCTTAGAAGGCGTGAGCCATGCCCACGCCGAACGAAGTTCCCGAGTCCGCGCCGTACTCGTAGCTCTTGCGCCCCAGGCTGGCATAGAGCGTGGTGCGCTTGGACAGCGCGTAGTCGGCGCCCAGGGAGTAGAAATGATTGGTCTGCTCCTGCATGCGCTGGCGTCCATAACCGGCCTTCAGCGTGGTCTGTCCCATCTGATAGGTGGCGCCCAGCGTCACGGCCTTGGCCGAGAGTGCCGTCTGAGCCACGCGCGAATAGTCCCAGGCGGCCATCACGGCGGCTGCGCCAAAGCGGTATTTGCCAGCCACGAAAGTGTCTTTGTCACCGCTGCCGTTGCGCTCGAAGGCCAGCATGCCGCTCAGGCTGTCCGAGTCGTAGTTGAGAGAGGCCGAATAACCGCGCCCTTCGCGGCGCAAGGTCAGCGGCACCTCGGTGCGCTCCGGCGAGGCACTCAGATGCAGGGTGAAGCCGGCCACCGTGGGCGAGTCGTAGAAGATGCCATTGGCCATGCGCCCATACTCGGCGGTGCCGTTGTTGCTGTAGCGGTCGGTAGGCGTGAGGTAGTGCCACTGATACCAGGCCGGCGAGGAAATGCGGTTGAAATTGGCCCAGGGGTCGAACTTCCAGTCCTGCGACCACATGGCCGACAGGGCGCGGCCCAGGCGCAAGTGGCCAAAGCCGCCCTGCAAGCCCACCGTGGACTCGTCGTGCCAGAACGGCTTGCGGCCCTGATCCTCCAGGCGCCCGGTATCGATATCGAAACGTGCGCTCAGGCGGAAGGTGGCCTTGAGGCCACCGCCCAGGTCCTCCCAGCCGGCAATCGCAAGATTGCTGCGCTGAATCGTGCCGGCCTGCGCCGTGCCATCAAAGCCGCGATAGATGCCGCCGTCGATCAGACCGCCAATGCTGACGCTGGACGACTGGGCCGCCGCAGGCAGCACGGCAGACAAAAGAGTGAAACATGTGGAACAAGCAATGCCAGTACGCAAGCGCATGCCGGTGGTTCTCCTTGAATTGTGAAGTCACTGCCCCCGCAGCCAGCTCTTGGCACAGCAGAAGACAGAGAAGGTCGAAGACCTGTGAGATGAGGTGATGACAGGCAGTCAGGCCCTGCCTGATGCACTGAAGACAGCCGGAACATGGCTGGCAGCCTGGCTGCCAATTCCGACCCGAGAAGCCTGCTCAAAAAGCAGGCAACGGGAAGCATTATGAAAGTGCGGCCCGCGCAGAGTCCAGCCCTGCGTCAGCTTGGTTCAGCCGCTGCGCGCCACGCCGGAGGCTGCCCAGATGCGATTCATCTCGCTGCAAAACGGCTGGGCGCAGGGTGCCAGGCCCTGGTACTGGCAGCCTTCGGTCATGCACAGATGCGAACGGTGCTCGCCGCTGCGGCGCGGCACAGGCAGGGCATTGGCGGCCTGGGCCGCGGCCATCATCAGCCAGGGATCGGACTTGTTCTGCAGCAGTTGCTGCACTTCCTGCGCCAGCGCCGGTGCGGGCAGGTTCAGGGGCAGACCGGCCATCTGTGCCGGCGTCGCCTGAGCAGTGCTCGCCGTGACGGGCTGCAGCTCCAGCCACAGCAATGCGCTGGTGGCAAGTGTGCTGGTCGCCACCGACGACTGCGGCTGCACCACCAGAGCCAGAGGACCGCTGCTCAAGACACCCGGATCCGCCATGGGCAGACGCAGGGCCGTCCCCGGCCCCTGGACTGTCGGGATGCTTGCCGCGCCCACAGCCTGCGCCCAGGCGGCGGGCACCTGCAATGTCAGGGAAAAGCTGCGCTCGCCTTGCGGCGTGACCAGCGTGCCTTGTTGCACCAGCCAGTTCTGCAGCTGGGGCAGACGCGGTGCGGCAGCGCCACCTGCAGGTGCTGCCGCCATGCCCTGCTGTGCCTGCTCCAGCGCCACGGCCGCCGTGGGCGACAGGGCCGCGGCCGTCTGCAAAGCCGAGCTGGGCGGCTGCGCGCCAGACACCGCGGCCTGCGCCAAGGCCTGCATCAGCGCAACCGATCCCTGCTGGCCGGCCAGCAGCTGCAAGGGCTGTGCCTGTCCCTGCAGGCTGACCTGAACCTGCGCGAGCAGGCTTTGCACAAACTGCTGCACGGCCGCTGGCAGGCCCTGACTGGGCCAGCTTGCCGCAGGCGCACCGGGTTGGGCTTGCACCTGCAGTGCCAGCTGCGCAATCAGATGCTCAAAGGCCTGGAGCTTGAGGTTCTGCAAGGTTTGCGGCGACCACTGCACCATGCTGGTCGCCGGGGGCGTCGCCTGAGCGGCGGGCAGCTGCTGCGCTGCGGGAAGCTCCGGGACAGCGGCTGCTGCCACATCGCCGACCTGCACAGCCGCCTGGCCCGTGGGCACGGACACGGGCAGTACGGGGGCAACAGGTTGCAGTGGTGCAGTCATGCGGTCGACGGTGGCGGGGTATCAAAGCCGGAATCAGGCCATTGTGCCCGCCCCTGCGAATAAGCATCGGAAAAAGATGCTGCCAATGCTTGTGGCTCAAGCACCAGGGCTGCCCGGATCGTGCCGGGCCGCATGGTTCACGCCGGCGATCCGATGCGCGGATCAGGGGCGAACCATTCCAGGCGGAATCAGGCCTCGGCCGGGTAGAACAGCTTGCGCGTGGCCGTGGCCTGCACGGCCTTGGCAATGGCACCGATATGGTCGGGCGTGGTGCCGCAGCAGCCGCCCACGATATTGACCAGACCTTCGGCCGCGAACTCGTGCACCAGACGGCTGGTGATCTCGGGCGTTTCGTCAAAACCGGTGTCGCTCATGGGGTTGGGCAGGCCGGCATTGGGATAGCAGCTGATGAAGGTGTCGGGAGCCGCCTTGGCCAGTTCCTGCACATAGGGACGCATCAGCGTGGCGCCCAGGGCGCAGTTCAGCCCCACGGACAGCGGGTTGCTGTGGCGCACGCTGTGCCAGAAGGCCGTCACGGTCTGTCCGCTCAGAATCCGGCCCGAGGCATCGGTCACCGTGCCGCTGATCATGATGGGCAGGCGCTCGCCGGTCTGCTCGAAGGCCTCGTCCACGGCAAACAGCGCGGCCTTGGCGTTGAGGGTGTCGAAAATGGTTTCGACCAGGATCACGTCGGCGCCGCCTTCAATCAGCGCCAGCGTCTGCTCCAGATAGGCCTGGCGCAGCTGCTCGAAAGTGATGTTGCGCGCGGCAGGGTCGTTCACATCGGGGCTGATGGAGGCCGTCTTGGGCGTGGGGCCCAGGGCGCCGGCCACATAGCGCTTGTGATCGGGCGTGCTGTACTTGTCACAGGCCGCACGCGCCAGCTGGGCGCTCTTGAGGTTCATCTCATAGGCCAGGTCGGCCATGTGATAGTCCTCCTGCGCAATCGTGGTCGCGCCAAAGGTATTGGTCTCGATCAGATCGGCGCCGGCAGCCAGGTATTTCTCATGGATGTCGCGAATCACGTCGGGACGGGTCAGCGACAGCAGTTCGTTGTTGCCCTTGACGTCATGGGCGAAGTCCTTGAAGCGCTCGCCCGCACCGTCGGCACCGGCATAGCCCTCGCCGCGATACTGAGCCTCGCCCAGCTTGAAACGCTGAATCATGGTGCCCATGGCGCCGTCAAGAATGACGAGGCGCTTGGCAAGCGTTGCGGGCAGCTCCTGGGCTCGGGTGTAGGCGGGGGTGGGGTGCGACTGGCTCATAGAACGCCATTGTAGGAAAGCTGGCCGGCTTTGCCGGGCAGCCGGGCATTGCCCTGCCGCCAGCGCCTATTCCGATGGCTGGCCTGCCGGGTAGCGAGCCTTGGCCATGCGGAACGTCAGATTCCAGCGCTCATTGCCAAGCAGCGGGTGCTGGCCCTCCCTGAGCGGAGCGACGCCATGGAACACCAGGCGTGAGGGCCCGCCCCAGACCAGCACATCGCCATGGGTGAGCGCAAGGCGCCGGGTGGGGCTCTGACGCGTCAGCCCGCCCCAGAGGAAACGGCAGGGCAAGCCCAGCGAGACCGAGACTATGGGCGCAGCAAAGTCATGCTCGTCCTGGTCGCGGTGCAAGCCCATGCGCGCGCCCGGCTGATAGCGGTTGATCAGGCAGGCATCGGGTGCAAAACCCGGATAGCCGGCCAGCGCCGCCGCCCTGGCGGCCTGCTCGCCCAGAAAAGCCGGTATGGCAGGCCAGGGCTTGCCGGTCTGCGGATCGACGGCGCTGTAGCGATAGCCCTGCAGATCCGAAATCCAGCCCCAGCCGCCGGCGTTGGTGATCGCCACCGACATGAACTTTCCGCCGGGCACCTGCATGTTTCGAAATGCGGCCCGTGTCTGCAAAGCCGTCACATCGGCCACCCAGCGCTGCTCCTGGGCTGCCGCAAAACCGCGCAGCAGCACGGCACCGTCATCAATGATTTCGGCGGGCTGGGGTTCGTCAGGAAACAGCGAAAGCGTCATTGCAGCGCCATCATAGGCTTGGCCGGTGGCTGCCCCTCCCAGCCGCCGGCCAGCGCCTGATACAGCGCCACGGCGGCACGCAGACCGCGCGCGCGGCTGTCGGCCGCCGCGTCCTGGGCCGCGTAGAGGTCGCGCTGTGCGTCCAGCACCTCGTACAGGCCCACGCTGCCCAGGCGGTAGCGGCGCTGCGCGAGCTGCTCGGCCCGTGCACGCTGCTCGGCGGCCTGGGCCAGATGGGCGTCCTCGGTGCGGGTGCGCGTGAGAAGCACCAGGGCGTTTTCGGTGTCCTCCAGCGCCAGCAGCACGCTTTGCTGGTACTGGGCCAGCGCGACCTGGGCACCGGCCTCGCTGGCAGCGATGCGCGCGCGCACGCGGCCCACGTCGAGAAAGGACCAGTCCACACCCAGGAACACGCTGCGGCTCGCGCTGCCGGCCTCGAACAGCGCTCCCGTGCTGAGAGCGGAGCTGCCCAGCAGACCGCCCAGCGACAGGCGCGGGAACAGCTCGGCCGTGGCCACGCCCACCCGCGCCGTGGCGGCATGCAGACGCGCCTCGGCGGCGGCCACATCGGGACGACGGCGCAACAGGTCGGCGGGCGTGCCGGGAGCGATGCTCTGCGGCAACTGCGGCAAGGCGGCCGGCGCGTCCAGCGCTGCGATCAGTGCCTCGGGCACCTGGCCGGTAAGCACGGCCAGCCGGTGCTGTGCCATGGCGATCCGTGCCTGCAGCGCCGGAATGCGCGAGCGTGTGGTCTCCAGCTGCGCCTGGGCGCGCGCCAGGTCGAAGTCGGTGCCGCTGCCATGCGCCAGCCGCAGCTGCACCAGGCGCAGCGTATCTTGCTGATTGGCGGCATTGGCTTCGGCCAGATGCAGGCGCTGCTGCCAGCCGCGCAGATCGGCGTAGCTGGCCGCGACCTGGGCAGCAATGGCGACCTGCAGCGCAGCCAGATCAGCGGCGCTGGCACGCAGGTCGGCGCTGCCGGCCTCTATGCTGCGACGCACGCGACCGAACAGGTCCAGCTCCCAGCTCGCGTTGATGCCGGCGCTGTAGCTGCGCTGGCTGCGCGGCCCGCTTGGTGCCTGGCTTTCGCTGCGTCTTTGCTGCAGCGCCTGGCCCGACAGGGTGAGCGTGGGAAGCTGATCAAGACGACTTTCGCTCAGCAGGGCCTGGGCCGCATCCAGCCGCGCCAGCGCAGCGCGCAGATCCTGGTTGGCCCGCAGGGCCTGCTCGACCAGCTGCGTGAGTTGCGCATCCTGGAACTGACGCCAGAACGCGGCATCGGAGCCGATCTCTGGGGATGCCTGCTGCGGGACTGCGGACGGTTCGGCCCGCGCGAACTGCGCGCCGGCCTCAGGCGGCTCGGGTGCGCGGAAATCGGGACCGACGGCGCAGCCTGCGAGCAGGGCCGAAAGGCCCGCCACGGCCCATGCCAGCGCATGCCGGCGCAGAGGTTGGGAGATCTCAGACATGGCTGCCCTCCAAGGATGCGGGTGAAACAGGTGAAGCAGGATGGGCAGGCGTTCGGGTCGCCAGCGAACGCCCCGACAGGCGGCGCAGCGTGACGTAGAACACCGGCGTGAGGAAGAGACCGAACAGGGTCACGCCCAGCATGCCCGAGAACACCGTCACGCCCGTGGCCGCGCGCACCTCGCTGCCCGCGCCGCTGCCGATCAGCAAGGGCACGGCGCCCGCGATGAAGGCGATGGAGGTCATGACGATGGGACGCAGCCGCAGGCGGCAGGCCTGCAGCGCGGCATCGACGATGGGCGAGCCGCGCATCTCCAGCTCGCGTGCGAACTCCACGATCAAAATCGCGTTCTTGCAGGCAAGACCCATGAGCACCACCAGACCGACCTGCACGAAGACATTGTTGTCCCCTCCGGCCAGCCACACGCCGAACAGCGCCGCGCAGATGCACACGGGCACGATCAGGATCACGGCCAGCGGCAGGGTCCAGCTTTCGTAGAGCGCGGCCAGCACCAGAAAGACCAGCATCACGGCGATGACGAAGACCACGGCCGCGGCATGGCTCTGTTCGACCTGCTGGTAGCTCAGGTCCGTCCAGGCCAGCTCGATGCCGCGCGGCAGCGTGCGCTGCGCGATCTCCTGCAGCTTGATCAGCACCTCGGATGAGGACAGCAGGCGCGGATCGGAATCGCCGATCAGGTCGGCGGCCGGAAAGCCGTTGTAGCGCAGCACCGGATCGGGTCCGTAGCTGGGCACCACGGTGACCATGGAGCCTATGGGCACCATCTCGCCGCGCGCGTTTCGCGTGCGCAGCTGGGCGATGTCCTCCACGGCCTGGCGGTAGTCGGCATCGGCCTGCAGCATCACGCGCCAGACGCGGCCGAAGGCGTTGAAGTCGTTGACATAGACCGATCCCAGATAGGCCTGCAGGGTCTGGAACAGATCAGTCAGCGCCACGCCCTGGGCCTTGGCCTTGATGCGGTCCACCTTCACTTCCAGCTGCGGGATATTGGACTGGTAGCTGCTGACCGGGTAGGTCATGCCCGGCGTCTTGGCGATCTCGGCCTGGAAGGCCTGCAGCGCCTGCTGCAGCGCCGCGTAGCCCAGGCCTGCGCGGTCCTGCAGGAACAGCGAGTAGCCCGAGCCGTTGCCCAGGCCCTGGATGGGCGGCGGCATCAGCGCATAGGCGAAGCCGCCCTCGATCTGCGCGAACTTGGCACCCAGTTCGGCATTGATGGCCTCGGCGCTGCGTGTGCGCTCGCCGAAGGGCTTGAGCATGATGTAGGAGCTGGTCAGATTAGGCGTGGTCGTGGACTGCAGTGCATTGAAGCCCGCGAAGGCCGCGACCATGTCCACGCCATCCACGCTCTTGGCCGTCTCCACCATCTGGCGCGTGACCGCATCGGTGCGGTTCAGCGACGCCCCCTCGGGCAGCTTGGCGCCGGCAAACAGGTAGAGCTTGTCCTGCATGGGGATGAAGCCGCCGGGCACGGCATGGAACAGCACGGCAGTGCCGGCCAGCAGTGCCGCATAGACCGCGAACACCAGGCCGCGTCGGCGCAGCGAGCGACCCACCGAGTTCTGGTAGCCGTGGGCGCTGCGATCGAAGAAGCGGTTGAAGGGCCGGAAGAGCCAGCCCAGGCCCTTGTCGATGACGCGTGCCAGCGCGTCGCGCGGTGCGCCGTGCGGCTGCAGCAGCTTGGCCGCCAGTGCCGGCGACAGGGTCAGCGAATTGATGGCCGAGATCACCGTGGAGATGGCAATCGTCACCGCGAACTGCTGGTAGAACTGGCCCGTGACGCCGCTGAGAAAGGCCATGGGCACGAAGACCGCGCACAGAACCAGGGCGATGGCGATGATGGGCCCGGAGACCTCCTTCATGGCCAGATGGGCCGCCTCCTGCGGGCTGTGGCCTTGCTCGATGTAGCGCTCCACGTTCTCGACCACGACGATGGCGTCGTCCACCACGATGCCGATCGCCAGCACCAGGCCGAACAGCGTCAGCGTGTTGATGGAATAGCCCAGCAGGTACAGGCCCGCGAACGTGCCGATGATGGACACGGGCACGGCCAGCAGCGGAATGATGGAGGCGCGCCAGGTCTGCAAAAAGACGATGACCACCAGCACCACGAGGATCACGGCCTCGATCAGCGTGCTCTGCACGGCCTTGATCGAGTCGCGCACAAAGACCGTGGGGTCCCAGACGGATTCGAAGGCCACGCCTTCAGGCAGGTCCTTCGAGAGCCGGTCCATGGCCGCGTAGACCTGCTCGGCCACGCCCAGCGCATTCGCGCCCGGCGACAGGAAGATGCCCACGGCCGCCATGTTCTTGGTGTCGCTCCACGAGCGCAGCGTGTAGTCGCTGGCGCCCAGCTCGATGCGCGCCACGTCGGCCAGACGCACGACCTGACCGCCTTCGCCGCTCTTGAGCACAATGCTGCCGAACTCCTCGGCCGTCTTCAGCCGCCCGCGCACATTGATGGACAGCAGCTTGTCGGACTTCTGCGCACTGGGCTCGGCGCCCAGCTGGCCGGCCGAGACCTGGATGTTCTGCTCGCGGATGGCGGCAATCACCTCGCCGGCCGTGAGCTGGCGTGCCGCCACCTTGTGCGGGTCCAGCCAGACACGCATCGCATAGTCGCCCGCGCCGTAGATGCCCACGTCCCCCACGCCGGGAATGCGCGCCAGCACATCCTTGATCTTGAGCGTGACATGGTTGCGCAGGTACAGCGCATCATGCCGGCCATCCTTGGAGACCAGGCCCACGTACATCAGCGGCGTGGACGCCTGCTTCTGCGTGGTCACGCCGAACTGTCGCACCTCCTCGGGCAGCCGGCTCTGGGCCTGGCTGACGCGGTTTTGCACGCGCACGGCGGCGGTGTCGGGATCGATTTCGGGGCGGAAGGTGGCAACCACCTGCAGGCTGCCGTCCGAAGCCGCGACTGACTTCATGTACATCAGGCCTTCGACCCCGTTGATGGCTTCCTCCAGCGGCACGGCCACCGACTCGGCGACCTCCTTGGGATTGGCCCCCGGATAGGTGGCGCGCACGACCACGCTGGGCGGCACGACCTCGGGATATTCGCCCACCGGCAGCTGCGGAATAGCCACCAGGCCGACGGCGAACATGATGATGGAGAGCACGACCGCGAAGATGGGCCGGTCTATGAAGAATTTGGAGAAGTCCATGGCACTCCCTCCTTACTGCGCAGCGGCGGGCGTGGGCGGCACGGCCGCTGCCACCACCGGCCTGGGATTGACGGGCATGCCGGGGTAGTAGATGCGCTGCACGCCGCCCACCACCAGCCGGTCTCCCGCGGCCAGGCCTTTTTCCACCAGGCGCCGGCCATCGACCATGCGACCCAGCGTGAGTTCGCGACGCTCGGCCAGATTGCCTTCGCCCACTACATAGACGTACTTGCGGTCCTGGTCGGTGAGCACGGCCTTGTCGTCGATCAGCAGCGCCTGGGACTCGGCCTCCTCCCGGTCCGGGCCGCTTTGCATCTGCACGCGTGCGAACAGGCCTGGCGTCAGCATCCGGTCGGGGTTGGCCAGGCGCGCGCGCAACCGCATGGTGCCCGTGCCCGGCTGGAGCTGGTTGTCGCTGAAGTCCAGCGTGCCCGCATGGGAAAAGCCGCTGTCGCCGACCAGAGCCACGCGCACCGCGCGGCCCTGGCCGCTCAGGCCGGCCAGACCTGCCTTCTGGTAGCGCAGAAAGCTGTGCTCGTCGGCATCGAAATACGCATACACCGGGTCCTGCGAGACCAGGGTGGTCAGCACGCTCTGGTCGGCCTGGGCCATATTGCCCACGGTGAGCAGGGCGCGGCTGGCACGGCCCGTGATGGGCGCACGCACCTCGGTGAAGTCGAGCTGCAGCCGTGCGGTGGCCAGCTCGGCCTCGGCCGCACGCACCTGGGCCGTGGCCTGGGCCAGCGTTGCGGCCCGCGTGTCGGCTTCCTCGCGCGAGACCGCATTCTCGGCCACCAGCTGGCGCGCGCGCTGGTCCTGCGTCTGCGCCAGCCCGGCAGCGGCACGCGCGCGTTCGAGCTGTGCCTGGGCGCTGGCCAGGGCCGCGCGATAGGGCCGCTGGTCGATCACGAACAGCAGCTGGCCCTTCTTCACCTCCTGGCCCTCGGCGAAGGCGATGCGTTCGATATATCCCGACACGCGCGAGCGCAGCTGCACCGACTCCACGGCCTCGATGCGGCCGTTGAACTCGTCCCAGGGGCGTATGGCCTGCAAGGCGACCTCGGCCACCTGCACCTCGGGCGCAGGCGGCGGGCCGTTGCTGGCATGGGCATCGCCCGTGCCGGAACGGCCGCAGCCGGAAAGCAGGGCCAGCGCCGCCACGGCGCTGGCAAGCATGGTAGGCCGCAGCTGCGGTGCTTGGAAGACAAACATGAGACTCTCTCCTTCAGGAAACGGCCGTGCACGGCGTGCTGCGGCGCTTTGCGGGCACACCCGCCCCTGCGCGGCTCGTGGCGCGCAATGGACGTCGTGGGAAACAGGTTGGAAACGGGGCCTGCCGGCCTTCAGACCGCGGCCCCGGACACAGGCTGCAGCCCGGGCCACGCAGGCTGCAACGGTGCTCTGCGCTGCGCCAGAAAGCGCCGCGGCGAGCTACCCACCGCTTTGCGGAACATGGTCACGAAGGCCGGCGCACTTTCGTAGCCGAGGGCGTCTGCCACGGTCTGTATGCGCTGCCCTTCAGAGAGCTGCTGCAGCGCGGTAAGCACATGGAGCTGACGGCGCCACTGGTTGACGGTAAGACCTGTCTCGGCCAGAAACAGCCGGGTCATGCTGCGCTCGCTCATGCCTATGCGCAGCGCCCAATCGGCCAGCCGAGCCTGCAGCTGCGGCTCGGCACACAGGGCGCTGGCCATGCGGCGCAGACGCCGGTCACGCGGCATCGGCAGGTGCAGCCCCTCGGGCTGTGCCGCCTGGATCTCATCGATCAGCACCTGCATCAACCGGCCGTCGCCGTCATCAAGACGGTAGCGCTGCGGCAAGGCCTGCACGCGCTCCAGTAGCGCGCTCAGAAATGGCGATACCGCCAGCGCATGACAGGGGCCAGCCATGGGACGCGCCGCCCCCGCTGCCACGAATACGATGTAGCCGCTGGCAGCACCGCTGCAGCTGACGCGATGCGGCATTCCGCCTTCGATCCAGGCAGCGCTGCGCGGTGGCACCACGCAGACGCCAGCATCGGTCTCCAGCGTAATCAGCCCCGCATTCGTGACCATGAGCTGACTCTTGCTATGGGCATGGAAATCCATGCCCCAATCCCCCGGGCCCGACTTCATGGGCAGCACGATCACCGGGCGGTCCACCTGATCGGGGTCCCACATTCCAGGCCTGCCCTGCAGCAAGGCTTCATCCACGGCATTCATCGCTTTTCCCTCATTTCAATCGCTCTCAAGAAGCTCCAGCGCTCGCTCGCGCGCCTCTTGTGTGGAGGCCACCAGCAGCATCGGATAACCCCAGGCCTTGCCGAACATCTGCGCCAAGGCCTGGGCCTGCTCCCGCTTTTTCGCATCGGGCTCGGCGTGAACCAGAGCGCGAACCAGGCTTTTGAGCTCGCTGCGGCGGGCTTTCATCCAGAGCACTACCTGCTTGCGCTCCTCGGGCGAGTGCTCCTGCTGGGACATGTCTCCGTCGCTGTAGAAGACAAAGGCCTGGCCGCGATCTAGCAGAGCCGAGAAATCCGCCAGCAAGCGGTCCACCGGCTGGGCCTTGTCACGCTCGTAGCTCATGCGGACCAGTGGATAGCTGCTGCTGTCGATGTACATGGAAACTCCCGTCTATGTTGGCCAATAAAAATGCGTCTCATTACTTTATGAGTGAACAGGAGCGACGTCATTGCAACTTTCAGCCAAAGAATTTCTCAGTCCGGCCAACTGGCCTTCATGGACTGTCTCAGCGGACTTGCCCAGCTCCTGCGCTATCGATCACAATGGCCCACATTCTTCAAGTTCAAGTTAACTTGAAGTCAAGCACCAAGGAAAGACATCATGAAAATTGAGGATGATCCGCTGATGAGCATCAGCGACTTCGCGCAGCGCAGCGGCGTCAACGCATCGGCGCTGCGCTTCTACGAGTCGCTGGGTCTGATCGAATCGGTGCGCAGCAGCGGCGGAAGGCGGCGCTACCACCGCTCGGGCCTGCGGCGCATCGCCTACATCGTGTTTGCGCAGCGTGTGGGTTTCACGCTGGAGGAGATCGCCGCGCAGCTGGCACGGCTGCCGACGCGGCACGTGCCTACAGGCGGCGACTGGCAGAAGATGTCGCGCATCTGGCAGCAGCGGCTGGACGAGCGCATCGACGAGCTGCAGCGCCTGCGCGACAGCCTCAACCAGTGCATAGGCTGCGGCTGTCTGTCGCTCAAGGTCTGCAGCATGTACAACCCCGGCGACCAATGCCAGCGCGGCGGCCCAGGGCCCCGCCGCTGGCTAGGCGACGAGCTGCAGGCCGAGGGCCACTAGCCTGGGCTCAGCGGCCGCTGGCCTGGGCGAAAGCCAGCACGGCCTGCAGCAGACGCTGCATGGTGGGCTGGATACGCGCCGCGACCTCGGGCAGGTAGTCAAAAGGCATCTGCTCCTGCATATAGCTGGACTGTGTCATCTCCAGCTGCACGGCGTGAAAGCCCTGCTCCGGCTGACCATAGTTGCGCGTGATGAAGCCACCCTTGAAGCGACCGTTGAGCACGCTGGTGTGGCCCGGTGCCTGCCGTGCAATGTCCAGCAGTTGCTGGGCCAGCGCCGGCGCGCAGCTCTTGCCGTCGGCCGTGCCCAGGTTCAGGTCGGGCAGCTTGCCCTCGAAAAAGCGCGGCAGCACCGAGCGGATGCTGTGCGCATCCCACAGCATGGCCACGCCGTGCTGGCTCTTGATGCGATCGAGCTCGGAGCGCAGCTGCGCATGATAGGGCTGCCAGTAGAGTTCGCGGCGGCGCGCGACTTCCGCCTCGTCGGGCTCCAGGTCCTTGCTGGCATACAGGGGCTTGCTGTCGAAGCCGTCAACCGGACACAGCCCGGTCACGCTCTGGCCCGGATAGAGGCTGGCACCATCGGGCGGACGGTTCAGATCGATGACATAGCGCGAATGCGTGGCAACCAGAATGGATGCGCCCAGCGCCTTGGCGAAGTCGTAGAGCTGCGGCATATGCCAGTCGGTGTCGTGGACTTCGCGCCCTTCGGGCGTGAGCCTGGCCGCAATGTCGGCCGGTACATGGGTGCCGGTATGCGGCATGGAAATCAGCAGCGGTGCCGTACCCTGGTGGAAGACAAAGGGGGCGATGGCTTGGCTCATGGAGCGTCTCTCTTCTGTCAAAAATCTGAATGCAGCCGCCCTCAGGCGCCTTGCAGCAATGCCCTGCGGGCCAGGACAAAGCCCTGTTGCGCGACCTCGTGCAGCGCATGGCGGCCTGCCTGCACGCGCTGCTGGCCGCGAACCCAGACATCGGCTATGGCCGAGGTGCGATGGCTTGCAAACACATGGGCTGCATGGCCGCTGTCGGCTGGCAGGCCGTTGAGGGCCACATGCCGGGCATCGAGCACCACGAAGTCGGCCTGCTGGCCCACGGCCAGACCGGAAATGGCGCGGCCGGATGCCTGGGCACCGCCGGCCACCGCCTGCAAGGTCATGGAGGTCGCCACCTGGGGCTGGGCACCGCCGCCGAGCACATTGCGCTGGCGCAGGTTCAGGCGCTGGCTGTATTCGAGCATCAGCAGCTCTTCGGCCGCGTTGACCGTGGCGTGGCTGTCCGAGCCAATGCCCCAGCGGCCGCCATGCCTGAGCCACGCCGGCATATCGAAAATCCCATCACCAAGATTGGCTTCGGTGGTAGGACAGATGCCGGCCACGGCAGCGCTGCGAGCCGCGCCCGCATATTCCTCGGGCGTCATATGCGTGGCATGAACCAGGCACCAGCGCGCATCGACGGGCGCATGCTCGAGCAGCCATTGCACGGGGCGCTGACCGCTCCAGGCCAGGCAGTCGTCCACCTCCTGGGTCTGTTCGGCGATATGGATGTGCACCGGCGCCTTGGGCAGCATGGCGTGCAGGCCTGCGAGCGCGGTCTTGAGGCTGTCCGGCGGCACGGCGCGCAGCGAATGCGGAGCCAGGCCCAGGGCTGCCTGCTGCGCCCTGGTCACGGGCTCCAGCTGCTGCAGCAAGGAGAGCATGTTGTCCGTGCTGCGAATGAAGCGGGCCTGATCCTCGCGAGGCGGCAAGCCCCCGAAGCCGCTGGTCTGATAGAGCACGGGCAGCAAGGTCATGCCGATGCCGGTCTTCTGCGCCGCACGCAGCAGTGCCAGGGACAGGCTGGCATCGTTGGCATAGGGCTTGCCGCCTACATCATGGTGCACATAGTGGAACTCGCAGACCGAGGTGTAACCTGCCTCCAGCATCTCCAGGTACAGCCAGGTCGCAATCGCCTCCAGCGCCTCGGGCGTCATGCGATTGGCAAAGCCGTACATCAGCTTGCGCCAGCTCCAGAAGCTGTCCTGCGCCTGGCCACGGAACTCGGTCAGACCCCCGAACGCACGCTGGAAGGCATGCGAGTGCAGATTGGGCATGCCTGGGATCAGCGGGCCGGCCGCCTTGGCGGCTTCCTCCGCCTCTCCGGCCTCGCCGCTTTGCGGGTCCAAACCGGTCAGCACTTCGGTCAGCTGGCCGCTCTCGTTCCAGCTCAGCAGGACGTTGCGCGCCCAGCCTGTGGGCAGCAAGGCGTCTGCGGCAAACAAGGTACGCGAAATGGATGAGGATGCAGTCATGGTGATGGTCTCGATGAGGCGAAAAAGATCAAACCGCGCAGCTCATGCAGTCACGCGCTCAGTCTGCTCCATCGCAGCGAGCAAAGCCAGAACAAAACGCGCGTTGTCCTTCTCGGTACCTATGGATACGCGCAGAAAATTCTCGAAACCGGGCTCCTTCCAGGGCTTGACGATCACGCCCTGCCTGAGCAGCGCCTCGGTCACCGGGGCATTGGGACGGCCCAGGTCGAGAAACAGGAAGTTGGCTACCGAGGGCGCAATGCGCAGGCCTTGCAGCGGCTGGCCCGGCCCTGCCAGCGCCAGCAGCTGTCTGCGCAGATCTTCGCGCAGCGCCACCGTGGTCGCCACACCGCTGCGCATGTGCGCAGGGTCGTTCCAGGCCGCCAGCGCCGCGCGCTGGGCTGCCATGTTCACGTTGAAGGGCGAGCGCACCTTGTCCATCAGGCCCACCAGCTCGGCGCTGTCGGCCATGCCGTAGCCCACGCGCAGACCGGCCAGGCCCCAGGCCTTGGAGAAGGTGCGCAGCACGATCCAGGGTCCGACCCGCGCGTCCAGCATGGCCAGCACATCGGGGTAGTCATCGTCATGCAGCGCGTATTCGTAATAGGCCTCATCCACCACCAGCACGGTGTTGGCAGGCGTGGCCTCCAGAACCTGCGCAAACTGCGCCGCATCCATCATGCAGCCCACGGGGTTGGACGGGTTGGGCAGGAAGGCGATCTTGGGGGCCTTGGCCACGGCAGCGCACCAGGCGCCCAGATCGAAGCCCAGCTGCTCGTTCAGCTCCAGGAGCTCGACCTCCGCGCCCATCATCTTCGGATAGATTTCGTGCAGGCCGAACACGGGACGCTGGGTCACCACCAGATCGCCGGGAGCGAGAAAGACCTCGCAGAGAATCTTGATCAGGTCTTCCGAGCCGTCGCCGAACACCAGGTGCCCGGCGGGCAGCCCCGTGCGCTCGGCAATGGCGTCTCGCAAGGCCGTGCAGTTGGCATCGGGATAGTTACCCACATCGTTGGCCACCTCGGCAATCGCCCGGCGCACCGAGGCGCTGGCGCCAAAGGGGTTCTCGTTGCTGGCCAGTCGCGCGATATCGGTCACGCCATAGCGCGCCCGCACCGCTTCATTGGACAGGCCTGCGTTGTATGCGGGCAGCGGGCGAACCTGTGCACGGGCCAGCGAGGCCACCAGAGAATTCGTCATAGATCAAATACCTTTCCGGGATTCATCAGGCCCAGGGGATCGAGGGCCAGCTTGATGGCCCGCATCGCCGCCAGCTCCGCGGGCGTGCGGCTGTTGCTCAGATACGGCTTTTTGTGCAGGCCGATGCCGTGCTCCGCGGAGACGCTGCCCTGCATCTCGCCCACGATGCGGTAGAGAAGCTCCTCCACCTGCTCGCATTCGCCGTTGACGGTCTTGCCATCCACCGAGACATGGAGATTGCCGTCGCCCACATGACCGAAGTACAGCGCCTGGTGACCAGGCCAGCGAGCGGCAAAGGCCTGCATGCAGGCTTCGGCAAAACGGCCGATGTCGGCCTGGGGCAGGCTCACATCGAAGTTGATTGCGGGATGCATATTGTTGTTGAGCTCGGCCGGTGCCTCGCGCAGCTTCCACAGCTGCTGCACCTGGGCGACCGACTGGGCCACGATGGCATCGAGCACCTCGCCGGCTTCCATGGCCTCCTCGAGCACCTGCTGCACATCGCCTTGCAGCTGCGCCTCGTCCTTGCCGTCCACATTGATCAGGGCCAGCAAGGGGTAGCGCTGTTCAAAAGGCGCAGCGAGCTTGAGCCAGGCCATGGAAGCCTGCACAAAGCTGTCCCACATCAGCTCATAGGCCGCGACGCTGTTGCCGAAGCGCGATTGCATGCGCTTGAGCACGGCCAGCGCCGAGTCGAAATCGGGCATGGCCACCAGCGTCGTTGCCGTGGCCTGGGGCGCGGGACGCAGGCGCAGCAGCACGCGCGTGATGATGCCCAGCGTGCCTTCGGCTCCGATGAAGAACTGCTTGAGGTCGTAGCCCGTGTTGTTCTTGATCATGGGGCGCAGCATGGGCAGCACCGTGCCGTCGGCCAGCACCACTTCCAGGCCCAGCACCTGCTCGCGCATCATGCCGTGCTGCAGCACGCCATTGCCGCCCGCATTGGTGGAGACATTGCCGCCGATCTGACAGCTGCCGCGAGCGCCGAGATCGACGCCGAACACCATGCCGACATCGACGGCCGCCTCCTGCACGGCTTGCAGGGTGACGCCGGCCTGCACCTGCATCAGTCCGGTCTTGGCATTGATGTCCTCGATGCGGTTCATGCGGTCCAGCGACAGGGCCACTGCCCCCTCCATCGGAACCGCAGCACCGGCCAGGCCGGTCAGACCGCCCTGCGGGACCACCGCAATCCGGTGGGCGCTGCACAGACGCATGACGGCGCTGACTTCCTCCGTGGTCCGTGGGCGCACCAGCGCCAGCGGCTGCTGAGGCGGCGTGCCGCTCCAGTCGGTGCGGCACCGCTCGGGCGTGTCCGTGCCGCGCAGCGCGACATCGGCGCCCAGGGTGGAAATCAGTTCATTGAGAAATTGTTCGTGAGACATCAGCAACCTTTCGCGCTCCCCGCATTCAGGCTTTGGCTTGCTGTGCAATCAGACCCTGGCGCACCACCGTACAGTCAGGCTTGCTGCCGAACCAATAGGCCAGCTCTGCTGCCTGCTGCACAGGCCAGAGCACGAAATTGGCGGGGCGACCCACGGCAATCAGGCCTTGCTCGTCCTGCAGGCCCAGAGCCTGCGCGGCGTGCCGGGTGATGCCGGCCAGAGCCTCGGGAACCGTCAGACGGAACAGCGTGCAAGCCATGTTGGCCATGAGCAGCAAGCTCAAGCACGGGGAGGTACCCGGATTGTGATCGGTAGAAACGGCCATCGGGACCTTGGCGGCCCTTAATTCCTCAATCGGGGGCACTTTGGTGTCGCGCAGCGTATAGAAGGCCCCGGGCAGCAGCACAGCCACGGTGCCGGCCTTCTTCATCTCGGCGATGCCGTGCTCGGACAGGTGCTCGATATGGTCGCAGGACAGCGCGCCATAGCGGGCCGCGAGGGCTGCACCCTCCATATTCGACAGCTGCTCGGCATGCAGCTTGACGGGCAGGCCCAATGCCTTGGCCGCTTCAAAGACCTGCTCGGTCTCGGCCAGCGAGAAGGCGATGCGTTCGCAGAACACGTCGACGGCATCGATCAAACCTTCGGCAGCCAGTGCCGGCAGCATGACCTGGCAGACCAGATCCGTGTATTCCTGGCTGCGACCCGCGTACTCGGGCGGCAGCGCATGGGCCCCTAAAAAGGTGGTGCGCACGGTCACGGCACACAACTCGCCCAGGCGCCGTGCGGCGCGCAGCTGCTTGCGCTCGTGTTCCAGGGCCAGGCCGTAGCCCGACTTGATCTCTATGGCCGTCACGCCTTCGGCCAGCAACTGCTCGAGACGCGGCAGCGCCAGCGCCACCAGCTCGTCCTCCGACGCTTCGCGCGTGGCCCTGACGCTGGAGACGATGCCTCCGCCGGCCCTAGCCACTTCCTCGTAGCTGGCCCCGGCCAGGCGCATGGCGAACTCGTTGGCACGCTCGCCGCCATAGACCAGGTGGGTGTGGCAGTCGATCAGGCCCGGCGTGGCCAGGCGCCCTGCGCCATCATGCCGGGGCAGCGCCTGGTATTCGGCGGGCATGGCATCCTGCGGGCCCACCCAGACCATGCGGCCTTGTTGCACCACGAGACAGGCCAGCGTGCCCTCGGGAATATCCGCCACTTCGGAGACATACAGCTCCGGCGCCAGACGCAGGTTGTACCAGCAGCCGTCGGCAGAGACTGCGGGATGAGAAATAACTTGCGTCATGGCGATGCTCCTAGTGTTCGATTACGGCAATTCAAACCATGAAACTACTGATTTCATAGCTTCATGCGCTTGCCACTCCTGATTTTTCATATCAATACGCATTGAAACGTCCAATTCAAGGGTGCAAGCTGCTCGTGTTTTAGCTGTGCGGCGTCAGGCTGACCAGGATCAGCCTGGCCTGCTCGTCCTGCGCCAGCAGCGGCTCGGCCTGGGGGCTGGTCCACCAGAGGCCTTGACCGGCTTGCAGTATCCGCCCGTCGGCGCATTTCCAGCCCCCCTCCAGCACCATGCAAAGCCCTGCGGCGCTCAGCCCCGCCTCGGCCCGGCCGCCGAGCTGCTCCAGACTGGCCGACCACTGTCCGCGCCGGGTCATGACATTGAAGTCGCTGGACGGCCCGCCCAGCAGATCGCAATCCAGCGCCATATCGCCCGAAAAGGCGAATGGCTGCCAGCGCTCGGTCAATGCATGCTCGAGCCCGGCATGGGCGCTGTGCAGCCGTACCCCGTCGCCATCGAGCAGCATGATCTGGCGGTCTATGCCCGGAAATGCAGAAAACGGGCCGGCCTGGGCAATCGTGGCCACGCTCACGCGCCAGCCAAAGCTGTCCATGCCCGCACCCTGCGGCCAGCAGGCAATCTCGCGCGTGCTGCCGCCCCCGTTCTTCCACGGGCTGGGCGCAATCTGGTTCAGGTCAAAGCGTTGCACCGATCAAAAGCACAAAAAATTAAAACAAAACGCCGCGCTAGAACCGGCGTGCCCCAGCGCGGAAGTACCGAGCAGGGGCCGCAGCCGTCTGGCAAGCAATGATGCGTGTCAAGGCTTGTCCAGGAAGCCCAGCGCCGCCAGGCTCATGGCCTTCACGCCGGTCTTGATGGAAGGCTCCGGCAGCGGCGCGAACTGCGGCGAGTGGTTGAACACCAGCGGCTTGCCGCCGGGGCGCTGCGAGGCGGCCACTTCCTGCGGGTCGGTGACGCCGACCAGGAAGAACATCGAGGGCACGCCCTCGGCACCGTATTCGGCGAAGTCTTCGCTGGTGGTCAGCGGCGGCGTGCGCGTCACGTTGTCGGCCCCCAATGCGGCCTTCAGCACCGACTCGACCTTCGCCACGACGGCCGGGTTATTGACGGTGGCGGAGCTGGTGTCCGGCAGCGCGATATCGGGCTCCGGCGCGCCAGCCGCTGCGGCCGAGGCAAGCGCGACACGGCGCACGCCGTCGAGCAGTTGTGCCCGCACCGCCGGTGCGTAGCTGCGGATCGTGCCGCGCAGCACCACCCGGTCGGGGATGATGTTGCCCGAGCTGCCTGCCTGCATCGCGCCGATGGTGACGACGCCGAACTCCATCGGGTCCTTGTCACGGCTGACGACCGACTGCACGTCGACGATGAAGCGCGCGGCAATCATCACCGGATCGAGCGCCTTGTGTGGCGCCGAGCCGTGGCCGCCACGGCCCTTGAAGGTGATCTGCACCTCGTTGGCAGCCGAGGTCATCGGCCCCACCGCATAGCTGACGGTGCCGATGGGGCGCGGGTCGGTGTGCAGCGCCAGCGCCACGTCGGGCTTGGGAAAGCGGGTGAACAGGCCGTCGGCCAGCATGGCACGCGCACCGGCGCCGGTTTCTTCCGCGGGCTGGGCAACCAGCATGAGCGTGCCGCGCCACTGCGACTTCAGAGCCGACAGCGTGCGCGCCACGCCAACCCACGCCGCCATGTGAACGTCGTGGCCGCAGCTATGCGCCACGAAGGTCTCGCGGCCGTTCCAGGTGGTCTTGGTGCGGCTGGCATAGGGCAGGCCGGTCTTTTCCTCCATAGGCAGCGCGTCCATGTCGGTACGGACCATCACCGTGGGGCCCGTGCCGTTGCGCAGCAGGGCCACCACGCCGGTCTTGCCGACCTGCTCCGTCACCTCGAAACCTAGGCCGCGCAGCTCCTTCGCCAGCCGGGCGGCGGTACGGGTCTCGGCAAAGCCCAGTTCGGGGTGGGCGTGCAGATCCTTGTACAGCGTATCCAGCTGCGGGTACATCTGACCCAGCAGGCGATCGATCGCGGCGGGCTCCTGCGCGGCTGCCCAGCCGGGCACCAGCAGCGCCGCAGCCAGGGCAACGCCGCGCAGCAATGCGGGAGCACGGAGGATTCTCCGTTGAGTCATGTGCGCGGCGGCCATGGCGCTTACTTCACCATGGGCAGCTTCAGGCCCTGCTTGCGTGCGGTCTCGATGGCCAGCTCGTAGCCTGCGTCCGCATGGCGCATCACGCCCGAGCCGCAGTCGTTGACCAGCACGCGCGCCAGCCGTGCGGCGGCCTCATCGGTGCCGTCGGCCACGATGACCATGCCGGAGTGCTGCGAGTAGCCCATGCCCACGCCTCCGCCGTGGTGCAGGCTGACCCAGGTGGCGCCGCCGGCAGTGTTGAGCAGGGCGTTGAGCAGCGGCCAGTCTGAGACGGCATCCGTGCCGTCCTTCATGGCTTCGGTCTCACGGTTGGGGCTGGCCACGGAGCCGGTATCCAGGTGGTCGCGGCCGATGACGATGGGGGCCTTGAGTTCGCCGTTCTTGACCATTTCATTGAAGGCCAGGGCCGCCTTGTGGCGCTCGCCCAGACCCAGCCAGCAGATACGTGCGGGCAGGCCCTGGAAGGCGATGCGCTCGCGCGCCATGTCCAGCCAGCGGTGGGTGTGCTTGTTCTCGGGGAACAGTTCCTTGATCTTGGCGTCGGTCTTGTAGATGTCCTCGGGGTCGCCCGACAGTGCCACCCAGCGGAACGGGCCCTTGCCCTCGCAGAACAGCGGACGGATGTAGGCGGGCACGAAACCGGGGAAGTCGAAGGCGTTCTTCACACCCTCGTCGAAGGCCACCTGGCGGATGTTGTTGCCGTAGTCCACCGTGGGGATGCCCATGGCCTGGAAGTCCAGCATGGCCTGCACGTGCACGGCGCAGCCCTGGGCCGCGGCCTTGGTCAGCTTGGCGTGCTGGCTGGGGTCGGCAGCGGCTGCTTCCCACTGTGCCACGGTCCAGCCCACGGGCAGGTAACCGTTGATCAGGTCGTGGGCCGAGGTCTGGTCGGTCACGATGTCGGGCTTGGGGCCGCCGGCCTTGGCGCGCTTGACCAGCTCGGGCAGGATTTCAGCGGCATTGCCCAGCAGCGCGATGGAGACCGCCTCACCCTTTTCGGTGTGATGCTTGATCAGGGCCAGCGCGTCGTCGACGTCCTTGGCCTGCTTGTCCACATAGCGGGTGCGCAGACGGAAGTCGATGCTGGACTGCTTGCATTCGATGTTCAGCGAGCAGGCGCCGGCCAGCGTGGCGGCCAGGGGCTGGGCGCCGCCCATGCCGCCCAGGCCGGCCGTGAGAATCCACTTGCCGGTCAGGTCGTTGTTGTAGTGCTGGCGACCGGCTTCGACAAAGGTCTCGAAAGTGCCCTGCACGATGCCCTGGCTGCCGATGTAAATCCAGCTGCCGGCCGTCATCTGGCCGTACATGAACAGGCCCTTGCGGTCCAGCTCGTTGAACTTCTCCCAGGTGGCCCACTTGGGCACCAGGTTGGAGTTGGCGATCAGCACGCGGGGCGCGCCCGGATGGGTCTTGAACACGCCCACAGGCTTGCCCGACTGGACCAGCAGGGACTCGTCCTCATTGAGTTCCTTGAGGGAAGCCAGGATCTGGTCGTAGCACTCCCAGTTGCGGGCTGCGCGGCCGATGCCGCCGTAGACCACCAGGGCTTGCGGGTTCTCGGCGACCTCGGGGTCGAGGTTGTTCTGGATCATGCGGTAGGCCGCTTCGGTCAGCCAGTTCTTGCAGCTGAGCTGGTTGCCGCGAGGGGCGCGGATGACGCGGGTGGGGTCGATGCGCGAATCGTTAGGGGTAGTCATGGCTGCTCCTTTGACAGTAATGGAGAGAATATGGAAAAGGCGTTACGGCTCGGCTCGGAAGCGGGTTGCCTCGGCGTAGAAGTCGGGCTCGACGGCTGGGGCCGGGCTGCACTTGGGATAGATCATGGCCGCAGGCACCTTCATGGACCGCTTGGCCAGTGGGTAGTACACCAGCGATGTCACCAGCAGGCTGACGATCCAGGAGATGTCGGCACCGCCCAGCATGGAGGCGAGCGGACCCTTGTACAGCGCCTGGTTCAGGAACGGGATCTGCACCAGGATGCCCAGCACATAGCAACCCAGCGCCATGAAGTTGTAGCTGCCATAACGGCCCTGGGGGTCGTATAGCGCGGGAATGTCGACCCGCTCCTTGGACACCAGGTAGTAGTCCACCAGATTCACCGCGCTCCATGGCACGAAGACGGCGAGCAGCAGCAGCACGAAGTTCTTGAAGTTGTTCAGGAAATCGGCGCTGGCCAGCAAGGCCACCACCAGCGACAGCAGCACGAAGCCGACGATGTAGGCGATGCGCGCGACGGGCGAGATCTGCGTCTTGTTGTTGAAGCCGCTGACCGTGGTCAGGATGGTCATGAAGCCGCCGTAGGCATTGAGGCAGTTCACCGTGAGCTTGCCCGAGACGATCACCAGGTAGATCACGATGGCGGCCGGGCCGGCCAGGTCACCGATGAAGCCGACCTGGTTCTTCAGGAACTGGCCCCCCAGCGCGGCGACCAGCACGCCCAGCGTCATGGCGATCTGCGCGCCGATCACGCTGCCCATGAAGGTCGTGGTGAAGGCCCGCGACGTAGGCGTGTTGGACGGCAGGTAGCGCGAGTAGTCGGCGACGTAGGGCGCGAAGGTCATCTGCCAGCCGGCCGACAGCGCGATGGTGAGCAGGAAGCTCGCCCAGGTGAAGGGCTTCTGGCCGAAGGCGCTGGCCACGTCGTACTGCATGCCCAGGCGCACGGCCAGGTAGGCAAAGCCCAGCAGCCCGATCACCGTGGCCACGCGGCCGAGCACGTGGATGAGGCGATAGCCCACCACGGCCACGATGGCGGTCAGCGTGCCGAAGATGATCATGCCGGTCTGCGGGGCCGAGAAATCGAACATGCGGTTGATGGCCTGGCCCGAGAGAACCGTGCCCGTGGCCGCGAAGCCCAGGTACATGAGGATCACCAGCAGCAGCGGCAGGGCCGCGCCCTTGACGCCGAACTGCACGCGGCTGGAAATCATCTGGGGCAGGCCCAGGCGCGGGCCCTGGGCCGAGTGCAGGGCCATGACGATGCCGCCGAGGATGTTGCCGATCAGCAGACCGATGATGGCCGTCATGGCCTCCGCGCCGAACACGATGGCCAGCGCTCCGTCGACAATGGCCGTGATCTGGCAATTGGCTCCGAACCAGAGGGTGAACTGGCTGGAGGGCGATCCGTGGCGCTCGCTCTCCGGAACCATGTCTATGGTTCTGCTCTCGATGGCGCCAGAGGAACCCAGCGTGGCTGTATCAATACTCATGAATTGCTCCGTCAATCCCTCTGGATGTCTCTTATATGTCCGAACAACTTTCATTTATTTTCGCGAAGTTGTATAGACGAATTTTGTGATTTACTCCCACCCACGTCAATCATCTAGACAGCTTTTCTGATCCAAACAAACCCTATGTCGCGAACCGATACCACCGCCGCCGTACCTGCGTTCCAGCGCATCAAAGACCATGTGCTGCAGCAGATTCAAAGTGGCGTATGGCAGGAAGGCCAGGCCATCCCCAGCGAGGCCGCGCTGGTCAAGCAGTTCAATGTGGCGCGCATGACCGTCAACCGCGCGCTGCGCGAGCTCAGCGACGAAAAGACACTGACGCGCGTCCAGGGTTCGGGCACTTTCGTGGCCCAGCAGAAGTACCAGGCCACCCTGGTCGAGCTGCGCAATATCGCCGACGAAATTGGTGCACGCGGCCACCGGCACCGGGGGGAGCTGCAGCGGCTCGAGCGCTGCAAGGTCGATGCCGCCCTGCTGCGCCAGTTCGAGCTGAGCGCCGCCACCCATCTGTTTCACTCCGTGGTCGTGCACTTCGAGAACGATGTCCCCATCCAGGTCGAAGACCGCTATGTAAATCCGGCCGTGGCTCCCGACTATCTGAGCCAGGACTTTGCAAGCCAGACGCCCAATGCCTATCTGGTGCGCGTGGCTCCGCTGCAGGGCGTGAATTTCTCCATCGAAGCGAGCATGCCCACGGCCGAGGTGGCGGAGCTTTTGCGCATGGAGGTCACCGAACCCTGTCTGGTATTGCGCCGCAGAACCCGCTCCCAGGGCCAGGTGGCCTCGGTTTCGGCCCTGTGGCACCCGGCTTCGCGCTACCAGTTCGCGGGAAATTTCTGATCCCCCTGAGCGGCTGCGCCGCCTTCCCCCAAGGGGACGGCGCCCTCGCTGCGAGGCGGCGCGGCCGGCTGAGGCTCTTGCTCGGAACCCCTGGCCTGGGGCACCGGCGATTTTTGCGGTGTGGGTTGTAGGCAGCAGTTTCAGCGCTCCGTGCTCGGCAGAATGCTCTGCAACACCTCGGGCCAGGCGGTTTCCAGCGCCCACAGACGCATGATTTCGATATCGGGGGCCAGATAGCGGTCCTTGTCCAGGTAAGGCACCTGGCTGCGGATCAACGCGTACTGCTCCTCGATCAGCGGCGAGCTCTTGAGCCGGCGGTCGAAGTCCATGCCCTGGACCGCGGCCATGGCCTCCACGCCCACGATCACGGCCGTGTTCCTGACCATGTCTGCCAGGCGACGCGCGCCATAGGTGGCCATGGAGACATGGTCTTCCTGGTTGGCCGAGGTGGGCAGGCTGGTCACGCTGCTGGGATGGGCCAGACACTGGTTTTCGGCCGCCAGGGCTGCCGCCGTGACCTGGGCGATCATGAAGCCCGAGTTGACGCCGCTGTCCTCGATCAGAAAGGCCGGCAGGCGCGATAGTCCGGTGTCCAGCAGCAAGGCCATGCGACGCTCGGAGATGGCGCC
The DNA here is from genome assembly GCF_040187805.1 of Comamonas sp. wu1-DMT. Lineage (NCBI taxonomy): Bacteria > Pseudomonadati > Pseudomonadota > Betaproteobacteria > Burkholderiales > Comamonadaceae > Comamonas > Comamonas sp. wu1-DMT. The sequence goes on from NZ_JBANEM010000006.1 coordinate 97,418, forward strand.
GATTTCAGCGATCGCCAAGGCCATGATGTCGGCGGCGAAAGCCACGGGTTCGGCATGAAAGTTACCGCCCGAAATCACGTCGCCGTTGTCGAACACCAGCGGATTGTCCGAGGCGGCATTGGCTTCGATGACCAGCACGCGCGCAGCATGGCTGAGATTGTCCAGGCAGGCGCCCATGACCTGCGGCACGCAGCGGATGGAATAGGGGTCCTGCACGCGCCCGCAATTGGGGTGCGAGGGGTCGATGGCACTGCCGTCCAGCAGGGAACGCACGGCAGCCGCCACGGCGATCTGTCCATGCTGGCCTCTGGCCTCGTGGATGCGCGCATCGAAGGGCTTGATGGAGCCCTGTATGGCTTCCAGCGTCAGGCAACCGGCCACCAGGCCTGCGGCCAGCACGCTTTCGGCCTGGAACAGACCCGCCAGCGCCAGCGAGGTGGAGACCTGGGTTCCATTGAGCAGCGCCAGCCCTTCCTTGGGGCCCAGCACAAAGGGCTCCAGGCCGATATGCTGCATGGCCTCACGGCCGGAAACGAGCTTGCCGCCCACCTTGGCCTGCCCCTCGCCGATCAGCACACAGGCCAGGTGCGACAGCGGCGCCAGATCGCCCGAAGCGCCCACCGAACCCTTAGAGGGAATCACGGGCAGGACATCGGCATTGGCCAGCGCCAGCAGCGCGTCCACCAGCGCCGTGCGGGCTCCCGAATGCCCGCGGGCCAGACTCACGGCCTTGGTGGCCAGCACCAGGCGCACCACATGATCCGGCAGCGGATCACCCGTGCCGACGCTGTGCGAAAGCACCAGATTGCGCTGCAGCTCGGCCAGACGCTCATGGGCAATCTTGGTCGAAGCCAGCTTGCCGAAACCGGTGTTGATGCCGTAGACCACCTGGTCTTCATCGACGATATGCTGCACATGCGCCTCGGCCTTGCGCATGGCCGCATAGGCGGCCTGCGCCATGCTGAGCTGCACGCCGCCGTCCTGAATTCGGCGCAGCTGAGCCAGCGTGAGCTCGCCGGGATGCAGTTCCAGTTCGGAGTTCCAGAGCTCTTGGGTGGTGGTAGTGTTCATGGCTATACCTGTCTATACAGTCAAGAGAAACAAAAACGTACTGAGGGATTCAAGGGCCTGGCCGGGATCAGCCGCCGTGCACTGAATCGGTTCGGAAACGGCTACCGAGTCGGTAGCGCATGCCCGGATGCACGCAATGCACCCAGGTGATAGGGACGCCGCGCAGCCAGGTACGGCGCGTGAGCATCAGACAAGGCTGGTCGAGAGCCATCTGCAACAGTCGGGCCTGCTCGGCCGTAGGCAAGATCGCATCGACCACATGCTCGATCTGGTCGTACTGCACATTGCGCACCAGATAGACCGAGGGTTGCACGGCAGAGAAATCCTGGTCCATGAAGTCGGGGACCAGACGGGGGTTCACATAGCGGTCTTCGATCTGAACCGGCAGCTCGTTTTCGAAGTGCACGCCATGCAGATGAAAGACCGAGGCGCCGACCGCCAGGTCCAGCGCCGCGGCGACCTCGGGCGAGGCGGACTCGCGGCGCATGTCGAGCAGCTCGAAGCGATGGTCATGCCCGCGCTGGGTGATCTCTTCACCGATATTGGCGATGCGCAGCAGGGTCGATTGCGGCTTTTCCTCGGCCACGAAAGAGCCGACCCCCGCCACACGCACGATCACGCCCTGCTCTGCCAGTTCGCGCAGCGCACGGTTCACCGTCATGCGCGCCACGCCGAACTCGTTGACCAGCTCCTGCTCGGAAGGCACGCGCGCACCGGCCGCCAGCGAACCGTCGCCGATCTTGCGCAGCACATGGTCCTTGACCTGCTGGTACAGGGCCATTGGCACCTCCGCTGTCGGTGAGGAAAAACGAGTAGCGGTGAGGCGGGAAGGCATGGTGTGGACTGTGGTCATGAAAACCCTCAGTGTGCAGCAGCCGCCAGCGCCTCGGCGCGAATCTCTTCTGTCAGTCGGGCTTTAAGCTCCATGAATTCCGATGATGTCTTGACCGTGTAGTGACGTGGATGTGGCAAGTTCACAGGAATGTCGGCTTTGATGCGGCCCGGGCGGGCGCTGAATACCGCCACGCGGCTGGCCATGAAGATGGACTCGTCGATGTCGTGCGTGACGAAGATCACAGTCTTGCGGTGCTTTTCCCAGATGCCCAGCAGCAACTCCTGCATGACCACCCGGGTCTGGTTGTCCAGCGCGCCAAACGGCTCGTCCAGCAGCAGGATCTTGGGATCGTTGGCCAGCGCCCGTGCTATGGCCACGCGCTGCTGCATGCCACCAGACAGTTGCTTGGGAAAGTGCTGCTCAAAGCCGCGCAGCCCCACGCTGGCGATGAAGTACTCGCTGATCTCCTTTTGCTGGGCCTCAGGCACTCCCTTCTCGCGCAGACCGAAACAGATGTTCTGGCGCACGTTGAGCCAGGGAAACAACGTATAACTCTGAAACACCACGCCACGGTCAGCGCCCGGCCCTTCGACACGATGGCCATCGAGGAGTATCTCGCCGCCAGTGGGCGTCTCCAGCCCCGCCACCAGCCGCAGCAGCGTGGACTTACCGCATCCCGAAGGCCCCAGCACGGTGATGAAATCGTTGTCAGCCACCTCCAGGCTCGTGGGCTGCAACGCCGTGGTGGGAGAGGCTCCCCGGGCCGTGCCCTGGAAGACCTTGGTGACTTGGCGTATGGACAGGCGGCTCATCGCATCAGGCTCCAGGGGAAAAGCAGTTGGTTCAGCTTCTTGAACAGCAGGTCCGAAGTCAGGCCCACGAGGCCGATGATGACGATGCCGGCAATGATGTTGTCGGTGGCCATCAACGCCTGGCTGTCCATGATCATGTGGCCTATGCCCGAGGCAGCGCCGATCAACTCGGCGACCACCACATAGGTCCAGCCCAGACCCAACACCTGGCGCAAGGCCTCGGCGATTTCGGGAGCAGCACCGGGCAGCAGCACGCGCCGGATCACGCTGGAGTCGGTGGAGCCCAGCGTGTAAGCGGCTTCGACCAAGTCACGCCGCGCATTGCCGACGATCATCATCACCATCAGCGTGAGCTGGAAGAAGCAGCCGATGAAGATGATGGACAGCTTCTGCGCCTCGCCTATGCCCACCCACATGATCAGCAGCGGGATGAAGGCAGAGGCCGGCAGATAGCGCGCGAACGAGACGAAGGGCTCGAATATGGCCTCTATGGGCTTGTATGCTCCCATCGCAATGCCCAGGGGCACGGCGATCACGGCCGCCAGCACAAAGCCGCCCATCACCCGCCATACCGTCATGCCCACATCGTTCAGGAAGCCGAATTCGGTGAACAGTTTCCAGGCCGCTTTCAGCGCTTGCAAGGGCGATGCCAGGAAATGGGGAGCGACGATGCCGGCCACCGTCAGGAACGTCCAGAACAGCAGGAATAGCGCGAAAAATGCCACCCCCAGAAAAAGGCGGACACGAGGTTCTATCGGATGCAGCAGCTTCATCTTGCGAGGTCCGTGGGAAGCCGGCGCAGCGGCGGGCTCTCCCGCCACCGCCTGCTTGTCTATGGAACTGACGGAGACCATGGTCACTTCCTCAGGAACTGGGTGTCAAACAGGCTGTCGAGATTGGCGGGAATGGCACGGATCACGCCGGTTTCCAGCAGCAAGGTGGCTGCTTCCTTGTTGAAGGCCTGGATCTCCCCATTGAAAAAGCGAATGTTGGCCTCGCGGTCGGCCCACTTGATCTTGCTTTGAGAGGTCTCGAACTGCTCGGCCGTCTGCTTGAGGTCGGCCCCCATGATGGTGAAGGCCTTGGTCCTGTCCTTCTCGATCATGTCCAGCGCCTCGAAATAGCCTTCGGTCAGCGCCTTGGCGGCTTTGGGGTTGTCCTTGAGGAACTTTGGCGTGCAGCCGAAGGTGTCGAACACCATGGAGTACTGCTTGGAGTCGGCAATCAGCTTGCCCTTGTCGGGCTGGCTGCGCACCAAGCCCAGATATGGCTCATAGGTCATGGCTGCGTCCAGTCCGCTGTTGCCTGCGATCAGCGCATTGGCTGCCTGGGCTGGTTCCAGCGTCACCATCTTCACATCCTTGAGCGTCATGCCGTGCTTCTTGAGGATCCAGGCCAGCGAGAAATACGGATTGGTGCCGGGCGCAGACACTCCAATGGTCTTGCCCTTGAGATCCTCGACCTTCTCGATGCCGGGCCTGGCCACGATACCGTCGGCACCCATACCCTGGTCCATCTTGAAGATCTGGGTCGTGGCCACGCCGTTGGCGTTCCAGACGATCCAGGTCTCGGTTGAAGTGGCGGCACATTGCACGTCGCCCGAGGCGATCGCCAGATGGCGATCCTTCTGAGGGATCTTGCGGATGCTCACATCAAGCCCCAGCTTCTTGAAGATGCCTGCATCCTTGGCCAGCGTCAGCGGGCCGAAGCCCGTCCAGCCGGACATGGCGACGGACACCTTGGTTTCCTGCGCCAGGACCGCCCCGGACAGACCTGCTGCCAACGAAAGAGCCAGCACGGTTTTCTTCATCATGGACATGGAATATTCCTCTCGACGAGATTGACAACACTGCGCAGGCGCCTGGTGCGGCCGGCCTGCCTCCACCTGGGACCTAGACAGCCGGCGCGCCATCGCGCCAGACCACAGGGAACATCGGGTCATCGAAGGGATCGCCATGCTTCATGGTAAGTCCCTTGATCGGTGGCGATCCTTTGCCGCCGCGGTCTGCATAGACGGCGTCATCACCCACCCAACGCGCCGAGAACACCCTGCGCGCGATCTGCGATCGGTTACCGGGTGCGCCGTGCACGGTTCGGAAATTGAAGGCGATCACGTCGCCAGGCTCCATGTCCCAGCCCGCGATATCGAACTGGTCGCGTGCCGCATCGATGTCTGGCAGCGCGGCATAGCTGTCGTTCTCATACAGGCGCGTGCCGTCGAAGCGCATGGGCCGAAAATCCTGGCCCCAGCGGTGCGAGCCGCGCACGCACTCCATCACCACCGAGCGCACCACAGGATCCAGCGGCGTCCAAAAACTCACGCTCTGCCGGCCATCCACGCAGTAATACGGCTGGTCCTGGTGCCAGGGGGTAACGGTGCTGCCTCCAGGCTGCTTGACCAGCACATGGTCGTGAAAGAAGCGCGCTGTGCGCGAGCGCATCAGTTGCGCGGCCAGTGAGCCAGCCGGAGAGCGCAGCACGAAATCGCTGAATTCAGGGATACGCTGCCAGTTGCATAGATCCTGAAAAAAGGCCGCCGAACCGTCGGCAGGCACCACCGAGCGTTCCATGGGGCCCGGATCGGCCATCAGCCTACGCACGCCCTCGCGCAACGGCTCCATCCAATCGTTGAACGCCTGACGGATCACGATGACGCCGTCGCGCTCGAATGCGGTGATGTCCTCCTCGGACAACTGCATGTGCTCCACAACTGCCATGTCAAACCCCAATAGAACTGTCTATACATTTCCCGACAAAGCAGGATGTGTGCCAGTCTCATCGCTGTGTCTGCCACCTGTCTTACCGGAAGCTGCATGCAACTCCAGGTGCGGATTCACGCTTTGTCTGGTGCAAAGAGCGAATGGGCTGCACCGGTTCTGTGCATTTCTTCCTTCTTGCGCCCATGCCTCCGGACTCGAGAATCCTAGAGTTGCACATACCTGTATATACATATCTTCCCTGTCCGGGAAATCGCGGGGGAGCCTTGCTGCAGCCCTGGTCCGGCCTTCAGCCTGCGCGCGCGAACACCGAGCGGGCCACGGGCAGCAGCGGCTGGATCAAAGGGGAAGCCATATCCCTCGGGAAAGCCACCACCACCGACTGCCGGGCCACCGGACCACGCAAACGCCGGCAGCCCAGGCGCTTGCCGTCTTGCGACTTGTCCACCACAGGTCTCGTCGTCAGCAAACCGACACCCAGGCCATTGGCCACGAGAGAGCGAGCCATCTCCAGCGATCCGGTCTCGAAGGCGATCTGTGGCGTGGCGCCCGCCTCGCGGAACAGAGACAGGAAATACTCGCGACTGTGAGGCAGGCCTATCAGCACCAGGGGGCAGAGCGCCAAGTCTGTCAGGCGCACCGTGGCCTTGTCCGCCAGGGCATGGCCCCAAGGCAGCAGCGCATAGGGCGTCAGGTCCGCCACATGGGCCATATCCAGGCGCGGACGCGCCAGACCAAGGTCGTATTGCAGCGCTGCATCGAGTTCGCCACGCTCCAGCCGCCGCGTGAGACTCTCGATGTCGCCATCAACGAGTTCGATCTCCACCTGCGGGTAGCTTTTGCGCATCTGCGCCACGATGGCCGGCACCCAGCGCGGCCCCAACGTGCTCAGATAGCCCAGGCGCAGCAGTCCGGCCATAGCCTGTGTGCGCGGCCCCTGCAGCAGCCGTGCGCGCTCTATCAATGCCTGCGCCTCACGCTGACGTGCGCTGCCCGCGGCCGTCAAGTCCATACCGCGGGCATGGCGACGCACGAACAGCGGCTCACCCCATTGGGCCTCCAGGTCGGCAATCGCCTTGGAGATGGAGGGCTGTGAAACATTGATGGCCAGCGCCGCCTTGGCCGTGCTGCCGTGGCGTGCGGCGGCGACAAAATATTCGAGCTGGCGCAGATTTATCTGAATCAATTTTTTGAATCCAGTGAATGGGAAATGAATATTTTCCATTGATTCATGTTTTGGGCAGCATGCAGGCATCGCTTCAGATCAACAGCAGGACTCCCATGCTTGCATCAACCGAAAAAACTGCCTCCCGTCCGCTGGACGGCATCCGCATCCTGGACTTCACCCGGGTTCTGGCGGGCCCCATGTCCACGGCCTTGCTGGCCGATCTGGGCGCGGAAGTCGTGAAGGTGGAGCCGCCTCAGGGCGACGACTACCGCGCCATCGGGCCCATGAAGAATGGGCAAAGCGCCTTGTTCACGGTCATGAATCGCAACAAGCAAAGCCTGGTGCTGGACCTCAAGCATGCGGATGCGGTCGCCGTGGTGCATGAGCTGGCCCGGCAGGTCGATGTGGTGGTCGAGAACTTCAGGCCGGGCGTGGCCGAGCGCCTGGGCATCGGCCCCGAAACGCTGCGCGCCCTCAATCCCCGGCTGGTGTATGTCAGCGTCTCCGGCTTCGGCCAGACCGGCCCGCTGGCCCATCGCCCGGCCTACGACATCATTGTTCAGGCCATGAGCGGCCTGATGGAAGCCACCGGCGAACCTCAAGGCGCGCCCACCCTGGTCGGTGAAGCGGTCAGCGATGTGGTTGCCGGCCTGTTTGCCTCCTGGGCGACACTGGCAGCCCTGCTGCAGGCGCAGAGAACCGGCACCGGCCAGCATGTCGATGTCGCCATGTTCGACACCACGCTGAGCTTTCTGGCGACATCGATGTCGCGCTATCTGTTCACCGGCCTGCCTGCACGGCGTGTGGGCAACCGGCATCCGCTCTCGGCGCCGTTTGGCGTCTACAGGGCTCGGGACGGCCACTACGCCCTGGCCGTGCTCAACAAGAAGCTGTTCGATGCCACTGCGGCCGCGATGGAGCAGCCCGAGCTGGCCAGCGATCCGCGTTTTGCCAGCGATGAAACCCGCTCGGCCAACGAGCCTGCATTGCGCGCCGCGCTGGAGGGCTGGAGTACGCAGCACGATGTGGCCGATGTGATGGCGCGGCTCGAAGCCGCAGGCGTTCCCGCAGCCCCCATCTGGAACATAGAGCAGGCCCTGAACTCCGAGCAGATCCGCTCGCGTGGCCTGCTCTGCGAGGTCGAGGACGAGCGCCTTCCGGGCCTGCAGCTGCCGACACAGCCCGTGCATTTCAACGGCGCTTTGCCCAATCGTGCGCAACGCGCACCGGCCCTGGGCGAGCACACGGAGCTGCTGCTGCAAAGCTGGTTGGGCCGCAGCACGGACGCCATTGCCGCCTTGCGCGAAGCAGGCGCTTTGGGTTGATTTTGATTGACAGAAAACAAGGAGAGACCGCCATGTCATTGATTCGTCTGGGCGCGACCGAAGAAGATCAGGCCGTTGCCGATGCCGTTGCACGCTTTGCCGAGGAAACCCTGGCGCCCGTGGCCCAAGCCATGGACGAGGAGGCTTTTTCTGCCACACGCCATGTGCCCGGCCTGTCCGCGCTGGGCGTGATGGGCATGAATCTGCCGGAACGCTTTGGCGGGCCGGGCGTCACCCCCACCGCCATGCTGATGTCGCTGGTCGCCATCTCGCGCGCCTGTGCCGCGACCTCGTCCATGATCGGTGCTCACTACCTGGGCACGGATGCCGTTCTCATAGCTGGCGACGAGACGCAGCGCGAGCAATGGCTGCCGCGCTGCGCCAGCGGGGAATGGCTGGCGGCCTTTGCGCTGACCGAGCCGCGCGGTGGCTCCCACCCTGCAGACATGCGTACCCGGGCCGTGCGCGACGGCGACGACTATCTGATCACGGGCGTCAAGCACTTCATCTCGAATGCGGCGGAGGCCCGCTTCATGGTGGTGTTCGCCAAGACCGATGCGGAGGCTGCGGCACGCGGGGTCAGCGCCTTCATCGTGCCGCGCGATCTGCCCGGCATACAGATTTCGTCGCCCGAGAAGCTCATGGGCATTCGCGGCGGCCATGCCTTTGAAGTCTCGCTGGACAGCGTGCGCGTTCCTGCCGCCAACCGCCTCGGTGCCGAGGGCAGTGGCTTCAAGACCGCCATGAAGGTGCTGGACAACAGCCGCCTGGACGTGGCTGCGACCTCTCTGGGCATCGCCGAGGCCGCGCTCAAGGCAGCGGCCGACTGGGCCAACCAGCGTCTGGTGGGCGGCGAACCGATAGCCAACAAGCAGGGCATACAGTTCAAGATCGCCGACATGAAGCTGCGCCTGGAAGCCGCCTGGGCGCTGACCATGCAGGCCCTGGCACTGCGCCAGCAGGGCCAGCCCTTCACCCAACAGTCGGCCATGGCCAAGCTGTTCGCCTCGGAAATGGTGGGCTTCGTGACCGACGAGGCGCTGCAGATCCATGGCGGCTACGGCTATACCCGTGAAATGCCCCTGGAGCGCTATGTGCGCGACGCCCGCATCCTGCGCATCTACGAAGGCTCTTCCGAGATTCAGCGCACCATCATTGCACGCTCCGTATTGAACGCCTAGAACGCGCAGCGGCACCCGGCCGGATTTGCTGGTGTAATCCACTCCATGGACAAACACTCTTCGATGTCGCTGCACGGGAAAATTCTCACCGAGATTGAACAGAACATTCTCAGTGGCCGCTGGCCACCCGGCTATCGCATTCCGTCGGAGATGGAGCTGACCGTCCATTACCAATGCTCGCGCATGACGGTGAGCAAGGTGCTCAACAAGCTGGCAGAAGCCGGTCTGCTGGTGCGCAAGCGCAAGGCGGGAAGCTTTGTGACGCGCCCGCAAACCAGCTCTGCCGTGCTGGAGATTCCCGATCTGCGCCAGGTGGTGCTGGGCATGGGGCAGGAGTATTCGAGCAGGCTGCTTGGCCGCACGCAGCGGCGCAGCACGCGCGAGGACATGGAGGCCATGCGCATGGCCCGGCCTGCCCCCATCGTCCATGTGCTGTGCCTGCACATGGCGGGATCGCGTCCGTTCTGCATCGAAGACCGCCTGATCAATCTCGAATCCGTGCCGGACGCCGAGCACGAGCCTTTCACCGAGCACAGTCCCAGCTCCTGGATGGTCAACCACGTGCCCTGGAGCTCGGCCGAACACCGCATTCGTGCCGAAGCGGCCAGCGAGGAAACCGCCGGCTTGCTGGAGATCAAGCCCGGCTTTCCCTGTCTGGTGATCGACCGCCGTACCTGGACCGGGCAGTTGCCCATCACCTTTGTGCGCCTGACCTATCCCGCCGATCTCTACGAGCTGGATGCGCATTTTTCGCCCTCCACCATAGGGCAGGCTGGCTGATTGCGCATAACCCGGCCTGGGCAGCGCGCCGGGTCGCGGCGCACAATAGGGCCAGTTCTGATGCTTGCACCAGAGGCCAAATCGGCCTCTTCCCCATATCCAGCAAGCGCTACCAGCTATCGATTCAAGAGTACCCGGTGTCTTCCGCGCAATCCATTCTGCAAGCCGTTTTTGGCTACGAGCAATTCCGTGGCCCCCAGCAGGCCATCGTCTCGCATGTCATCAACGGCGGCGATGCGCTGGTGCTCATGCCCACGGGCGGCGGCAAATCGCTGTGCTACCAGGTTCCGGCCATTGCGCGCCAGCAGCTCGGCCATGGCGTGACGATCGTGGTCTCGCCGCTGATCGCGCTCATGCACGACCAGGTCGGTGCGCTGCATGAGGCCGGCATCAGCGCCGCCTATCTGAACTCCACCCTGAGCTACGACGAGACGCAGGAGGTGGAGCTGCGCCTGCAAAGCGGCGACATCACCCTGCTCTACGCCGCGCCCGAGCGGCTGAACACGCCACGTTTTCTGGGTCTGCTCGACGATCTGCATGCCCAGGGCAAGCTGTCGCTGTTCGCCATCGACGAAGCGCATTGCGTGAGTCAGTGGGGACACGACTTCCGCCCCGAATACCGCGCGCTGAGCGTGCTGCACCAACGCTATGCCGAGGTGCCACGCATCGCGCTGACGGCCACGGCCGATGCGCTGACGCGCGCCGACATCATCGAGCGCCTGCAGCTGGAAGCAGCCCAGCATTTCATCAGCAGTTTCGACCGCCCGAACATCCGCTACAAGATCGCCGAGAAAAAAGACGTCAGCAACCAGCTGCTGCGCTTTATCGAACGCGAGCACGAGGGCGAGGCCGGCGTGGTCTATTGCCAGTCGCGCAAGCGTGTCGAGGAGCTGGCCCAGACCCTGGTGCAAAACGGCATCAATGCCCTGCCTTATCACGCCGGCCTGCCCCAGGAAATGCGCCAGAATCATCAGGACCGTTTTCTGCGCGAAGAAGGCGTGGTGATGTGCGCCACGATCGCCTTCGGCATGGGCATCAACAAGCCCGATGTGCGCTTTGTGGCCCATGTGGACATGCCCAAGAACATCGAGGGCTACTACCAGGAAACCGGCCGTGCGGGCCGCGACGGCCTGCCCGCCGATGCCTGGATGGCCTACGGTCTCAGCGACGTGGTCAACCAGCGCCGCATGATCGACGAAAGCCCGGCCGAAGAACAGTTCAAGCAGGTGATGCGCGGCAAGCTCGATGCCCTGCTCGGTCTGGCCGAGGCCACGGACTGCCGCCGCGTGCGGCTGCTGGCCTATTTTGGCGAGCAGTATGGACAGGAGCCGAGCCTGGATGGCAAGCCACTGCAGGCCGTTGCCCGCACCCATTGCGGCAACTGCGACAACTGCCTGGAACCGCCGGCGCTATGGGATGGCACGGATGCGGCACGCAAGCTGCTGTCCACCATCTTCCGCGTGCACGAAGCCAGCGGCCTGACCTATGGTGCGGGCCACATCATGGACGTGCTGCGCGGCAAGGAGACGGACAAGGTCACGCAGTACGGGCATGACAAGGTATCCACCTTCGGCATCGGCAAGGAGTATTCGGAGCCACAGCTGCGCGCTGTGATGCGCCAGTTGCTGGCCACGGGGGCCCTGGGCCTGCACAAGGTGGTGAGCGAGAACAGCGGCCATGTGTTTGACACCTTGTGCCTGGCCGCGGGCTCGCGTGCCGTGCTCAAGGGCGAGGTGCAGGTACAGCTGCGCGAGGCCGTGGCCGCATCGCGCAGCAAGAAGCAGGGCAAGAAGTCCGCTGCCAATGCAGCTGCGGTCAATCTGGGTCCCGACGCACAGGTGCGCTTCATCAACCTCAAGGCCTGGCGCGCCGAAGTGGCCAAATCTCACAATCTGCCGGCCTATGTGATCTTCCACGACGCCACCCTGGCATCGATTGCCGAACTCAATCCCCAGAGCCTGCAGGAGCTACAGGGCGTCAGCGGCATGGGCGCCAAGAAGCTCGATGCCTATGGTGCCGAGGTGCTGCGCGTGGTGGCACTGGGCTGATCGGCCCGGATTCGGCAGCAGTCTGGACGCCGCCTCAAGGACCTGCAGCAAGCCGCGCCCCGGACCTTGAACAGGGTCGGGCAAGCTGCTGCTGGCAGCTGCGCGCGCCCGGACACCTGTTGCCGCCGTTTGCGGCGCTGGAAATCGCCCGACGCAGAGCTCTCCACAATTCCCACACAAATGCTCGACAGCCCGGAAATATTGCAAACGCACACTGCTGCCGCATACCGTTGACCGAATCCATTTTTGCGGAGCGCTTTCTGCTGTGATCAATACTGCCCAATTGCTGGCTGACGAAGCCAAATACTGCTCGTTTGGCGACACCGTCCACTACGTCAATCCTCCAAAGATCTTCACGGGCTGCGAAGGCAGCTATATGTACGACGATGCCGGCACGTCCTACCTCGATCTGCAGATGTGGTATTCGGCCGTCAACTTCGGCTACAAGAACAAGCGTCTTGAAGCCAAGATGATCGAGCAGCTGCAGGAGCTGCCCCAGGTGGCCAGCCAGTATCTGCACCCCACCAAGATCGAACTGGCCAAGTTCATTGCCGAAGACGCCAAGAGCAAATGGGGCCACGACGGCCGCGTGCACTTCAACGTGGGCGGCGCGCAAGCCATCGAGGACTCGCTGAAGGTCGTGCGCAACGCCAGCGGCGGCAAGAGCCTGATGTTCGCGTTCGAAGGCGGCTATCACGGCCGTACGCTGGGCGCGTCCTCGATCACCTCCAGCTACCGCTATCGCCGCCGTTTCGGCCACTTCAGCGACCGCGCGCAGTTCATCCCCTTCCCCTACCCCTTCCGCCGCCCCAAGGGCATGACGGCAGAGGAGTACGCGGAATCCATCGTGGCCGACTTCCGTCGCAAGTTCGAAAACGAATACCACGCGGTCTGGGACCCCAAGACCAACCAGTGCGAATACGCAGCCTTTTACATCGAGCCCATTCAGGGCACCGGTGGCTACGTGATCCCGCCTGCCAACTTCTTTACCGGCCTGAAGAAGGTACTGGACGACCACGGCGTACTGCTGGTGGTCGATGAAATCCAGATGGGCTTCTGGCGTACCGGCAAGCTGTGGTCGGTGGAAAACTTCGGCATCCAGCCCGATGTGCTGGTGTTTGCCAAGGCCCTGACCAATGGCCTGAATGCGCTGTCCGGCCTGTGGGCACGCGAAGAGCTGATCAACCCCACGGTGTTCCCGCCCGGATCCACCCATTCCACCTTTGCCTCCAACCCGCTGGGTACGGCCCTGGGCCTGGAAGTCATGAAGATGACCCACGAGATGGACTTCGGTCGTCAGGTGCGCGAATCGGGTGCCTACTTCCTCGAAGGCCTCAAGGAGCTGCAAAAGCGCCACAAGGAAATCGGCGATGTGGACGGCCTGGGCCTGGCGCTGCGTGCCGAAATCTGCACCGAGGACGGCTTCTCGCCCAACAAGGCGCTGCTGGACAAGATGGTGGACATCGGCCTCGAAGGCGGCCTGGAATACCAGGGCCAGAAACGCGGCCTGGTGCTGGACGTGGGCGGCTACTACAAGAACGTGATCACCTTCGCGCCTTCGCTGATGATTTCGCGCAGCGAGATCGACGAAGCCATGGTGCTGCTGGATCAGTTGCTGACCAAGGCTAAAAAGGCGTAACCCCCTGAGCGGCTTTGCCTAGGCGGCCCCGCCGCTTCCCCCTCTGTCTTCGGGAGGGGGAAGACAGCCTCGCTGTGCGGCGGCGGGGGCCGCCCAGGTCTTGCTCGTTGTCTCTTGCTTGGGTTGTGCCAGTTTTCTGCGCTGCAGACACACTCAGGCGCCATCAAAACCGACTACAAAAAGGCGAAATGGCGACGGAAAATTTCCGCAACCAGCTCGAACCCAGTGGCTTGCTGCAGCAGTTCTCCAACCATCCTCCAGAAGGCTTTGCCTTGCTGAAGGAATGGCCGGCGCCAGCATTCACCGCCCCCTTCGATTTGCTGACCACCGCAGAAGACGCGCTCAAGGCGCGTCTTCTGTCGTTGCCGGGCGGGCGCTGGCTGAGCTCCAGGCTCAGGCTGAAGACGGACTTCATCGGCAGCACGGTCAGCGAGTATGCGCCCCTGCCCCAGGGCGTGGATGCGGCCACGCTGGCGCGGCAACTGCGCGCCGTGGCGGGCCGGACCATGCTCACCATCGTCAAGGATCTGCCGCAGGCATCACCCCTGCTGAGCGCCAGCGACAACGACTTTGCCAAGGCCTTGTCCCAGGCACTGGCCGAGCAAGGCTTTGTGGCGCTCGAAGGCCAGGCACTGGCCTATGTACCTCTTGGCTTTGCCAGCACGGACGAGTATCTGGCCGGCCTGTCCAAGAACCGCCGCAGCAGCCTCAGGCGCAAGCTCAAGAGCCGCGCACAGCTCTCCGTCCAGCGTATCCCTACCGGCGCAGCCTTTGCCGCTGATGCCCAGGTGGACGCCTACTATGCGCTGTTTGATGCTGTGTATGCGCAAAGCGACATTCACTTCGACAAACTCACGCGCGGCTTCTTTGCCGACTTACTGCGCGATGCGGACAACGGCGGCATCGTGTTCGAGTACCGGGATCGGCAAAGCGATGCTCTGCTGGGCTGGAATCTGTGCTTCGAGCATGACGGCAGGTTGATCGACAAATACATAGGTCTGTGCTACCCCGCAGCGCGCGAAGCGAATCTCTATTTCGTGAGCTGGATGGTCAATCTCGAATACGCACTGGAGCGGGGCCTGTCCCACTATGTGGCGGGCTGGACCGACCCGGAAGTCAAGGCCCAGCTCGGCGCCAGCTTCACCATGACGCAGCATCTGGTCTTCATCCGCAATCCCGTGCTGCGCGCCTTGGGGCGACGCTTCTCCGGTCTGTTTGAAAGCGATCGCCAGTGGAGTGACAAGCCATGATGCAACAAACACCTGTGGTGCTGGATGTCGATGGATCGGTAGGCCCGCTGCTCCAGGAGAAGCGGCTTGCGCTCGCCCAGTGGCAGGAACTGGTGCGCTTTGGCTGCGGCCTGCGCAGCTTCAGGCGCTTCAGCCTGGCCATGCAGGAGCAGTTGCCCGCGCAGCACGGTACCGTGCTCATGGGCAGCGGCGACTTTCACCATCTGAGCTGGCCGCTGATCGAGCGCTGCATCGCCCAGAAGGGCTTCAGCGCCAAGCATCCGCTGCGCGTGGTGGTGCTGGACAACCACCCGGACAATATGCGCTTTCCCTGGGGCGTGCACTGCGGCTCCTGGGTGCGACGCGTGGCCATGCACCCGGCCGTGTCGCAGGTCCATGTGGCAGGCATCACCTCGCAGGACATAGGCTCGGGCCACGCCTGGGAAAACTATCTGCGGCCGCTGCGCGCCGGCAAGCTCACCTACTGGAGCTGCGGCGTGGACACCGGCTGGGCCCGGCGCCTGGGCGCGGGCAAGGCGTTTCGCAGCTTTGCCAATATCTCGGAGCTGGTACAGGCGCTGTCCAACCATCTACATGACTGGCCGCAGGACACCTATCTGAGCATAGACAAGGATGTGTTCGCCGCCGAAGTCGTGCGCACCAACTGGGACCAGGGCCGGATGCTGGAAGAGCAGGCCGTGCAGCTGATCGATGCGCTGCGCGGACAGATCACGGGCAGTGATATCACGGGTGACGTGTCGTCATGGCACTATGGCACTTGGTGGAAACGACTGATGAGCGCGGGCGACGGCCAGGACACACAGATTGACGCCGCTACGCTGGCCGGCTGGCAGGCCGGGCAGCATGCATTGAACCAGCGGCTGATACAGCACATAGCGCTCAGCAGCACGAGTTAGAGCGATTCCACCGACCACTTTTCAACACTTCGCTTCAAGGAGCTGACATGCTGGACCGGTTGACCGAAAAATTGCTGCAACAGGTATTTGCACCTCTGGTCAAAACGGGACGGCTCGAAGTCACCACCCCTTCAGGCAAGGCGCTGATCTTCGGCGACGGCGGCCAACCCCAGGCGCGCCTGCGTTTTGCCGACAGACGCGCCGTCATTGCACTGCTGCGCGATCCCGACCTCAACTTTGGCGAGCTGTTCATGCAGCAGCGCCTGCTGGTCGAGCAAGGCACGGTCTATGACGTGCTGGAGCTGGTGCTACGCGGCGCCAGGCAGGTGCCCGTCAGCGCCACGGTACGCTTGCTCGATGCCTGGCGCATGAAGCTGCGGCCCTTGCTGCAGAACAATCTGCGCGGCAAGTCGCGTGCCAACGTGGCGCATCACTACGATCTGGACGACCGGCTCTATCAGCTGTTTCTCGACAGCGAGCGCCAGTACTCCTGCGCCTATTTCGAGCAGGGTAACGAAGACCTGGAAACGGCACAACTGGCCAAGAAGCGCCATATCGCCGCCAAGCTGCTGATCGAGCCGGGCCAGCGCGTGCTCGACATAGGCTGCGGCTGGGGCGGTCTCTCGCGCTATCTGGCCGAGGTGGGCGGTGCCGGCCATGTCACAGGCATCACGCTGTCCACGGAGCAGCTGGCCGGCGCGCAGTCCAGGGCCTCGCAATCCATCCATGGCGAGCGGCTGGAGTACCGGCTGGAAGACTACCGCGACACACAGGGGCCGTTCGAGCGCATCGTCTCTGTCGGCATGTTCGAGCATGTGGGCACGAGATTCCATGACGCCTTCTTCCGCAAATGCCATGAGCTGCTCAGCGAGGACGGCGTGATGCTGCTGCACTTCATCGGCAACAGCGATGTGCCCGACTTCAACAATCCCTGGATAGAGCGCTACATCTTTCCCGGCGGCCATATCCCGTCGATGTCGGAGTTCACGCCGGCCATAGAGCGCGCGGGGCTGGTGATCTGCGATATCGAGGTGCTGCGCCTGCACTATGCCCAGACCCTGCGCCTGTGGCGCGAGCGTTTCATGGCACGCCGTGCCGAAGCCGCCGCCCTGTATGACGAGCGCTTCTGCCGCATGTGGGAGTTCTATCTGTCCATGTCGGAGACCGCGTTCCGCTATCAGGACATCGCCATCTTCCAGGTTCAGCTGGCGCGCAGGCAGGATGCCGTACCGCTCACGCGCAGCTATATCGCCGAGCGCGAGACAGCACTGAAAGCCAGGGAGTCCGGACAGAAATGCAGAGTCTCCGCCATGACGGATCCCACTGAAGCAAGGGAAAATATCGCTTGATTCCAACGATCTTGTCAGAAGAAAAGCTCATGAAAACCCGGGAATCTTCCAGCTCTCAACGGAAAAATCCTTGCGCACCAGCTTTTCATTGAGCAGGAAGCGTTTGGCCTCGGAGATCAAATGCAAGCCTTGCTCCGGATAGGCCTGAGCGGGCAGATTACTCAATGCCACAGAGGCTTTGACCGCAGGCACCGGGAAACCGCTGGCCTCGGCATGAAACGCCAGATACGCTGCGCTGTCGCTACGAATCTCCCCCAGGGCAATGCTGCGTGCGCGACCCCAGGTAGCAGGAAATTGCGGCAACCTCGCAAGCAGTTTGGGAGAAATCACAATGACCGATGTGCCCAGCAGCGTCGGATACTGCGCAGCCTCTGCCAGAACCGGAAAGCCTTGCTGCGCCAGCAACGGCCCCATATTGATAGGTGCGGCAAACGCAGCCACATCCCCACGCTCCAGCGCCGGTGCACCGTCGCGCGGCAGCATATGCACCACCTTGACCCTGCCGCTCAAACCATGCTGCCTGAGCAGACCCAGCACAAAGCGGTGCATGTATGAGCCCAGAGCCACGCCAACGACTTTGCCCTTGAGCTCCTCCACCGTCTTGATGCCAGCCTTGGGCGTCAGCAGCCAGGTGTTCATGCCCACGCAATCAAAACCCAGCAACTTGCCTTGAAAGCCTTGCGCATGGGCGACCACTGCGGGTGTGTCGCCATAGATGCCGATGTCCAGATGGTCGGCAATGAATGCTTCGTTCAAGTCCGGTCCATTGGGAAACACACGGGTCACGACCTGGGAGAAGCCCAACGTGCTCAGTTCTCGCTGCAAGATGCCCTGCTGCAGCGCCCAGCCCGTGGCATAAGCAGGCCTCTTTCCAGGACCGATATAGCCGATACGCAAGGTCTGCGCCGCGCTTTGAGACTGCGCTTCACCCAGCATGGGAATACTTGCCGCCAAAGCGCCAAGCAGCCATTGACGACGATTGAAAGCGGCACAAGAGCCTGCTTCCGACAAACGGATTTCATGTTCTGACATGGATGACAAAATTTCTAATGCGCACGCGCCAGCAGCTCGTAGCTGGCATCCAGTGCCGCGGTAGATTGGCGACCTTTGCCCCAACCAACGGAGGCGCGATAGCTGCCCAGCAAAGCTTGCGTGGCAGGCGAAAGCTCATCCACATGGGCAGCCGCATCTGCCACCGGGGCAACATACAAGGCGTCCTCGGGGCAATACAGCTCGCACATAAAGCAAGTCTGGCAATCGCTTTGCCGGGCAATGCGCGGAGCCTGCCCTTTGACCATGTCGAACACATTGGTAGGACAGGCATGGACGCAGATATTGCAGCCGGTGCAACGCTCTGAGCTGATGATTTCGATCATGCGAGCACTCCTTCGGAAGACGGCACTTCTTTGACCCGCTGACGACGCACCCAGACTTCATCAAGGCCGCCAGAAATCAATCGATGTCTCTGGCCAGGGTCCAATTCTTGATGATCGCGACGGCGATGCATGCCCCGGGTTTCGGTACGCTGCAAGGCACTCCGGTACATCCATCGCGAGGTAGCCAGCATGGCTGTTGCCTCCCTCAGGCGCAGGCGCTCTTCGATGGACTGGAACTGCACACCAGTACGCAGGCGCAGCCACAAGGCATCAAGGTTCTGCAGAGACTGCTGCAACTCATCGGATTGGCGATTCCAGTTGCGCTCGTACGGGAAGACTTCGGCCTGTACCGCTTGAATCAGCTGACTGCTGTCCAGCCGAGCTTGACCCTGCTCCTCAAGACCTGGACTGCCTGCGCGGTAAAGCAGCCGTTTTTTCATCGGGTTATGCAAGGCAAAGCGCGCAGCGCCGGCACCAGCCCAGAATCCCGAAGAGAGCGCCCAGGCTGCGTTATGACTGCCGCCCCCGGTAAAGCCACCACAGATCAGCTCGCGCGTTGCTGCATCGCCTGCAGCGTACAGCCCGGCCACGGAGGTTGCACAGTCGGCATCCACCACATTCAGACCGCCAGTGCCACGCACCGTTCCTTCCAGCCGCAAGCTGACCGGGAACATTTCATGAAAAGGGTTGATGCCTTTGCGGTCAAACGAGACAAAGAAGTTGGGCTGTGCCGTGCGCATCCATGCCTGAATGCTCGCATCGGCTTTATCCAAGCGCGCAAAAACAGGCTGTGTTTGCAACGTCTGCGCAATGATGCTGCGCCCACGCGAAGACCCTGCACCATCGATCAGCGAGCCGTCTGCATAGTAAAAACTGGCCCAGTTGTAGAACAGGGACTTGGTGACCGAAGAGAACGCCGGCCCCAGCCCATAGGCATTGGAGAATTCCATGCCCGAGAGCTGTGCCCCCACCTCGGCGGCCATCAGGTATCCATCACCGGTCAGCACATTGCAGCCCAGCGCGCGGCTAAGAAAAGCGCAGCCGCCGGTGGCAATGATGGTTGCACTTGCACGCACAACCCAGGTATCTTCGGCTTGCCTGCGCACACCTGTTGCGCCGCATACCGTGCCAGCGTCATCCACGAGCAATTCCAGCGCCGGGCTATGGTCAAGAATACGTACGCCGGCAGCCTTGACCTGCTTGCGCATCAAACGCATATATTCAGGGCCTTGCAGGGAGTTGCGCCGCAGCTTGCCTTCCACATCGACAGGAAACGGGTAGCCCCATTCAGTCAACAGCTCGATGTTGTTCCAGGTCTGCTCCAGCACCCGATCCATCCATGCCTGCTCGGCCAGCATGCCGCCCATGGTGTAACGGCTGGCTTTGGCTTTCTCACGCAAATCCCCGGTATTGTCGACATGCCAAACGCCGCAGCCCGAAGGTGCAGTTGCGCCCGATGTTCCGCAATATCCCTTGTCGACCAGCAGCACGTTTGCCCCCTGGCTGGCCGCACTGATGGCAGCCCATGCCCCTGCTGGCCCAGCGCCGATAACCAGAACATCCACATCGTGCTGGCAGGCCCCCGCCGCGCTTGACAGCGCTTGCCTTGAGCGTTTTCCTACTCCCATTTTCACCACTCCTTGTGCCTTGATCTGCGGGGCAACAGGCCATGCAGTCCGTTCAAGTTCAGTGTAGAAACGAGCCGGCGAAAACAGAACGAATGGATTTCTATATCGTTATTGCAGACAGATTGCAGGCGTAGGCGTAGGCGTAGGCATATCAGCGTGCTGCCAGCGTGTCCAGCAAATCCGCAAAGCGCTCGTCATCCAGCCATGGGCTATTGCTGATGGCCAGCAAGCGCTGCGCCCAGTCGCGCGCCTGGCTGACCGCATCGTCGCGTGCAGCACCCAGTACATGGTCGTAGCGGCCATAGTCGGGCAGCACATGGACAAAGGGCAGAGACAGACCACAGCCACCGCCCCAATGCGCGCGCAGCACGGCATCCCTGGCCTGCTGGCTCGGCATGCGCAGCAGGATCACCGGCCACACGCCCTGTGCCCGGGGCACGGCATCCTGCACCACTTCCAGCCCGCAAGCCTGCAACTGAGCGATGCGCAGGCGGGCCTGTCCGGATGCTTGCTGCTGAAACCCCTCCAGCCGCCGCAATGCCCTGGCCCCCACGCTCTGGCGCCAGCGCCCCAGACTGTGCTGGGGAATGAGATCGTCGAAGTCATCGCCTGCGGCCTCTACCCAGTCACCACACGACAATGATTTCTCCAGCGGCTTGCCATAGGCCATGCGCAGACCCGAGGGCCGGTAGAGCATGGCGTAGCCCAGCAGCTCGATGCTGCGGCGCAGCTCCCACCACAGGCTGAACCGGGTGGCGGCGCCGGCTGCGCTCAGCGCAGCACGCATGGAAGGCTCGCGCGCCATCAGCACGCCACCTTCAAAGGTGCTCAACCCCTTGCCGACGGCCAGGCTGAAAAAGCCGATATCGCCTTTGAGGCCCACCGAAGCTCCGCCGCTGCGCGCTCCCAGCGCCTGGGCGGCATCCTCGATCACATAGGCGCCCACGGCGCGCGCGCATTGCAGGGCGGCGTCCACATCGGCCACACGCCCGCACAGATGCGTGGGCAGCACGGCCAGCGTCCGGTCGCTGCACAGGCGCTGCAGGCAGACAGGGTCCATGTCCAGCGCATCGGCGCGCAAATCGCACAGGCGCAGTTGCAGCCCGCACTGCGCAATCGCCAGCGCCACCAGCGGACAGGTATAGGCCGGTGCAACGACCTCGCTGCGCCCAGGACTGAGGGCCTGCAGGCTGCGCAGCGCCACCATCAGGGCCGAGGTCCCCGAGCATTCGAGTTGCACCGCCTCCACGCCCAGCCAGCCAGCCAGCTGTCCTGCCAGGCTGCCCGCACCCGAAGGCCAGAGGTCGCCGAGCTGTAGTGGCAGGCCGGCCGTTGGCGGCACCGTGGGCTGGCGCATGTCAGGCGGCCTGCTCGGCCTCTGGCTTCTCGCTCACCGCCAGGCACATGATGCCGGCCACGATGAACAGACAGCCAATGATCTGCGGCCAGCCAATGGGCTCGTTGAACAGCCAGTACGAGATCGCCAGCACCGAGATGATCTCCAGATGCGAGGCCGCGAATGCCGGGCCGATGGGAGCGTGCTTGAGCAGGCTCATCCAGGTGAAAAAGGCACCGATGTAGCCAACGAATGCACCGTAGATCCAGGGCTGGCTGAACACGCGCAGCAGCCAGCCGGTGGAGAACTCCAGCGGCAGTGCGGAATCACCGGCCTGCTTGAAGCTGAGCTGCGCCAGCGTGTCAAAGGCCATGAGTACCAGAAAGCCGACAATGTAAAAACGCTTCATAGCCGACGGCCCTCAGTGCAATCCAACGATGGCCACGCCTACGGACACCAGCACGATGCCGGCTACGCGCATGGGCGCGAGCTTTTCGCGAAACAGCACCCGGCCCAGAATCATGATGGCGACGATGTTGATCGAGCCCAGCAGCACCCCGTCCGACAGCGGCACCAGCGACAGAAATGCCAGCCAGACCAGAAACTCCGCCACATAGCAGGCAATGCCCACCCACAGCCAGGGCCTGGCCAGCATGAAGCGCCAACGCTCCGTGCCATTGCGATGCCCCGGCTCGCTGGCCGCGGCCTTGAAAGCCAGCTGTCCCCCGCTGTCCACCAGCACATTGAGTATCCACAGCGTCACCACCAGGGGCGAGAGATCACTACCCATTCGCACCCCTGGCAGGCGCTGCCGAGCTGGCGATGCGCGCGATGAACTCGTTGAGCTTGGCAATCACGGTGCGGCGCTCGCGGTCGATGGTGATCATGTGATAGCAATTGTCCAGCAGAACCAGGTCGACATGGGCGTTGACCGCGCCGCGCTGGATATCGTGGGCATTGCTGACCGAGGAAATATCGTCTTCCCGGGCGTGAATGACCAGACAGGGCGAGCGCAGCTGAGCCAGTCCGGCCTGCACATTCGCGGACAGGGCGCGCAGCTCGATGACGCTCCACCAGGGATTGCCGGGCAGGCCTGCGGCAGAGCTGTCGCCGCTGTTCATCTGCTCGACCACGCGCGCGCGCAAGGCCTCGTCCTTGATGCCGTAGGGTGGCGCCTCCATGAAGACGCTGTTGCGGCCAATGCCCAGCAGGCGGAATAGCGGCAGCAGGAACGCCAGCTTGGTATAGGCAGGGATGCTCCAGCCGTCATAGCGGAAGGTGGTGGACAGCGCGCAGACGCCCGCAACCTTGTCGGGATGGCGCTCGGCCACGGCCAGCGACAGCAGCGCCCCCATGGAAAGACCGCCGACCACCACATGGTCCACATGCAGCGAAAAGCGCTGCAGGCCCGACTCCACACTTGCCAGCCAGTCCGTCCAGCGAGCAGCCACCAAGTCTTCCATGCTGCCGCAATGTCCTGCCAGCTGCACCCCGTAGACCGTGAAGCCCTGCTTGTTCAGCCCTTTAGCGAGCAGGCGCATCTCGGCGGGCGTGCCGGTCAGGCCATGGATCAACAGCACGCCCGTGCGGGCATTGCGGCCTTCGCCGGGCATGACGAACTCATGCGGCGTCACGCACAGCTGCTGCAAATCCGGCTGCTGCAGCAGCCCCAATCCATCGGCCGCATTCATGCAATCTGCTCCATGCCGAGCAGGACCTGCTCCAGCAGCTGGGTGGCCTGCGCAAAATGCTCGAAGCGCGCGTGGGCAATCCCCTGGCTCTCGCAATAGTCGATGAGCTTGTACTTGGCCAGCACGAAATCCGCCTTGCCGGAAACGCAGAAGTCCGACGTGCTGTCGCCGATATAGAGCACCCGCCCATGAACGGCCTGCTGCTCGGCCAAGCGTTCGCACTTGCAGTTGCCGCTGGCCCGTGTGCAGCGATTGCTGGCCCAGGGCGAATCCAGTCGCCAGCTACGCTCGCCCGTCTGCACCAGATGGTTGGCGATCACTTCCAGATCCCCGAGGCCATGGCGTGCGAGCACATGGCGAATCGCATAGTCAATGCCGTCGCTGACGACCTGCACCTTGATGCCATGCAGCCTGGCCTCGGCCACGAAGCCGGCAAAGTGCTCGTCGATCTCGATGCTGTCCAGATGGTTCTGCAGTTCGACCTCGCTCATGTCCAGCAGGGCCACCTGCCCCTTCATGCATTCGCGCGAGCCGATATCGCCGCGCTCCCAGGCGTCTTCCAGTTCCTGCCAGCCCGGCTTGCCAAAGCGATTGAGCAGAGTATCGGTCACGTCCAGCAGGCTGATGGTGCCGTCGAAATCGCTTTGCACCATCCAGCCGGCCGCAGCTGTACCTGCAGGCGACGGGAAAATCTGAATGCGCTTATTCATGGAAACTGACCCTCACGTTCTGACCGACCTTGACATTGGCGGGCGGCTGGTCAAATGCCAGCACGCATTCCACAACCCTTACCGGGCCGCGCTGCGCGTCGTCCTGCAGCTTGGCCGCTCCATAGACGGGACTGATGCGCAACACGGTCGCAGCAGGAAACTCCTGGCGGGCAGCGCTGCCGTCTGCGTCCACCGTCACCAGGGCCTTCATGCCCTCGCGAATCGCCGTCACAAAGCTTTCGTTGACTTCGGCACGCACGATAAAGGGGCGCTTGGGCAGCAGCACCGCCACCGGACTGCCGCTTTGCAGCATGCTGCCGCCCTGTGCCTGCAGACGCACCACGACTGCGGCCTCGGGCGCACGCAGCTCGTGGCGCTGCAGCAGGGCCCGCAACTGCTCGGCCTTGCGCTTGGCGACCGTGACTTCTGCAGCCGCAATATCCACTTCGGACTGCGCATCACGCAGGGCCTGCACGGCTTCGTCCACGCTCTGCAGGTCCGCTGCCCCCTGTTTGGCAGCGGACTGCCAGCGCGTCAGCGTGGCCTTGAGCGCGGGCAGGCGATTCTGGCGCGTCTTGAGTTTGGTCTGCGCCAGCTGCAGCTCGGACTCCGCCACCGCCAGATCGGCGCGCGCCGCATCGTCGGCGAGACGCAGCACTGGCTGGCCTTTCTGCACGCTCTGGCCTTCCTTGACCAGCAATTGCTGCACCACGCCCGATGCGGCAGACGAGAGATCGAGCAGACCGCCTTCGACATCGATCTTGCCCCGCGCAACGGCTACCTGGCTTTGAGGCTTGATCTGGGCTGCGGCCGGCGTGATCACGGAGGCTGCGTCCTGAGACGGAGAGCACCCGCCCAGCATCAGCACGGCAGCCGCCAGCAGCGGCGCGCCCGACACAATGCTGAGACGAAATGGGCTTGGGTTCATGTTTATTCCTTGATGGGGCTGTTCTGGCGCCAGTCGCTGCGAATGGCGCCGTCTTCCATGCCCAGCACACGATCGGCGTGGCGTACCAGGCGCGGATCATGGCTGACGCAGAGCACCGTGGTGCCGTGCGTGCGCGCTGCACGGTGCAGCAAATCAATGACACGCTGGCCGCTCTCGGCGTCCAGCGCACTGGTGGGCTCGTCGGCGAACAGCAGGCGAGGCTGCTTGGCCATGGCACGTGCGATGGCCACACGCTGCTTCTCGCCGCCCGACAGCTGGGCCGGGCGCATATGACTGCGGTGCGAGAGCCCCACTTCATCGAGAGCCTCCTTGGCACGGCGCAATGTCTCGGCGTTCTTGAGGCCCATATAGCCAAGCGGCAGCTGCACCTGCTCCAGTGCCGTCAAGGCCGGAAACAGATTGAAGCCCTGGAAGACAAAACCCGTATGACGCAGACGAAATTTCTCCAGTGCCGCCGTACCGAGCTTGGCCAGGTCCTCGCCCAGTGCCAGCGCATGGCCGGCATCGGGCTTTTGCAGTCCCGACATCAGCGACAGCAGCGTGCTTTTGCCGCAGCCCGAAGGGCCGGAGATCAGGCTCAACTCCCCCGCATACAGGCTGACGGACAGTCCTTGCAGCACATGCACCTGGACGATGCCCGACACAAAGGATTTGTCGAGACGCACGGCCTCGAGGCTGGGCGCTGCATCCTTGACTGCAGCAGAATTTTTGATGCGCTCCATGGTCTCGGCTTGCATGTTTCAGGCCTTAACGCAACAGGGTTGCCGGGTCGGCACGCAGCAAGCTGCGCATGGCGCCCAGACCCGACAGCAGCGACAGCACGGCCACCAGAAAGCCGCACGCAAGTACCGCGGACAGGTTGAGGGCAACAGGGACGCGGTAGCTGGATGCAATGCTGAGCAGCACCGCGCTGGCCAGTGCCGCCAGCACAAAGCCCAGGCCGCCAATCCAGCAGGCCTGCTCGACCACCACGCGGCCCAGGGCTGCTCGGCTCACGCCCAGAGCATTGAGCACCGCATACTCGCGGGCGGACCCTGCCACCACCGCCTTGAGCGACTGGCTGGTCACGATGGCGCCCACTAGGCAGACGATGACGGCCATGAAGAGCACGCCGGCACCGGCGCCGGTATCGAGCATCCAGTAACGCTGAGAGCGGCGCGCAAAGGCATCCGCCGTCCAGACCTCGTACGGGCCGAAGCTGCTGCTGGACTGACTCAATCTCGCCTGTGCCTCGCCGGCCTTGGCTCCTTGCTTGAGGCGCGCCACGAAATAGGTGCTGCCATGCTCGGCACTGGTTTCTGCAATTTCGCGGGCCGTGCTGAGCGAGGCGATCACGTTGACACCGCCCAGGCCGCGCAAGCCGTCTACGGCAGCCACGATCTTGACCGCATGGTTGTTGATCCAGGCCGTGCTGCCTTCCTGCGCGCCCAGAGTCCCCAGGTCCGCCCTGTCCACAATCACGGCACCGGGCTCGCGCAGCAGCTGTCGCTGCCAGGAGGTGAGCACCTTGGTGAACATCATGGAGTTGTCCGCAGTGCTGACGCCCGAAAGATAGACCGAGACTCCGCCTCCGGTCGCGCCCTGGGCACCGGCGCGCGCGCGCCAGTCGCCATCGACCCAGACATAGGATTCCACGGCCGCCACATCGGGGTCCATGCGCAGACGCATCTCCACATCGCTACCGATATTGCGCCCGAAGTTCACGCTTTGCGTGCCCGGATAGCCCACCCAGAGATCGGCCGAAGAAGCCGTCACGTAGATCGCGGCAGAGCCGAAGATGCCCAGCACCAAGGCGGCCTGCATGGCCAGCAGAACGCCCGAAAAGCCCACGGCGAACACCGAAGGGACAAAGCGTCTCCACTCATGGATCAGCGTCTTGCGCGCCAGGGCAATCATGGCTGAGCCTCTGTGGTCCGGGTAACAAGCGCGGCATCGACAGGGGCAGCACCCACTGCCTTGTAGAGAGCCACATAGGCCAGCGCCTCGGCAGCCCTGGCGGTTGCCAGCTCGCTCTGGTTTTGCAGGCTGGCGCGGGCGCTATCGATGCCCGCAAGCTCGCTGGACAGGCCCAGTTGCTGGCGCACTGCCTGAGCCTTCTCGCGCCCGGCATGAATCTGCTGCTGGGACTGCAGCTGCTGCTGCCTTTGCTGCTGGGCGGCAACCGCTGCCAGGGCAGTTTCGGCCTCGGCAATGCCATTGAGCACGGCCTGGCGGTATGCCTTGATGCTGGCCTGCAGCGCCAGCTCCTTGCCGTCTGCCACGGCACGGCGGCGACCCCAGTCAAAGAGCGGAATGTCGATCTGCGGACCGACCATGGGAATGGAGTCCGAGGTCGTGCGGTGATTGCGCGTCAGGTTGTATGCATACAGCAGGGACCCCGTCAGGGTCAACCGCGGATAGAGCGCCGCGCGCGACACGCCGACCTCGGCCGCAGCCTGCTCCACCGCAGCCTCGGCACTTTGAATATCGGGGCGGTTGCGCAGCAGGTCTGCCGGCAGTACGGCAAGCGCCTGCATTGCGGGCAACGCGGCATCCGTCCTGGGCTGCAGCCACTGCGGCTCGGCACGCTCACGTCCCAGCAGGGCAGCCAGCGCATGGGCAGCACGCGCCTGGGCCTCGTTCAGGGTGGACAGCTGAGACTCTGCGGTGCGCAGCTGCAGCTGTTGCTGCTCCAGAGACTGGGCATCTGTCAGTCTCTGCTCATGCCGAATCTGCAAGAGCTGCAGCTGTCGCTGCGCCTGCTGCAATTGCCTCTCGACCAGGCTGCGCTGCACCTGGGCCAGCCGGATATCGAGATAACGGTGCACCACATCGGCCACCAGCGCCACTCGCGCTGCATGCAGCTGGGCTTGCGCATCCAGCACGCTGGCCGCGCCTGCACGGCGCGCCGCTTCGGAGTCACCAAACAGACCAAGATCCCAGCTCACATCAATGCTGGCATGGAAGTAAGTATCAACTGCTGCAATATCCTGCAGAGTCCGCGCTCCGGTGCTGACTATGGGGCGAAAAGCCGCATCTGCCGTACCCGCCAGCAAGCGCTGCTGACGCAGACGCAGCACGGCCTGAGCCACATCAAGATTCTGGGCCAGTGCCTCATCCACCAGCGCATTGAGAGCAGGGTCATTCCAGGCACGCCACCATTGAGCCAGCTCCGCGGGGTCCGACTTTTGAGCCGACTCCTGCTGCTGCCATTGGGGTGGCGTGGTCCGGTCCAGCTTGACTGCCTCGGGCGCAGCACAGCCTGCCAGCAACGACAAGACACACAGACACAGACTGCCCATGCGAAGACGCGAGACGTGAGAGGGAAATATCACAGCGCAGTTGGCTCAAGCTTTAGGTTGTACCCCGGGGAAGCTGCAGAAAGCAGAGACAGCTTTCCATCCTCGCCATTGAACGGCAGCAAGCTTTCGCCAGATTGCAGGGTTTATGTAGGAATTATGGAGAGCCTCCGCCATTCGGCTATTGCAGCGGCAACGCACATAATGTGCAGATAACAAGTTTCAGGGAGTCCAGCAGATGCATGACTTTGCTGCACACAAAACCATGACTACTTTTACGCAACCCGCTTCCACGCCCATGGTGCTTGTAGTCGAAGACGAACCCGGAATTGCCGGCGTTCTCAGCGCCTATCTGGAACGCGACGGCCTGCGCATTCGCATGGCGCAAGACGGCGAGGAAGCCCTGCAGAGCTTTCGCCAGCTGCGCCCGGACCTGGTGCTGCTAGACATTCATCTGCCCAAGGTCGATGGAGTGGATGTGCTGCGCATGATTCGCAATGACAGCGATGTCCCCGTCATCATGGTGACGGCCCTGGCAGACGATGTGGACAAGCTGCTGGCACTGCGCCTTGGGGCGGACGACTATGTGGTCAAGCCTTTCAACCCTCCCGAGGTGGTGGCCCGGGTGCGTGCCGTGCTGCGCCGCACCCAGGCCAAGCCTGCGCCGGTGGCCGCGCCCATACGCGTCGGCCCCATAGAGATCGACGTGGAAGCCCATAGTGCAGCCGTCTATGACGATGCGGGCCAGGCCGTGCCTCTGGCGCTGACGCTCACGGAATTCCGTCTGCTGGCCTGCCTGGCGGCCCAGCCACGCCGCTGCTTTTCACGTGCCTACCTGATTGAGAACTGCCTGCCGGAAAGCGATGCGCTGGAGCGGGTGATCGACTCCCACCTATCCAAACTGCGCCGCAAGCTGCAACTGGCCGGCCAGGACGGGCTGATCGAGACCGTGCGCGGTATTGGCTATCGTCTATGGCCCTGGGACTGAACCGCATCTGGGTCCGCTTTGGTCTGTGGATCACGGCGGCCGTGCTGCTGGCCATTGCCTCCCTGGCCATTGGCGTGCTGGCGTTTTCCGAGCTGCAGTACCGCGAGTTCTACCGCCACCTGCCAAGTCCCGTCAGAACCGAGCTGGAGGCGTTGAAGTCCCAGGATCTGGAGGACAGCCCCAGAGCCCTGCAGATCTACTCCGAGTACTGGGAAGGCGACCGCCTGTTTGGCGAGAAATGGTCGCTGGTCATCGGCCTGGCTGTCAGCCTGCCTTTCGGCATGGCCGTGGGCTTCTGGATTTCGCGACGCATCACCAGTCCGCTGGCCTCCATGGTGGAAGTGGCTGCGCGCGTGGAGCGTGGCGATCTGGCCTCCAGAGCCGTCAAGGGCAATGCCCATGGCGAGATGGCCGAGATGATCGATGCCTTCAACGGCATGGTTGATTCGCTGGAGACGCTGGAAGCAGAGCGTCTGGCCACGGCCGCCTCCATCTCCCACGAGCTACGCACCCCATTGACGGTGCTGCAGGCAAGACTGCATGCGATCTGCGACGGCGTCATCGACTCCAGCCAGGCCGAGATGAAGACGCTGCTGGCCCAGGTCGAGCATCTGGGACGGCTGGTCGGCGATCTGCACACCCTGTCCATGGCCGACGCCGGACAGCTGTCTCTGCGCAAGGAACGCATAGACCTCGCCGCACTGGTCGGTGATGTCGTCGAGGACTTGCACCCGCAGCTGCAGAAGCTGGACATGGCCCTGTCACTGGATCTGCCCATGCAGGACGGCGATGGCAGCACCGACATCAAGGCCGACACCGATCGCTTGCGCCAGATCACCACCAACCTCATCAGCAACGTGCTGCGCCATGCCAGCAGCGGCCACTGGCTGAGCATCCGGGTGCATGCGAGCTCCGACCACCAGAACCAGTCATGGGTGATCCTGGAAGTAGGCGATGCGGGGCCCGGCCTTGCTGACGAAGTTCAGGCCCATCCGTTCCAGCGCTTTGCCCAGGCCCCAGGAAAGCGCCGCAGGGAAGGCTCTGGCCTGGGCCTGTCCATCGTCAAGGCTCTGGTGACCTCGCAGGGCGGCACCGTCAGCACGGGCGTCTCCGAGCGTGGCGGCGCGCTTTTTACCGTGCGCTTTCCCCGTCTCTGACACCGCACTCTGCATTCAGCCCCGGATAGAGGTCGGCCATGATCTGCTGCAGGCTTTGCGAGAGCAGCTCCATCATGGCGACTCTCTGCGCATCGGTAGCCGCTCCTGCGGCATGTGCTTCGCGCAGCTGCGCCCAAAGTGCGGCCCATTGCGCGGCATGCGTCTGCACCGTGCCTTGGGCCAGCTCACTCCATTGACTGGGCGCCGCAGGGCTGGTGTAGCGACCGCGACCACGGCCGAAATGCGAGATCAGCAGGTACTTGAGCAATACCTGACCCGCTGCTGCGTTCAGATAGTCGGTCGAGAGTTGAAAGCTCTGCTGCTCCTGGTTGAACATCTTGTTCGCTCCCCAAGCAGCGCCCCCAAAGGTGATGGCCCCCAGCAGCGCCCCCACCAGGGCCCCGGCACCCAGCGTCAAACCTCCTGCCATCAGATCGGCCCCCAGTCCTGTGGCTGCGCCGGCAGTCAACGCCCCCCCACAAGCTGGCTGCCTGCGCATCGACCGGCGTGGTGATCTGAAGCTGGCTGCGCAATTGCTCCTGTATCTGACTGGCCGCCTGACCGTCGAGTCCATGAATCTCGAGCAAGCGCTGGGTGGCCTGCACATCGGCCTGACGCAAAGCCTGCATCAGCCGCTGAACGGCTGCCTTGGCCTGGGCTCCGAGCCGCTCTTCACCCTCTGCCGATTTACCCAATTTGGAGGTGAGCTGGCTCAGGCTTTGCCAGGCTCGCGCCAGCAGTTTGCCTTGCTCGGGATCAAGCTTTTCATGCAGACCTGCCGCAGCTATCAGCTGATCTGCCATGACCCCCAGGCTCGCCTGCTCGCGCTGCTGCTGCAGCAAAGCTCGCTGTGCCAGCAGGCGCTGATAGGCAGACTGTTTGGACTGAGGCAACAA
The DNA here is from genome assembly GCF_040187805.1 of Comamonas sp. wu1-DMT. Lineage (NCBI taxonomy): Bacteria > Pseudomonadati > Pseudomonadota > Betaproteobacteria > Burkholderiales > Comamonadaceae > Comamonas > Comamonas sp. wu1-DMT. The sequence continues at coordinate 128,498 of NZ_JBANEM010000006.1, forward strand.
AGGCGCAATGCTTTGCATCATCTTGCGCTCATGCCACCAGCTGCGCGTGAAGGCATCCAGCACCAGCACATCGCGCACCACGCTTTGAAAGCTCTGCGTCGCCTGCTGCCAGCGCCGCAAATCTTCCTGTGTCTGCTCTGCCGTGGTGTCGCTGCCAATCTGGTTGAGAAGCACGATGACCGGCTTGTTCATCCAGGCCAGAATGTTCATCTCGGCGCTCCAGTAGCCTGCATCGGCCGGGTCTTCAGCCGCGTTGACGAGGTAGAGCATCACATCCGCATGATCGCGCGCAGCGAGCAAGGCACGCTGACTCAGATAGAAAGGCCTGTCGCGCCAGCGATCCCAGACATTGCTGAGAAACCAGCCCAGCGGATTGCCCTGCTGCCGCAGGCGTTCATAAAGCCGCACCGAGTCGCCGAAGCCCGGTGTATCCCAAAGCCACAGCTCATCGCCCTGCTGCGTTTTCTGAAGCAGATAGCGCTGTGACTGAGTGGTCACATGTGCGGCATCGTCAATCTCGCCGACATCGTCGGCCACCAGCGTACGGGTCAGCGTGGTCTTGCCGATATTGGTGTGCGACAAAAGACACCACTGAATGCTGCTGTCAATCGGAACCAGCTCGTTGCTCTCACTCATCATCACACTCCTGCGCCTGGCACCAGGGTCGCGTTCAGGCCCGCGCCGCGCACAAATTCCCGCCACAGCTGCTCGCGCTCCTGCACTCGCGCCGGGGCACCGCTGTTGCGCGCACGAAAGTCCGCCGCCCATAGCCACACATCGGTATGCGCGCCCCAGCGGTTCAATACCTGCGCCAGCAGCACGCCATGAATTTCCGCCTCGGGCGTGGCAGCCAGATTGAGCAACAGCACCTGCTGTGCGTCAACAGCCGAAGCGTCCGGCAAGGGCGATCCATAGGCCAGCACCGGCAGCAACGCAAGCTGCGCACCAGCGCCGTAGCTCTGCGCCACATGGCTGCGCAGGGCGGCTTCGCGCTCGGGCGTGATGTCCAGGCTGTAGGGCTGCACCAGCAGCGCCGTTGCACGCCCCGCCCAGTCACGCTGCAGCTTCTGGAAATAGGGCTGCTGCAGCGGCAATGTCAGATGCTGGCTCAACCACCAGACCCTGGCACCCTGCCACAGCGCCAGCAGCAGACGCGGCGCCACCACCATCAATCCCAGCAACCAGCTGTAGAGCTGCACCCAGCGCGGCCCCGCATCTGCGGCATCACCGGCCGACCAGCCCTGCAGTGCCTGGATCTGCGCCAGACTCCACGGTGCTTGGCCCAGCAGATGCTGCACCGGCGCAAACAGCATGTTCAGACAGGTCTGCACGGCAGAAGGCGAGAGGAAAGTGCTCTCCCACCCCACTTGATAAGCCTTGGTAAGGCCGGTGAGCCATAGTGATGCCAGCGCACCCAGTGCCAGCATTGCCGCACCCAGATGCAGACACACAAGCCATTGCGCATGGCGCGGTCTCTGGTTGACCTGCCACCAGTTGCGCTCGAAGTTCAGCGCCATCTTGCGCAGCCCGGTGCCGCGCGAAACACTCCACCTTTTCGTCTGCAGCTTTTGCAGCCAGCCACCGGGTGCAGCCACGAGCCGCTGCGGCGCAGCGCCCTGACCCGGCTCAGGCTCCAGCGGTGCAATCACTGTTTGCCTGCGCCGAACAAGACTGCGCAGCCAGGAGAGCAGCAACAGCACATAGACCAGCAGATTCCACAGCACGATACCGATCAAGGAGGCGGAGAGCAGATCCACACGATGCGGGTCCGTGATCGCATGACCCGCAAAGCCCAGCGCAAATGCCGCTGTCATCACGGCCAGCACCAACCAGCGTGAAATACCGGCGCGCTGCCGGGCCACGGCGCGTATGTCGGCAGGCAGCTGCGCTGCAGCAATCACGCGTTGTGCCCGCTCCTGCAGAAAACTCTCGAACGCGGCACGGCCGCCGCCCTTGGCCTTGCCCTGGGCATGCAGGCACTCCTGCGTGATGGCAGTGCAGCGTTCGGTCGTGGGCAGCGCCTCGTGCGGAGCTGCGGTTTCCAGGGCATGGGCAAAGACAATATCGCGGGCTGAGCTGGCTTTCATGTCGCTATTGTGTTTCAGAGCAGGAGCAGGTTGCCTGCCAATATCAAAACAATAGCTGTCAGCGCTTTCATCTTGAGGGCTGCGTTCATTTCTGTGCTGATTCCATCCGGACTTGCCTGCAAGCGACTTGAGCCCGCCGTGTGCTATGAATGCAGCTTTGCTGCACCACACACCAAGGAGACAAGCCATGACCCAGAACCCCCAGGCCATGCCCGATGCGCAAGGCTTCTTCGGCCCCTACGGCGGCCAGCTCGTGCCGCCAGAGCTCAAGCGATGCATGGACGAGATTGCCGCGGCCTACGAGGAGATCGTCAAACGCCAGGACTTCCAGGACGAGCTGGCCGCGCTGTTTGCCGACTATGTGGGCCGGCCCAGCCCCATCTTTCACGCCAGGCGCCTGTCCGATCAACTGGGCGGCGCGCAGATCCATCTCAAGCGTGAGGATCTGAATCACACGGGGGCTCACAAGATCAACCACTGCCTGGGCGAGGCACTGCTGGCCAAATTCATGGGCAAGAAAAAAGTCATTGCCGAGACCGGTGCCGGCCAGCATGGCGTGGCCCTGGCCACGGCCTGTGCGCTGGTGGGCATTCCCTGCGAGATTCACATGGGCCAGGTGGATATCGAGAAGGAGCACCCCAACGTCACCAAGATGCGCATCCTGGGCTGCAATCTGGTGCCAGTCACGCGTGGCGCGGCCACGCTGAAGGAGGCAGTGGACAGCGCCTTCGAGGTCTATCTGCAGGACCCCGTCAACACCATTTACGCGATTGGCTCGGTGGTCGGCCCCCACCCCTTTCCCATGATGGTGCGGGACTTCCAGTCCATCGTCGGTCGTGAGGCACGCGAACAGTTCCAGACCCGGCACGGCAAGCTGCCCGACCATGTGGCCGCCTGCGTGGGCGGGGGCAGCAATGCCATGGGCATCTTCACGGCCTTTCTGGGTGACGAGTCCGTGCATCTGGTGGGCGTGGAACCTGCCGGCGAGGGCGTGGACAAGCCCGGCCGCCATGCCGCCACGCTGTCGGTTGGCAAGCCCGGCGAGATTCACGGCATGAAGTGCTATGTGCTGGAGAACGCCGACGGCACGCCGGCCGCCGTGCACAGCATTGCCTCGGGCCTGGACTACCCCGGCGTGGGCCCGCAGCACAGCTATCTCAAGGATATAGGCCGCGTGGACTACCAGTCCGTGGACGACAAGGAATGCCTGAATGCCTTCATGACGCTGTCGCGTGTGGAGGGCATCATCCCGGCGCTGGAAAGTGCGCACGCCGTGGCCTGGGCCATGCGCGAAGCGCCGGGGCTCGGCAAGGACCAGCATATTCTGGTCAACCTCTCGGGTCGCGGCGACAAGGATGCCGATTACGTAGCCAGGAAGCTGGGACTGTAACTGCCGCACCCCGCACAAGGCTGCCGCCCCGGCAGCCTTGTGCTTCGGAGCGTGACATGCTCCGAGGGCACGGTCACACAACCGTCATCAACAAGCGCAAGCATGAGGCGATCTCCATCCATGCCTGAACCCATGTCCCATACCCGCCACCCCGTCTTTGCTCTGACCTTGCTAGCAGCCTTTGCCCTGAGCGCCTGTGGCGGCGGAGACGGCCCGACACCAGCGCCTGCGCCGCAGTTTCTGACGCTGGACGGCAAGCAGCCCCAGGTCATCGCCCACCGCGGCTACTCGGGTCTGTACCCCGAGCAGACCCAGATGGCCTATGAAAAAGCCATTGATGCGGGCGCCGACATGATCGAGCTCGACATGCACATGACGCGCGACTGCCAGCTGGTGGCACGCCACAACGCCTGGCTCAGCGACAGCACCAACATCGCCGACGTTGCCAAGAGCAATTCCTATGTGGCCGCGCGCAAGCGCACCACGCCCGGGGTATGGGTCGATGTGAAATACCCCGCGACACCCGACAACGGGCCGGCCCGCTATCTAAGCGACCGTATCGATCCCAACAACCAGAAATCCGTGCTTCAGGCCCTGGTCGTCGATGGCGAGGACCACACCGGCGACTGGTCCATCTCCGACTTCAGCCTGCATGAGCTGCGCACGCTGCTGGGCGGCACCATACTGGACAACCGTGCCGACCGCCCCACGGAATGGAATGGCAAGCTGCCGCTGATCAGCGCACAGGATGTGATCGATATCGCGCTCGCCAAGGGCAAGGCGGCAGGCCGCACGATTGCCGTCTACGCCGAGACCAAGAACCCTTACTGGAACAACCAGCAGGCCATCGCCAACAGCTGCGGCACGGGCGAGCATCCGTTCGAGGATGCCGTGATGGAGCTGCTCGAGAAGAACCAGCTCAACCGCAAGGATGCACCCATCTACATCCAGAGCTTCGATCCTGACAGCCTGAAGTATCTGCGCAAGGCGGGCATGAAGGCCAAGGGCGTGCAGCTGATCGATGGCAATGACTACAACTTCAGGGACGGCTCGGTCGGCTACATCACCAGCGACGAATGGACCTTCATCAGCGGCCGCCCCTACAGCTGGACGCTGGCAGGCGATGCGCGCACCTTCGCGGTCATGCAGACGCCGGCAGGCCTGGCCGAGATCAAGACCTATGCCGACGGCATCGGCCCCTGGAAACCCCAGGTGCTGGCCCATTCCGTCGTTCCCTACAAGGACGGAGCAGGCCTCAAGGATGTGAACACCTTGAAAGACACGGGCCTGATCGCCAATGCGCACAAGGCAGGACTGGTGGTGCACAGCTTTACCTTCCGCAGCGAGGCCAGCCGCCTGGCTGGCATCTTCAAGGGTGACCCTGCACAGGAATACCTCGCTTACTACCGCCTGGGCATTGACGGCGTATTCACCGATTTCACTGCTGCTGGCGTCAAGGCTCGCGAAGCCTATATCGCCGAGCTGAAAAAGCAATAGACCGGGCTCGTTGCCGGCATCGGCCTGAGCGCCGGTGCCGTCCCGGCCTCAGGTCCTGCTTGTGCCTCAGCGCAGCCCGCCGATATAGCGTGCCGAGGTGCGCAGTATCTCGGCGGCCTTGGTGGTGACCGAGCTGTCGCTCTGCGCAGTCTCGGCAGGCGCTGCATGCCGGGGCTTGTCGCCGCTCCAGCTGCCCTGCAGACGCCGGGCCAGGCGCGCCAGCTCCTCGTCCTGTTGCTCTCGCGCATGCTCCAGCGCAAAAGCCACCATGGCCTGTGCATAGGCCTGGTTGCAGGCCATCCATTCGGTATCGGTCACCCGGCCCGTCTTGCGCCGCAGCACCACATGCAGATGTGCGGCCACCGCCACTCGATCGCTGTCCTCCATACACCGCTCCTGTCTTTGATGGATCACTAGTGCTGACGCTCCAGATGCAGACTGATATCCAGGCCCTCCATTTCCTGCACGGCATCCACACGCAAAGGCATCAGCAGACGGATCAGCACCAGCACCCCGGCCGTGGCTGCGCCGCTGTAGGCAGCCACCGCTGCCACGGCAATCAACTGGTTCACCACCGTGGCGCCTGTGCCCGCAATCAGGGGGTCGGCAAACACCGCCGTGAGGATGGAGCCCACAATGCCGCCCACGCCATGCACGCCGAACACATCGAGCGAGTCGTCGGCCCCGAGACGGCGCTTGAGCCAGGTTGCGCCCCAGAAACAGACTGCGCCCGCAATCAAGCCTATCCACACCGCACTGCCCACCTGTACAAAGCCGGCAGCCGGTGTGATGGCCACCAGTCCGCCCACCATGCCCGAGAGCAGGCCCAACAAGGTCGGAGCACCGCGAACCAGCCATTCCACCACCATCCATGCCAGACCGGCAGCCGCTGCCGCCACGAGAGTGACCACAAAGGCCAGCGCTGCACGCCCATCGGCAGACAGGGCCGATCCCGCGTTGAAGCCGAACCAGCCGAACAGCAGCAGCGCCGTGCCCATGGCCGTCCAGCCCAGGCTGTGCGGCTCGAATGGCTCGGTTCCGTAGCCGCGCCTGCGCCCCATCATGAAGGCACAGACCAGTGCCGCCACGCCCGCATTCACATGCACCACGGCGCCGCCGGCAAAGTCCAGTGCGCCAAGCTGGTTCAGCCAGCCCCCGCTCTCCCACACCCAGTGGGCCACCGGCGCATAGACCACCACGCTCCACAGCGCGGCAAACACCAGCAGGGCCGCAAAGCGCATGCGCTCTACCACGGCCCCCACGATCAGCGAGGTGGTGATGATGGCGAATGCGGCCTGGAACAGGGCATAGGCCGCCTCGGGCAGATGCGGTGCCAGATGGCTGACCGAGATCACGCTGCGCCGGCCATCGAAGTGCAGCGAGGCAAACCAGGCTCGTCCCAGATTGCCAAGCCAGGCAGACTCGGCGGTGAACGCAAGCGAGTAGCCCAGGCCGAACCAGGTCAGGGTGACCACGCAGGCCACCGCAAACACGGCCACCATGGTGTTGACCACATTCTTGCGCCGCACCAGCCCCGCATAGAACAGGGCAATGCCCGGCAAGGTCATCAGCAAGACCAGCGCCGACGCGACCATGACCCAACCGGTATCTGCCTTGTCGATGGCAGTCAATGGCACCATTTCCATGCACTCCCCCCTGCTTGTTTGCTTTGACGAAAAAAGGAAGCAGGTTCCATGCCAGTGCCATGCCGATCTGTCGATGCTTCATGATGGATAGCAGCATGCGTTGATCCATCAAGGTCTTTGCGCCTGTTTCATGAGAACCACGACGGGCAGCTTGTGCTCAGGCCTGAGCCCGTTATGCTCGACAAGGTCCATCGTTGCTGCACTGATTCATGACCTGGCTGCTGCTGACTCTTCATGTATTGCTGATTGCCGGCTTCGGCCTGCGCATTCTGCTGCGCAGAGACATGCGGCCCGATGTGCGGCTGGCCTGGCTCATGGTCATCGTGCTGCTGCCCTATGTGAGCTGCCTGCTGTACTACCTGTTTGGGGAAGTGGCCCTGGGCCGTGTACCTGGCCGCAGAAGGCTCAATGTGCGCGAGTTCTGTCAGACCCGGGGCAGCGCCCTTGCGTCCGCACCCGGCCCCATGTCGCAGGCACGACCCGCCATTCCCGATCAATGGCTGCCGGCCTTCCGCTATGCCTCGTCCATCAACGGCTTTGTACCGCTGCCCGGCCACAGGGCCGAGCTCATGCGCGATGGCGCGCATGCCCGTGCGCAGATGCTGGCCGACATGGATGCCGCGCGCCACGAGATCAATGTGCTGTACTACATCTGGCTGGACGACAGCACCGGCACCGATGTGGCCCATGCCCTGATGCGTGCCGCGCAGCGCGGCGTGACCTGCCGGGCCATGGTCGACGGTCTGGGCTCGCGCGCACTGACGCGCTCGCCACTGTGGCAGCAGATGCGGCAGGCCGGCGTGCACCTGGCGATTGCCCTGCCCATCAGCAATCTGCTCAAAGTCATGCTGACCAGCCGCATCGACCTGCGCAACCACCGCAAGATCACGCTCATAGACGGCAGGATCAACTATTGCGGCAGCCAGAACTGCGCCGACGAAGGCTTTCGCATCAAGGCTCGCTATGCCCCCTGGGTGGACATCATGCTGCGCCTGCAGGGTCCGGTGGTCATGCAGATGCAGCAGGCTTTTGCCAGCGACTGGGCGCAGTCTGATGCGTGCCTTGCACCACCGACCCCCGAGGCCGGCGCTGCCGCTGACGACGGCTTCCATGCCGTTGCGATTGCCGAAGGGCCGACGGAAAGAGCACGCTCTACACCCCAGCTGGTTGCCAGCCTGCTGGCCTGTGCGCAGCGCGAGGTCGTGATCTCCACCCCCTACTTCGTGCCCGACAGCACGGTGCTAGATGCCTTGTGCGCCGCCGCGCTGCGCCAGGTGCAGGTCACACTGATCCTGCCCGCCCGCAATGACTCATGGATAGTCGGTGCCGTCAGCCGCAGCCATTACTGGCGGCTGCTGAGCGCCGGGGTCCATATCCACGAATTCCGCCCCGGCCTGCTGCATGCCAAGACCCTGTGTCTGGACGGATCGGTCAGCCTGATCGGCTCCACGAATCTCGATCTGCGCAGCTTTGACCTGAACTTTGAAAACAATGTATTGCTGCACGACGAAGCCATCACCGAGGCCATCCGTCATCGGCAACAGAGCTATCTGCACGAATCCGATGTGGTGACGCTGGCACAGGTGCATTCGGCTCCCTGGTGGAAGCGCATCTGGGACAACCTGCTGGGCGCCCTGAGCCCGCTGCTGTAAGCGCCATGCCCTGGCTTTGGGCATGCCCAAAGCCCGCGCACCACGCGCGTGCACACTGGCGCCCCCTCTCGCACCAAGGCGGAACGCCCTTTTATTTCATACGTGAAAGTCAGGGCTGATCCTCCCCTAATTTACACAAATCTGCAGGAATACCCTCTGCTGGCACGCCTTTCGCTTGCCTACATTCTTGTATGCAAGTTGCAGACAACTTGCATACAAGATTCCACAACTTGCGAAAGACGACTATGCGCCGCTTTGTCAGATCACTGTTCGGACAGGTGGTGATCGCACTCATACTGGGTGTGCTCGCCGGACTACTGGCCCCTGAATGGGCCGTGAAACTCAAACCCCTGGGCGATGGCTTCATCAAGCTCATCAAGATGATCATCCCCATATTGGTGTTCTGCGTGGTCGTGCACGGCATTGCCGGTGCAGGCGACCTCAAGCGCGTAGGCCGCGTGGGCGTCAAGGCCCTGATCTATTTCGAGGTTCTGACCACCATCGCCCTGGGTATGGGCCTGGTGCTGGCCTTTGTCTTCGAGCCCGGCGTGGGCATGAACGTGGACACCAGCAAGCTCGATGCCTCGGCCATGGCGGCCTATGCCAGCAATGCCGACAAGCTGACCAGCGGCGGCACGGTGGATTTCCTGATGAAGCTCATTCCCACCACCGTGGTGGAAGCCTTCGCCAAGGGCGACGTGCTGCAGGTACTGCTGTTCGCCGTGCTGTTCGGCTGCGCGCTGACCATGCTGGGAGAACGCGGCAAGCCCGTCTCCGCGCTGGTGGACGCCTTGTCCATGGCTCTGTTCAAGGTCATGGGCATCATCATCAAGCTGGCACCGCTGGGCGTGCTGGGCGCCATCGCCTTCACCGTGGGCCAGTACGGCATAGGCTCGCTCAAGCAGCTGGGCATGCTGGTGGCGCTGTTCTACGTCTCGGTGCTGATCTTCGTGTTCGTGGTGCTGGGTCTGGTGATGCGCCTGTCGGGCTTCAGCCTGATCAAGCTGCTGCGCTATCTGCGCGAGGAGCTGACCATCGTCTTCGCGACCACCTCTTCCGACAGCGTGCTGCCCCAGATCATGGCCAAGCTGCGCAACATGGGTGTGCGCGACTCCACCGTGGGCCTGGTGATTCCCACCGGCTACTCGTTCAACCTGGACGCGTTTTCCATCTACATCACACTGGCTGCGGTCTTCATCGCCCAGGCCACCAACACCCCGATCAGCATGTCCGACCTGCTGACCATTCTGGCCATCGCGCTGGTGACCTCCAAGGGCGCACACGGCGTACCGGGCTCGGCCATCGTGGTGCTGGCAGCCACCCTGCATGCCATTCCCGCCATCCCTGCGATCGGCCTGGTGCTGGTGCTGTCGGTGGACTGGTTCATGGGCATTGCACGCGCCCTGGGCAATCTGATCGGCAACTGTGTGGCCACTGTGGCGATTGCAGCCTGGGAGGGCGACATCGACCGCGAACGTGCCCATGCGGTACTTGACGGCAAGGCCGAGCCACTGACCGAAGAAGAAGACCATGCATCTGCTATCGTGCCGCCTGTCGTAGTCCCCATCCCTCAGTCCAGCCATTAAAGCCAGCAATGACTCCTGCCTCTCCACAGCACATCGCGGAACGCGTCGTCGAAGCCATCCTGGCCCAGAAACTGGCACCCGGGGAGCGGCTGGGAGAGCAGGAGCTTGCCAACAATTTCGACGTCAGCCGCACCGTGGTGCGCGAAGCGCTGATGCAGCTGCAGGCTCGCGGCTTTGTCCAGGTCCAGGCCCGCAGGGGCTGGTACGTGGTACAGCCATCGGCCGCCGAGGCCATGGATGCATTCTCTGCACGGCGGATCATCGAGACCGGCATATTGCAGGAAGCCGGCAAGCCGCTGCAGCGCGTCATCACCAGACTGCGCCGCCATATCGCCCAGGAGCAGAAAGCCATCGCCGGGGCGGACAGCGCCACGCGTGCCTTTCTGCTTGCGGATTTCCATGTCTGCCTGGCCGAACAGATGGGTCACAGGCTGCTGGCCGACACGCTGCGCGATCTGACGGCACGCACCACCCTGGCTGCCACGCTCTACCAATCCACGCACAGCGCCAGCCAGTCCTGCGCCGAGCACGAACGCATCGTGGCCGCCCTGGAACGCGGCGACACCGAGGGTGCCAAGGCGCTGCTGCTGGAACATATAGGCATGGTGGAACGCTCGCTGGAAATCCGTGCGACCGAGAACGAAGAGCCCGGCGACCGACTGCGTGCCACGCTCGCCCCCGTGCTCAAGCAACGCCTCTGAGCACCGCGCCCCAAGCGAAAAGCCAGGGTCGACCCTGGCTTTTCTCATTTGCGAAGTGCGATCTCGAAGCTGGTTCAGCCCAGATTCGGCGCCAGATAGCGGCGCAGCTCCTCGACATCCATGCCACGTCGCTGGGCCATGTCGGCGAGCTGGTCTTCGCCGATCTGGCCCACGTTGAAGTAGCTGGCCTCGGGGTTGCCGATGTAGAAGCCGCTCACGCTGGATGCGGGGTTCATGGCCAGGCTCTCGGTCAGCGTCATGCCGATCTCATCGGCCTGCAGCGCCTTGAACAGGTCGATCTTGGCCGTGTGATCGGGGCAGGCAGGGTAGCCGGGCGCGGGGCGAATGCCCTTGTAGGCTTCCTTGATGAGCTCCTCGTTGCTCAGGTTCTCGTCTTCGGCATAGCCCCAGAGATCCTTGCGCACGCGCTGGTGCAGGCATTCGGCAAAGGCTTCGGCCAGGCGGTCGGCCAAGGCCTTGAACATGATGCCGCTGTAGTCGTCCAGCGCGGCTTCGAATTCCTTGTCCTTCTTCTCGGCACCGATGCCGGCGGTCACGGCAAACAGGCCGGCATAGTCGGCAATGCCCGACTCCTTGGCGGCCACAAAATCGGCCAGGCAGCGGCTGGGGCGCATCACGGGTCGGCCATCCGGGCCGTCCACGGCCTGCTTTTCGGTCTGCTGGCGCATGCCGTACCAGGTGGTCAGCACCTGGCTGCGCGATTCGTCGGTGTAGAACACGATGTCGTCGCCCACGCGATTGGCGGGGAACAGGCCCATCACGCCATTGGCCTGCAGCCAGCGGCCGTCGATGATCTTCTGCAGCATGAGCTTGGCATCGGCCAGCACCTTGCGCGCCTCCACGCCCACGACCTCATCGTCGAGGATGGCCGGGTAGGGACCCGCCAGATCCCAGGTCTGGAAGAACGGGCCCCAGTCGATGTACTGGGCAATTTCGGCCAGGTCGAAGTTCTTGAACACGCGGCGGCCCAGGGTGCGCGGCACCACAGGCGCATGGCCCACCACGGCAGCATTGGCTCTGGCCTGCTCCAGCGTCCACAGCGGCGTCTTCTTCTTGTTGGCATGCTGGGTGCGCACCTTGTCGTAGTCGGCGCTCAGCTCGTCCAGATAGGCCTGCTTGCCGTCGCCCAGCAGGCTCTGCGCCACGCTGACCGAGCGCGAGGCATCGGGCACATAGACCACGGGGCCGTCGTACTTGGGGGCAATCTTCACGGCCGTATGCACACGCGAGCAGGTCGCGCCGCCGATCAGCAGCGGAATCTTCTTGATGCGGAAGTAGTCGTCCTTGTCCATCTCGCCGGCCACATACTGCATCTCTTCGAGACTGGGAGTGATCAGTCCCGACAGGCCGATGATGTCCGCGCCCTCGGCCTTGGCACGCGCCAGGATCTCGTGGCAGGGCACCATCACGCCCATGTTGATGACCTCGAAGTTGTTGCACTGCAGGACCACGGTGACGATGTTCTTGCCGATGTCGTGCACATCGCCCTTGACGGTGGCGATGACGATCTTGCCCTTGCTGGTCACGTCCATGCCCGCCGCTTCCTGCTGGCGCTTCTCTTCCTCGATATAGGGCACCAGGTGGGCCACGGCCTGCTTCATCACGCGTGCGGACTTGACCACCTGGGGCAGGAACATCTTGCCGGCGCCGAACAGGTCGCCGACGATATTCATGCCGTCCATCAGCGGGCCTTCGATCACGTGCAGCGGGCGACCGCCGCCCTGCACCACGATCTGCTGGTAGGCCTCTTCGGTGTCTTCGGTGATGAAGTCGGTGATGCCGTGCACCAAAGCGTGCGACAGACGCTCACCCACGGTCTTCGGTGCCTCCGGCGTGCCGCGCCACTCGAGCTTCTTGCTGTCGTCCTTGGCAGCGCCCTTGGCGCTGTCGGCGATCTCGAGCAGGCGCTCGGCCGCATCGGGGCGGCGGTTGAGTACCACGTCCTCCACGCGTTCGCGCAACTGGGGCTCCAGGTCATCGTACACACCGACCATGCCGGCATTGACGATGCCCATGTCCATGCCCGCCGCAATCGCGTGATAGAGGAACACCGTGTGGATGGCCTCGCGCACGGGGTCGTTGCCACGGAACGAGAACGAGACATTGGAGACGCCGCCCGAGACCTTGGCACCGGGCAGGTTCTGCTTGATCCAGCGTACGGCCTCGATGAAATCGACGCCGTAGTTGTTGTGCTCTTCGATGCCGGTGGCCACGGCAAAGATGTTGGGGTCGAAGATGATGTCCTCGGGCGGGAAGCCCACTTCGTCGACCAGAATGCGGTAGGCGCGTTCGCAGATCTCGATCTTGCGCGCAAAGGTGTCGGCCTGGCCTTTTTCGTCAAACGCCATCACCACGGCGGCAGCGCCATAGCGCTTGACCAGCTTGGCGTGCTTCTTGAACTCCTCGACGCCCTCCTTCATGGAGATCGAGTTGACGATGCCCTTGCCCTGCAGGCAGCGCAGGCCGGCCTCGATCACGTCCCACTTGGAGCTGTCCACCATCACCGGCACCTTGGCGATATCGGGCTCGGAGGCAATCAGGTTCAGAAAGCGCACCATGGCGGCCTTGCTGTCCAGCATGGCCTCGTCCATGTTCACATCGATGACCTGGGCGCCGTTTTCCACCTGCTGGCGCGCCACGGCCAGAGCCTCTTCGTACTGCTCGTTGAGGATCAGGCGCGCAAAGGCCTTGGAGCCGGTGACGTTGGTGCGCTCGCCCACGTTGACGAACAGCGTCTCATCGCCGATGAAGACGGGCTCCAGGCCGGACAGGCGCATGGGAGGAATGGCAGTGGAAGGGGTAGCAGCGGACATCAGCTCACCTGTGTGAAAACCAGAAACAGAATCGAAAACAGGTGAGCGCCGTTGTGAGTGCCAGCAGATCGTCAACCAGATCTGCGACCCCGAGCCTGACGGGTCAAACATCTCTGGGATGACCGGCTGCAGCGCTCCTCGGGGTGAAGCCCGTCATTCTACGGCGAGGGCGGGCAATCGGGGCTTCAAGGCGCTTTGCCCCGCGGCTGTGCAGGAGAGCTCTATGCGAATGGCTATAGCAGATTCGACTTTCCACACCCCAAAAACAGGAGCAGGGCAAAAGGTAATTTCGCAGAACACGAATGCAACCATCTCATTTCAAGCATATTCCCGACATGGTGCGCATCCGCAAGGAATGGCGCACACCGCTTTCCTGCTCTCAGGCAGCCCGGCACCGGCGGGTCCGCCTGCCATGAGTGGACAAGCACCTACAGCCCCTATCTTTGAGTCTTTGGCACCATCGACAGCAAATGTCTGGTCCATGTGCTCAGCCGTGCACAGCCGATTGCCAGCCATGACCGGGCAGGCCATTCAGCCCTCGCATGGAACACCCAGGAGATCCTATGAACGTGACCTTCGGCGCGTACTACACCCTCATCATGGCCGTGCTTGTGCTCATGCTTGGCAAGCTCATGACAAGACATATCCGCTTTCTGCGCGACTTCAATATTCCCGAGCCTGTCTCCGGCGGCCTGGTCGTGGCGGCCATCATCTTCATGCTGCATCAGACCACGGGACTGGCGCTGAGCTTCGAGGGCAGTCTGCAGTCGGCGTTCATGCTGGTGTTCTTCTCGTCCATCGGCCTGAGTGCGAACTTCGCGAAGCTGCGTGAGGGCGGCTCTGCGCTGTTCCTCTTCCTGGGCGTGATTGCCGTCTTCATCATCATGCAGAACATCGTGGGCGTGAGTCTGGCGTCCGTGCTGGGACTGGACCCGCTGATCGGCCTGGTCGCGGGCTCCATCACGCTGGTGGGCGGTCACGGTACGGCCGGAGCCTGGGGCTCGGTGCTGGAAAACCAATACGGTCTCACGGGAGCCACCACCCTGGGCATTGCCTGCGCCACTTTCGGCCTGATCATCGGCGGCCTGGTGGGCGGCCCGCTGGCCAAGCGACTGATCACGCGCCATCAGTTGGCCCAGCCGCTGACCGAGTCCGAGCAGCTGCGCGCCGATGCGCCCACGGTCAGCGAAGGCAGCGAGGTCGCCAACTTCGAGTCGCCCAACAAGGCACCGCGCCTGATCACGGCCGATGCTGCAGTGGAAACACTGGCCCTCTTCGCTGGCTGCCTGGCCTTTGCCGAATTCATGACTGGCCTGACCATGGGAACGGTCATCCAGCTGCCTACCTTTGTCTGGGCGCTGGGGGGAGGCGTGATCATCCGCAACGTGCTGGACTATATGTTTGGCTTCAAGGTCTTTGACCGCGCCATCGACGTCTTCGGCAATGCCTCGCTGTCCATGTATCTGGCCATCGCGCTGCTGTCGCTCAAGCTGTGGGAGCTGACCGACCTGGCCGGCCCGCTGATGGTCATTCTGGCCGCGCAAGCCATCGTCATGACGCTGTATGCGGCCTTCGTGACCTTCCGCATCATGGGCAAGAACTATGACGCCGCCGTGCTGGCCGCCGGCCACTGCGGCTTCGGCATGGGGGCCACGCCCACGGCCGTGGCCAATATGCAGGCCATCACCAACCAGTACGGTCCTTCGCACAAGGCCTTTCTGATCGTGCCCCTGGTCGGAGCCTTCTTCATCGACATCATCAACGCCTTTGTGCTGCAGGCCATGCTCAGCATTCTTCGCTGACCGCTACATCAGCCCCCCAAAAAAAGCGTGTTCCTGTTTGACAGGAACACGCTTTTTTCATGGCTGCTTGCGCTTTCAGGGCAAGCGTCAGAGGCTTGTGCGGCTCAAATCATGCAGCCACGGCCTGGGCCGAAGCCGGCAGGCCGAAGATGCGGTCGAACGCCCAGTTGAAGGCAAAGGTGTAGACCATGAAGAACACCAGCAGACCGGCTTCCATCACTGCAGCTTCCCACAGCGAGATGCCGAACCACCAGGCCATCAGCGGGATCAGCATGGCGGCGATGCCGCCTTCGAAACCGATGGCATGCACCACGCGGCGCATCAGGGAGCGGCCCTTGACACTCTGGCGCGATTCCCATTTCTCGAACAGGTGGTTGAAGCTCAGATTCCAGCAGATCGCGATCACCGAGGCAGCCACGGCCATGACGCCGGAATCGCTGGCCTTCTGGCCGATGGCCATGAAGATCAGGCTGGAGACGATGATGGCAATGATTTCGTACAGACCCACATAGAGGATGCGACGTTTGGGACCTTGAAGGCCCTTGGCCTTGGCGGGGGTGGCAAAAGCGGCGGTATTTTTGAGAGAAACGGCAGAGGAAGAAGCGGATGCCATCGCTGAGGCTTGTTGAGACATGGGCTGCAGTGTATGTTCTATAAATTGAAGATAAAAGTCAGTTCCTTTCAATTTTTCTGACAGATCGACACCATGCCCTTTAGCGCCGACCAGGTTCCGCTGTTTCTTGCCGTGCTGGATGCCGGCTCTTTCTCGGCGGCTGCACGCAAGCTGGGGCGTGTGCCCTCGGCCGTCAGCATGGCCATTGCCCAGTTGGAGGCAGAGCTGGAACTGCAGCTGTTTGACCGCAGCGGACGCGAGCCCGTGCCCAGCGCCGCCGCCCGCGCGCTCGAGCCGCAGGCGCGCCTGCTGGCCGAGCAGTTGCAGCTGCTGAACTGGCAGGCTCAGGCGCTGCATGCCGGGCTGGAGGAAAGGCTGACGCTGGCCATCGCCCCCGAACTGCTGGCCACGCACTGGAGCGAACCGCTGAACCGGCTGGTGCGCGAGTTTCCTGCGCTGCCGATTGAGGTGCTGGCAGCACCCCAGGCAGATGCGCTGGAGCTTTTGCATGCCGGCCGCGCCCATCTGGCCCTGGTGTTCGAGCGGCCCGCCATTGACGGGCGCGAGGGTTTCCAGGAAATGGGCCGCGAGACGCTGGTGGCCGTGATGTCGCCGCAGTTCGAGCTCTGGCAGCAGGCGCTGGCCGAGCATGAGCAGGGCCGCACCACACGGCCACAGCTCACGGTGGAACAACTGGCTGCCACGCGTCAGGTACTGGTGGCCAGCCGCGACCCGCAGCAGACAGACCCGCGCTTTGTGTTTGCGCGCCAGCTCTGGCGCACGGACAGCCACCAGGCAGCGCTTTCGCTGATAAGTGCAGGTCTGGCCTGGGGCTGGCTGCCCAAGGGCCTGGTGGAGTCGCATATCGGCAGCGGTGCGCTGATGGAAATTCCCGTGCTCAACATCAGCAACGGCACGACCTTGTTCGTGGACTGGGTCTGGTCCAAGGAGCGGGCCCAGGGTCTGGCGGCCAGGCGCTTTGTGCAACTGCTGCGCGAGCGCTGAGCTTCCATGGGCTGGCCTCCAACATCTGGTCTTGAAGACAAAAAAGCTTAAGGAGCAGAATGTACAAGCGCCAGCCGCTAGTCATTCCATAGCGAATCAATTTGCACTGCACAGGAGTTTCAATACATGCCCCGTCAGCCCGCCAAAGCCGCCCCCGCTACCTCGTCTGCCGCGCAGGCCGAACCCGATCGCCAGCCAGCGCGCAAGCGCCTGCCGTTTCCGACCAGCGAATCGGTACAGGCCACCAAGGCAGCCAAGCCATCGCCCTCCCGGCCTGTGTCGCGCAAAAAGCCTGCCGCCAAAACCGTGAGCCGGACCGCTGCGCCCACGGCAAAAGCACCCGCCTTGTCCTTGATCTATCCTTTCGAGACCAAGGACAAGGCGCTGCGCAAGCTATGGCAGCCCTGGCAACCGGGCCAGCCACGGGACAGTCGTTTGACCACCGGACACCCTCGGCCCGCAGTGGAGTTGCAGAAGTTCGACCCGTCCGCCAAGCCCTTCTCCTCCGACAAGGGCAAGCAATATAACAAGGACAGCGTGAACCAGCTGGCCGAGGCACTGGACGGGCTGCAGAATATTTTCTATGCCGACCGGCGTTTCAAGCTGCTGGTCATCCTGCAGGGCATGGATGCCGCGGGCAAGGACGGCACGCTGCGCGCAGTCTTCGGTCGCATGTCGCCGCTGGGCGTGCGCACCGTGGGCTGGAAGGCGCCCACCGAAACCGAGAAGGCGCATGACTATCTATGGCGCATTCACCAGCAGTTGCCAGGTGCGGGCGAGATCGTGCTCTTCAACCGCAGTCAGTACGAGGATGTGCTGGTGCCCGTGGTCAACGGCTGGCTCACGCCCGAGCAGCAGACCCAACGCTATGCGCAGATCAACGACTTCGAGCGCATGCTCAGCGAGACCGGCACGGTGATCGTCAAGTTCATGCTGCACATCAGCAAGGACGAACAGCGCGAGCGGCTGCAGCAGCGGCTGGACGACCCCTGCAAGCACTGGAAGTTCGACGAGAACGACCTCAAGGTACGCGCTCAGTGGGACGACTACCAGCAGGCTTACGGCCAGCTGCTGGGCGCCACGCACACGCCCTGGGCACCCTGGACCATCGTGCCCGCCGACTCCAAGACCCACCGCAATCTGATGGTGGCCACGGTGTTGCGCGAGGTGCTGGGCAATTTGGAGCTCAAATATCCGCCCGGGGCACCGGCGCTGGATCACATCAAGGTCCGGTGACGCACACAGCTCCCGCCGCCATCAGAGCTCGCATATAGCTCTCAAAAAGAGAGCTGTTGGCGTTTGTTCTCAATGATTTTCAGATTAAAAAGCATCTGAAGTCATTCATCAAAAGGCGCTAGCAGCTCCTGTTTTTGAAAACTACCGGGACAGATCAGAACTGCCAGCCCAGTGCGCCCAGGCCATCGAACTCCATCTCGAAGCGATCGCCGGCTTGAAGCGGCATGCAGCCGCACCAGGTTCCCGTCGTCACCACGGTGCCGGCAGGCACGCTGCCGTATTCGCGCGCCACATGCTGCAGCCAGTCCACGAGCAGCCAGGCCGGATCGCCCAGGCTGTGCGTTCCGGTAAAGCGCTGTGGCGGGCCGTCATTTACGGTCACCGTGCACCGCTGTCGGGCCCAGTCGCGGCCGGCAATGACGGAAGCACTCTGCCACTCGCCCAGCGCCAGTCCGCCATGGCATTGGCCGTCGGCCAGCAAGGCCAGGGCCGGGGCCTTGAGGCCGTCGCGCCAGCGCACATCCACCCATTCCACTGCCACGCAGGCGGCGTCAACCAGCGCCAGCGCGCTGTCGTAATCGAGGGTTGCCGCCTGATCGGCGCTCACATCCAGGCCTATGCGCAGGGCGATCTCGGCCTCGGCACAGCGCAGATTGAAGACGGTGTCGGGCGCGGGCACCGGATTCACGCCCTGGCGAATGCCGTCCTCGGGCAGCGGCACATGCAGCAGCGCGGCGTTGCGGCCCGGGCCGCCGGACTTCCAGTAGCGCGGCGCGCGATCGGCGGGCCACCAGTTCCAGGTACGCGCCAGCGCGCTTTGCACGGCACGGGCATCGGCGGCATCGCGCATCAGCGCTGCCACGTCGGCTCCCAGAGCCTGGGCCGTGCCCAGTTTGCGCGACCACCACAGCGCATCGGCCGTGGCATAGCTGTCCTCGGGCAATTCGGGCCACAACGTCTTCCAGTCGGGCAGCACCTCATCCTGCGTCTGCAGCTCGGGAGCCAGCCCAATGGGCGGGGTATTGGCAAACGGTGCCGGGCCGCACCAGCCGCTTTTGCAATCATTGTTTTCAGACATGACGGCAATGATGGCAAATTTCCTGTCTCCATGTCACCAATTCAGTGCTTGGCCCACATCCAGAGCGGCTTTCAGATGGTTATGCACAAAATGCATAGCATCTCAAACAAGAAGCCTTGGACAGGAAAATCCGGCGCGCGCACACTGTGAATCCCGGACAGCAAGGGCTTACAACGACCTTGCTCCACTCAGTCAACCAGGCCTACATCATGCAAGCCAAAGACTCTTCAGCGCTGTCCACAGCGCATGCTCTGCCCTCCTACCTCAACTCCGATCATCTCGGTCCCTGGGGCATTTATCTGCAACAGGTCGACCGTGTCACCCCCTACCTGGGCTCGCTGGCCCGCTGGGTTGAAACGCTCAAGCGACCCAAGCGCATCCTGATCGTCGATGTCCCCATCGAGATGGACGACGGCCGTATCGCACACTTCGAGGGCTACCGCGTGCAGCACAACCTGAGCCGAGGTCCCGGCAAGGGCGGTGTGCGCTTCCACCAGGATGTGACGCTGTCTGAAGTGATGGCACTATCGGCCTGGATGAGCATCAAGAATGCAGCCGTGAACGTGCCCTACGGTGGCGCCAAGGGCGGCATCCGTGTCGACCCGCGAAAGCTGTCCAAGGCCGAGCTGGAGCGCCTGACACGCCGCTATACCAGCGAAATCGGTCTGCTGATCGGCCCCACCAAGGACATTCCGGCACCTGACGTGAACACCAACGGCCAGGTCATGGCCTGGATGATGGACACCTACTCCATGAACACGGGCGCCACGGCCACCGGCGTGGTCACGGGCAAGCCCGTGGACCTGGGCGGATCGCTGGGTCGCGTCGAGGCCACGGGCCGCGGCGTGTTCACCGTGGGCGTGGAAGCCGCCAAGCTCACCGGCCTGAATGTGCATGGCGCACGCGTGGCCGTGCAGGGCTTCGGCAATGTGGGCGGCACTGCGGGCAAACTGTTTGCCGATGCTGGAGCCAAGGTTGTGGCCGTGCAGGACCATACGGGCACCATTCAGAACGCCAATGGCCTGGATGTGACGGCATTGCTGGAGCATGTGGGCAACACCGGCGGTGTGGGTGGCTTTGCCGGTGGCGAAGCCATGGATGCAGCCGCCTTCTGGGGCGTGGATTGCGACATCCTGATCCCCGCGGCACTGGAAGGCCAGATCACCGAGGAAAACGCCGGCCAGATCAAGGCCAAGCTCGTGATCGAAGGTGCCAACGGCCCCACCACTCCCGAGGCCGACGACATCCTCAGCGAAAAAGGCGTGCTGGTTCTGCCCGACGTGATTGCGAATGCCGGCGGCGTGACCGTGAGCTACTTTGAGTGGGTGCAGGATTTCTCCAGCTTCTTCTGGACCGAAGACGAAATCAACGCCCGTCTGGTGCGCATCATGCAGGAAGCCTTTGCCGGCGTCTGGGCCGTGGCCCAGGAGCACAAGGTGACACTGCGCACCGCCACCTTCATCGTGGCCTGCAAGCGCATTCTCCACGCCCGCGAGGCACGCGGCCTGTATCCATAAGAACCCCTCGAGGCGCTACGCGCGCCTTCTCCCGAGAGGGACGCCCCTGGCCGGGCGCCCCTCTCTACGCGCTTCGCGCTAAGAGAGGGGTCGGCGGCTTCGCCGGGGCCGCGAGGCGGCTCTTGCTCGGCATCTCTTTGTCGGGATGTGCCTTTTTCAGCGCGAGCACAACGAAAAAAGCCTTCTGTTTCCAGAAGGCTTTTTGTTTGGTTGCGCGAGAAGGATTTGAACCTCCGACCTTTGGGTTATGAGCCCAACGAGCTACCAGACTGCTCCATCGCGCGGTAATTTGTTTCTCAACAGCAGTCGCTGTGTCGATAGGCGCAATTGTAGCCTAAATCGGCCTGTCATGCGGAGCAGTTATATAAACACGCGCTTTTTATGGTTACTGGCTCTGAGATTTGTCGCCAGCTCCGCATGGGCAGCAGCAATTGCCGCCCATGCCAGTCGGTATAGTTGCCGCCCATGGCCAAAGAGAAAACCACTTTCACCTGCAACGCCTGTGGCGGCACCAGCCCGCGCTGGCTGGGCAAATGCCCTGGCTGCGGCGCTTGGAACACCCTGGTCGAGACCGTGGCCGACTCCGCCTCGGGCGGCAAGAACCGCCTGAGCCAGCCCCAGGGCTATGCAGGTCTGGCCAATGCCCAGCCCGTCACCCCGTTGTCGGCCATCGAGGCCCAGGATGTGGCGCGCACGCCCAGCGGCATCGAGGAGCTGGACCGCGTGCTGGGCGGCGGCGTGGTCGAAGGCGGCGTGGTGCTGATTGGCGGAGACCCTGGAATTGGTAAGTCCACACTTCTTTTACAGGCCATGGATGCATTGCATCGTATCGGCCTGCCCACGCTCTATGTGACGGGCGAGGAAAGCGGCGCCCAGGTGGCGCTGCGCTCGCGCCGGCTGGGGTTGGACAACAGCCAGGTCAATGTGCTGGCCGAGATCCAGCTCGAGAAAATCCTCGCCACCGTGGAGGCCACCCAGCCCGCCGTGGTGGTGATCGACTCGATTCAGACCGTGTATTCGGACCAGCTTTCCTCGGCACCGGGATCCGTGGCCCAGGTACGCGAATGCGCGGCCCATCTGACGCGCGCGGCCAAGACCACGGGCATCACCATCATTCTGGTGGGCCATGTGACCAAGGACGGTGCGCTGGCCGGCCCACGCGTGCTCGAGCACATGGTGGACACGGTGCTCTACTTCGAAGGCGACACGCACAGCAACTTCCGTCTGGTGCGCGCCATCAAGAACCGCTTTGGCGCCGTCAACGAGATCGGCGTCTTCGCGATGACGGAAAAAGGTCTCAAGGGCGTGACCAACCCCAGCGCCATCTTCCTGAGCCAGCACAGCGAACCCGTGCCCGGCAGCTGCGTGCTGGTGACGCTGGAGGGCACACGCCCCATGCTGGTGGAAATCCAGGCCCTGGTGGACCAGGGCGGACCTGCCGCGCGCCGCCTCTCGGTCGGCCTAGACCGCGACCGGCTGGCCATGCTGCTGGCCGTGCTCAACCGCCATGCGGGCGTGGCCTGCGCCGACCAGGATGTCTTCGTCAATGCCGTGGGTGGCGTGCGCATCAATGAGCCTGCAGCTGACCTGGCGGTGATGTTGGCAATCACTTCCAGTCTACGTGGAAAGTCGTTGCCCAAGGGCTTTATCGCGTTTGGCGAGGTCGGTCTGGCCGGCGAGGTGCGCCCCGCCCCTCGCGGTCAAGAGCGTCTCAAGGAAGCAGCAAAGTTGGGATTCACTATCGCCGTGGTTCCCAAGGCCAATGCCCCAAAGAAGCCCATCGCCGGCCTGACCATCCATGCCGTGGAGCGCGTTGATGAAGCCATCAACATCGTGCGCGGCATTGGCTGATGTACTTTGATAGCTGCTTGCGCCTTTCAGTCATCGATATCAGCCAATAAATGATCTGAAATCGTTGATTGAAATACGCATGCAGCTACTGTTTTTGAAAACCCCTTGGTCACAGCAGCCTGTACGGGCATACGCACTGTCCGCACACTCAAACCCATACCCTCGTAAGACAATAAGCCCATGAATTTGCGCAATATTTTGGTTCCCCTGGGCTTGATCGTGCTGGTGATCGCAGCCTACAACTCTGCGGGCTGGCCCGGCGTGGCGGCCGTGGCAGGCGGCATCATCATGTGGGTGCTGCTGCACTTCACTCGCCTGATGTCCATCATGAAGAAGGCGTCGGACCGGCCTATCGGCTATGTGGGCAGCGCCGTGATGCTCAATGCCAAGCTCAAGCCCAAGGCCCCTCTGGTCCATGTGGTGGCCATGACCCGTTCTCTGGGCCAGCGTCTGTCCGAAGAGGGCCAGAGCCCCGAGATCTACCGCTGGACCGACGGCACACAGTCCCATGTGACCTGCGAGTTTGTCGCCGGCCGTCTCATGAAGTGGGAGCTGCAGCGTCCCGAGCAAAAGGAAGACTCGGCGGCGGCTGATGCGCAAGCAACAGACCGGACATCGGAGCCCACCTCCCCCTAAAATGGCAGCTTCAGGAGACAAGCGCTGCCGCCGACCCGGCAGCAGCGCCCGCCGAACACACAACCCATAGAGGATGGTTTTATGAGCCCTGTTGTTCCCTCGATGTCCGACCGCGACGGCAAGATCTGGATGGATGGTCAGCTGGTGGAGTGGCGCGATGCCAAGATCCACGTGCTGACCCATACGCTGCACTATGGCTGCGGCGCCTTTGAAGGCGTGCGCGCCTATGAAACCGCACAGGGCACGGCCATCTTCCGCCTCGAAGAGCACACCAAGCGCCTGTTCAACAGCGCCAAGATCCTGCGCATGCAGATCCCATTCAGCCAGGAGCAGGTCAACCAGGCTCAGGTCGAGGTGGTCAAGGCCAACGGCCTCAAATCCTGCTATCTGCGCCCGCTGACCTGGATCGGCGACCGCAAGCTGGGTGTCTCGCCCAAGGGCAATACCATCCACCTGATGGTGGCTGCCTGGGCCTGGGGCGCCTATCTGGGCGAGGAAGGCATGCAGCGCGGCATCCGCACCAAGATTTCCAGCTACACCCGCCACCATGTGAACATCACCATGAGCCAGGCCAAGGCGGTGAGCAACTACACCAATTCCATCCTGGCCAATACCGAGGCTCTGGACGACGGCTACGACGAGGCCATCCTGCTGGACGCATCGGGCTTTGTCTCCGAAGGATCGGGCGAGAACATCTTTGTGATCAAGGATGGCGTGATCTACACACCCGATCTATCCGCCGGCGCACTCAACGGCATCACGCGCAACACCGTGCTGCACATCTGCAAGGACCTGGGCCTGGAAGTGGTGCAAAAGCGCATCACCCGTGATGAGCTTTACATCTCGGACGAGCTGTTCTTCACCGGCACCGCCGCAGAAGTCACGCCCATCCGCGAAGTGGACCGCCTGCAGATCGGCGAAGGCCGCCGCGGCCCGATCACCGAGAAAATCCAGGCGGCCTACTTTGACATCGTCAACGGCCGCAATCCCAAGTACGCACACTGGCTGACCTTGGTATAAATCCTCCCCCTGGGCGGCTTTGCCGCTTCCCCCTCGGGGGACAGCACCGTCGCTGCGGGACGGCCCTTGATTGGTGCTTCTGACCTCAATTGCGCCAGTATTTCCGGCCATGCTTCATTATTGAAAACACGAAAGATACGAGAAATGACCACGAATGCCGTCGTCGAACTGGCCGCCAAAGACCTCAACGCACAAGGTGGCGTGTTCTGCCCAAGCCCCAAGGCCGACATGAAGCTGTGGAACAGCCACCCCAAGGTCTATCTGGACGTGGCCAAGACCGGCGACGCCAAATGCCCTTATTGCGGCACGACCTACCGCCTCAAGGCCGGTGAGGTGTTTGCCGGCGGACATTGATTCCTTCGATCCCCAAGGCATCTGGTCGCTCCAGCGGACGACCAGATGCTTTTTTCATTTGCGAGCCACGATAGCGAGCCATGCGCATTCTTCACTTTGTTACCGGAGGCTTCTCCGGTGCCACCCAGGTCGCCGTGGACCTGAGCCTGGCCGCGCTGCGCACGCCCGGCCATGAGGTTCTGCTGGTGCTGCGCCGCAAGCCCAGCACGGACGAGCACAAGATCGAGGCCCTGCGCCAGCAAGGCCTGCAGGTCATCGTGGTCTCCAACTGGCTGCATGCACTGACTGTCTGGGAGCTGCGCAAGATCATTCGCGGCTTCAGGCCCGATGCGGTGTTCGCCCACGGCTTCAGCGACCATATCTGGGGCAGGCGCGCTGCTGCAGCCGAGGGTGTGGCGCATATCTTTCATGTGGAGCACAACTCGCGCGAGCGCTACACGCCGCGTCGTCTGCGCCAGGCCCTGGCGCTGGAGCCCTTCACCAAGGCCCATATCGGCGTCTCCGAAGGCGTCAGGACCAGCCTGGTGGAGCGCGGTTTCCCGGCCGAAAAATGCATTGCCATCTGCAACGGCATCGACCTGACGCGCTTTCCCCAGGAGGCCATGCCCCCGCTATGGCTGGAGCGCGAACCCGCGATTTACATGGCCTCGCGCTTTGCCCGCCAGAAGGATCACGACACGCTGATCAGGGCTATGGCCACTCTCAGGCAACGCGGCCTAAGGCCCACACTCTATCTGGCCGGCGCGGGCAAGAGCTCGCTCAGGACCAAGGCCGAGCGACTGGTGGCCGAGCTCGGACTTGAGCAGCAGGTGCGCTTCCTCGGCAATGTCTCGGATCTGCCCCAGCGGCTGTCGAGAACGCAGATCTTTGTTCTGGCCACGCATTGGGAAGGCATGCCTCTGGCCCTGGTGGAGGGCATGGCCGCAGGCTGTGCCTGTGTGGTCTCCGATGTCATAGGCGCCCGAGAAGTCGTGAGCCCCGAGGTGAACGGCCTGCGTGTGCCGCAATCCGATCCCGGCGCCATGGCCGATGCATTGCAAAGACTGCTGCAGGATACGGCCCTGGCCCAGCGTCTGGGCTCGGCCGCGCGGGCGCATGCACTCGCCCACTACGGGCGCGAGCAGATGTGGAGCCAGTATCAGGGCCTGCTCAAGGCCTGAGAACCGCCGCTACCTGGGGTTTTGAGGCTCGCAGATTGCCCCAGTTCAATGCCAGCTTCATCTTGAACTTGCGCAATTTCTGCAGGCGACTCGCAGGCGCCGCCTGCTGGGCCCAGATGCTGCTGATCTCGCTGGTGTCGTCCAGGGCGATGACCGAGGGATAGACCCCGTAAACGCGCAAATCGTTTTCAAACCAGAAGCGGATATCCACATCCACCGGCCTGTCGAACGGCATGCGCGTTTCCAGCATCTTGCGCGCGCCGCTGCGGCTGATGACATAGCCGGCGGCAAAGCTGGGCACCCGCTGATAGGAGATCAGCTGCAGGGCACCCGCGACCAGCGGGCCTTGGTTGGCGATCTTTTCCGGCTCGCGCCCGTAGAGCTTGATCATGTCCCAGCTGCCATCTGCGGGAAGTGCCTCTATCGCAGCCAGCGCCTGCGGCAGCTGCGGCAGCAGCCGCACATCATCTTCAAAGACCACCATGGCCGGCGCATCGCTGCCCAGCAGCTGCTGCCATGACCTCAGATGACTGGCGTAACAGCCCTTCTCGCCGTTGCTCAGGGGCTTGAAATAGCGGCCATGGCTTTGCGGCGCGCAAAAGAAGGCCTTTTGCTCGGCCTCGGACAGATCCGCCCACCACACGGCAGGCAAGCGCGACGCCGTCAGCCCCATTTGTGCGAACTGGGCCGTCATGCGCTCGCGACGCTCCGCATCCTTGGACAAATTGATAAAGACAATGGGTAATGACGACATACACTTCTGCACCGAATACAAGACCTGCAGTGTAGGTTGAAGCCAACCGCCACGCAGGAGAACCTGATTGACAACTATGAATGTGCCTACACAAGCCACACCTCGAACCGGCAAGCGGACCGCTGCTCTTGCTCATGCCCTCGATGCCGCCTGCTTTGCATTCTTTGCGCTGAGTCTTTGCGTCCCCTCTGGCTACTCCTACGGATCCACGGCCCTGGCCCTTTTGACTCTCGCCGGTTGTATCGCGGCCCGCCCCCAAGGCCTTGCCAGGCGCGAGACTTTCGTGCTGGTGGGCCTGCTGCTGGTGCTGGGCCTGCTCTGGAGCCTGTCCTTCGACCACTGGTTCTCGGCGGCGGGCTGGGGTTATGGCGCGAAATACGCGCTGGCCGCTCTCTGCCTCTGGTATCTGAGCAAAACCGGTCTCCGGCTCACGGCCATTGTCTGGGGCCTGGCTCTGGGTAGTGTGGGTGCTCTGGCGATTGCCGCCTATCAGGCCGGCGTGCTCAAGATGCCGCGTGTTTCGGGCTTTACCAATGCCATCCAGTATGGTGGCATCGCCATGTATATGGGTTTTGCCACCTTGTCCCTGGCTTTGCTGGGCCGCTGGAGCAAGTCTCAAACAGCAGCCCTGGGGCTAATGGCTGCATGCGGTATTTATGCGTCCTTTCTTTCCGACTCCCGCGGCTCCTGGGTCGTGATCCCACTGCTGATTGCGGCCATCTGGCTGATGGCATGGCTCAATGGCTACAAGCGTCTGGCCAGCATGACGGCGGGAGCCATGCTGCTGCTCGGGCTGATCGTGGCAGTGCCGGCCTACCCAAAGCTCGAGCAGCGCAGCGCCGAAGCCGCGCGTGAAGTCTCACAGTATCTGCAGGATCCCCAGAAATATGCGGTGACCTCGGTCGGCCAGCGCCTGGAGCAATGGCGGCTTGCGATTCATCTGATCGAGCAGCGCCCCTTCAGCGGCTGGGGACTGGCCGGCTACCCTGCGGCCAAGCAGCAAATGGTCGATCAAGGCCTGGCCCACCCTTCGGTCATGGAATATGGGCATGCGCACAATGAAATCCTGGACATGTGGGTCAAGCGCGGGCTGCCGGGTCTGATCCTGCTGCTGGCGTTCTATGCCGTGCCTGCAGCCATTTTCTGGCCCACGCAGCGCCGTCTGGCCCACGCCGATGCGGCGCAGCGCTCCAAGCTGCTGGCTCTGCGCGTGGCCGCCACGCTGCTGCCGCTGGCCTACTTCGGCTTTGGCTGGACCCAGGTGTTCTTCGCGCACAACAGCGGAAACATGTTCTATATTTTCAGCCTCGCCGTGCTCTGGGGCGGTATTTGCAGAATGGAAACCCAGTCTGCAGTCACCAAAACTCAGTCCTGAGACCTGCCCGGCAAACCCAGGGCCAGAGCTCCCAGAGCCCCCTGGCCCAGGGCAAAGACACCATACAAGAGCCCAACCCCAACCGCTAGTACCGCAGGTACTCCGAAGGGAGCCAGGGCTGCCACTGCAGCGGCTTCACGGGTGCCCCAGCCGCCCACACTCACCGGCAATGCCGCCATCAGGAACACGGGGGCGATGACAAAGGCCCAGACGACCAGCGGCAAATGCAGGCCCAGAGCGATCGCGCCGCAGGCCAGCGCAGCAGCAGACAGCAGTTGCACGAGTGCCGAGGATGCCGCCTGCAGCCAAAGCTGCGAAAGAAAGTCAGGGCGGTTGGCCGCCGTACGCACAGGCTCCAGCCATGCACCAGGCAACTTGAACCAGTGGCTGCGCAGACCCTGCAGCAAGGCCCAGGGCAGCAGCAGCCAGATCACGGTGACGGCAAGCAGCAGCGTGATGAAGAGAGCGGTATTCAGGCGCACCCAGGGGGCCAGCGTGGAAGCGCAAGCCACCGCACCCAGACCGCCGATCGCGCACAGCATCCACAGACCGCTGACGCGATCCAGAATCACCGACAGATTGCTTGCCGCCTTGGTCTGCCCGGTCTTCTGCAGCGCAATCGCACGATAGACATCACCGCCCACAACAGCGCCAGGCAGCAACACATTCAGGCCAATCGCCTGAAAATACCAGCGCATGCCTGAGGCCAGCGACATCTCGGCCCCGAGCCACCGCGCCATGGCGCGCCAGCGCCATGCCGACACTGCGTTCGAGGCAATGGAAATCCCCAAGCCCCCCAGCAACCACCAGGGGCTGGCCTGTTGCAGCCGGCCCCACAGTTGCACAGGATTGGCGAGATAGACAACGGCTGCCAGCAAAGCGATGCCCATCAGGGCCCGGACAAACGCCTTTCGCGCCTTGCTCACAGAACCGCGGTCTCGGTTTTCGCGGCCTTGTCTGCAGGCTTGTGTTCGACAGCGCCGTAATCCTTGGCGTAGTACTGCAGGCCGCTGCCCGACTCGTAATAGATACGCGTCAGCAGCTCGCCGATCAGGCCCGCCGCGATGAACTGCATGCCCATCAGCACCAGCATGACCCCTGCCATCAAGAGGGGCCGGCCGCCAATCGATTCACCCATGATCTTCTGTGCCAGCAGCCACAGCAGGATCAGCACGCCAGGCGTTGCCATCCACAGCCCCATGCCGCCGAAGGCATGCAGGGGACGCTGGCGAAAGCGCATGAAAAATACAATGAAGATCAGATCCAGAATCACCCGGAAGGTGCGATCTATGCCGTATTTGGAAACACCGCGCGTGCGTGCATGGTGACGCACCGGAATCTCAGTGATACGCGCGCCGGCATCACGCGCCAGTGAAGGGATGAAGCGATGCATCTCGCCATAGAGGCGAATGCGGTCGATGATCTCGCGGCGATAGGCCTTCAATGCACAGCCATAGTCGTGCAGCTGCACATTGGTGAATTTGGAAATCAGGCGGTTGGCCAGCACCGAGGGCAGGCGGCGCGACAGCGCCTTGTCCTGGCGGTTCTTGCGCCAGCCCGAGATCATGTCCACATCGGGATCGTTTTCCAGACGCTCCAGCAACAGCGGAATATCGCCGGGTTCGTTTTGCAGGTCGGCATCCAGCGTGACCACATACCGGCCGCGCACCCGGTCAAAGCCGGCCTGCAGGGCGCTGGACTGACCGTAGTTGCGCACCAGACAGACGGCACGCACCCAGGGGTGCTGCTCGGCCAGCTCGCGCAGACGCCTGGCACTGCCATCCGTCGAGCCATCGTCCACCGCAATCAGTTCGTAGCTCAGCGGCTGGGTGCGCATGGCCTCGTCAATGCGGGCCACCAGGTCGGGCAGATTATCGAACTCGTTATAAACAGGAACAACGATGGAAACTTCGGGATTGGAATCGTGCACGGACGTCATGCTCAATGATTTTGGATAACAGTCACCTATACTAACTGAATACCCTAGGTGCCATTTGCGCCAGGCCCATTGTTTGGCCTGCAAAGCCAAGCGCAATCGTAAGTGCGCACTATCAAAACATGTGCACCCGCCAAATCCTATGGCATCAAACTCCTCGACTTCTATTCGCCCAGACTGGCAACAGACCCTTTATGCCAAGCCATGGATATGGCTGGCTCTTTTAGTTTTTGCCCATATCGTTTCCCGTATCAGCATTTCAGCAGGCATGAAATGGGATGAGTCCGAACAGATTCTCTGGGCCCAGCAATTGCAGCTGGGTTATGGCCCGCAGCCGCCTCTGTATACCTGGATGCAATGGGCGGTCTGTCAGCTTCTCGGCCCTTCGGTGCTGGCACTGGCCCTGCTCAAACATCTGCTGATTGCCCTGGCCTATTGCCTGGCATGGCTGGCTGGCCGGCAGTTGCTGGGTCAGAAAGGTGCCTGGTGGGTTGCCGCAGGTCTGCTGCTGATGCCGCCCTTCGGCTGGGACTCGCTGCGCGACCAGACGCATACGGTGATGGTGACGGCCATGACCATGGGCTTGTGGTGGGCCGTACTGCGCCAGGTTCAAAAGCCGCAGGCCGTCAATTTTGTTTTGATCGGCCTCTTCTGCGGTCTGGGCATGCTGTCCAAATACAGCTATGCCATGCTTATTGGCGCCTTGTTTCTGGCCTCCATGACGGTGGCACAGGTCCGCTCGGCCATCTTCGCCAGGGGCTGGTGGCTGGCTCCGCTGGTGGGCTTGCTGGTGTTTGCGCCCCATGGCTTCTGGCTGGCTTCGCACTGGGGCATGGCAACCACCGAGACCGTACAGAAGATGTCCATCTCCACCGAGGCCTCGCATCTGAAAGGTCTGGGCAATCTGCTCAAGGCCCTGCTTTCGACCTTGGGCCTGTGGCTGATTGCCGCTCTGATCAGCTACCGCTCCAGACTCTGGAGACCAGGCATCAATGCGTCTTTGCCGGCCCAGGTCTGGGCCAGGCCTTTGCTGCGCAACTACCTGCTCATCATTGCCGTCTGCCTGCTGGCCATGGTGCTGGCTGCCGATGTCACGGACTTCAAGCAGCGCTGGATGCTGCCTCTGACGGCTGTTGCGCCCTTGGCCCTCTATGTCTGGCGCCCGGCACTGCTGGAACAAGGCGTGGGCCGCCTGTTCACCGTCTTCGTCATCGTCTTTGCCCTGATCTTTCTGATCATGGCCACGCTGCGCCCCTGGCAGGGCGGCCGCAAGAACGATCCCGACGAACTCAACCACCCGGTCAAGACGCTGGCCCAGGAACTGCGCCAGGCCGGCTACAGCGGCAAGGGAGTCATCGTCGGCTCGGACCATATGCTGGCGGCCATGCTGCATTCGCAGTTCCCGCAAACATACGCCCTGGGCTGCTCTGATGGCGCACTGCTGAGGCAATGTCTATCTCAGGCCGGCGCCGATACCACAGGCGGCCTGCTGCTGATCACACGCGCCGACAAGCCCGTCGCGGGCTGGTGGGACGGCATCTTCACCACCCAGGCAAAAACCGCGCTGCAGACACTGAGCATGCCTTTCGAGAAAATGCCTGCCAGCGCAACACCTGCGCAATACCAATATCTCTGGATTGCCCCATGAATCCCGTCCTGATCACCGGCTGTGCCGGCTTTATCGGCATGCATTGCGCCAAGCGACTGCTTGAGCAAGGCGTGCCCGTGCTTGGTATCGACAACCTCAACAACTACTACGACGTGGCGCTCAAGCATGCCCGCCTCGCCGAGTTGCGCCCACACGCCCACTTCCGCTTTGTGGAACTCGATCTGGCGGACCGGCAAGGCATGGCCGACCTGTTTGCCGAGGCAGCCCCCAGCAAAGTTCTGCACCTAGCCGCACAAGCCGGTGTGCGCTACTCCATCGATCAGCCCGACGACTACACCGATTCGAATCTGCTGGGCTTTGGCAATATCTTGCAAGGCTGCCGCAAGCACCAGGTCGAGCATCTGGTCTATGCCAGCAGCTCCAGCGTCTATGGCGGCAACACCAGGATGCCGTTTGCCGAAAGCGATGCGGTGGACCACCCCATCAGCTACTACGCAGCCACCAAGAAGGCCAATGAGCTGATGGCCCATAGCTATGCGCACCTCTACGGCATTCCCACCACAGGCCTGCGCTTCTTCACGGTGTACGGCCCCTGGGGCCGCCCCGACATGGCCTTGTTCAAGTTCACCAAGGCCATGCTGGCGGGCGAGAGCATCGATGTCTATGGCGAAGGCAAGCTGGTGCGCGACTTCACCTATATCGACGATATCGTCGAAGGCATCATGCGCGTGCTGGACAAGCCCGCCACGCCCGACGCCGGCTATGACAGCCGGAACCCCAATCCCGGCACCAGCACCGCGCCCTATCGCATCTTCAATATAGGCAACAACTCGCCCACCGTGCTGATGGACTACATCGCAGCACTGGAGGGCGCCCTGAAAATTACCGCCCGCAAGCAAATGCTGCCCATACAGCCCGGCGACATGCACAGCACCTCGGCCGACACGCGTGCCCTGCAAGCCTGGGTCGGCTTCTCGCCAGCCATGCCCGTGGCCACCGGCGTGCAGCATTTTGTGGATTGGTATCGCTCTTTTTATCGCGTATGAAAGTTACTGTCTTTGGTACCGGCTATGTCGGTCTTGTGCAAGGTGCCGTGCTGGCCGATGTCGGCCACCAGGTGCTTTGCGTGGATGTGGATGAGAAGAAAGTCGCGGCACTCAAGGCCGGACAGATTCCCATCCATGAACCAGGCCTCGATGCACTCGTCATCAACAACCAGCAACTGGGCCGTTTGCAGTTCACCACCAATGCCACCGAAGGCGTGGCGCACAGCGAGCTGATCTTTCTGGCCGTGGGCACGCCGCCCGACGAAGACGGCAGCGCCGACCTGCAATATGTGCTGGCCGTGGCCCGCACCATCGCCCAGCACATGGACGGACCGCGCATCGTCATCAACAAATCGACCGTGCCCGTGGGCACGGCGGACAAGGTCTCGGCCGTGATTGCCGAAGGCCTTGCTCAGCGCAATCTGCAGCACCCTTTCGATGTGGTGTCCAACCCCGAGTTTCTCAAGGAGGGTGCGGCAGTGGGCGACTGCCAGCGCCCGGACCGCATCATCATCGGCACCGGCAACCCGGCTTCCGAAGCCAAGCTGCGCGAGCTCTACGCGCCCTTCAACCGCAATCGCGACAAGATCGTGATGATGGATGTCCGAAGCGCCGAGCTGACCAAATATGCGGCCAATGCCATGCTGGCGACCAAGATCAGCTTCATGAACGAGATTGCCAACCTGGCGGAAAAGCTGGGTGCCAACGTGGAGGCCGTGCGCCGCGGCATTGGCAGCGACCCGCGCATCGGCTACCACTTCATCTACCCGGGCGTGGGCTATGGCGGCAGCTGCTTTCCCAAGGACGTGAAGGCGCTGATCCACACCGCCAGGGAGGTCGAGTTTGAGCCTCTGCTGCTCAATGCCGTAGAGGACCGCAACCATGCCCAGCGCAATGTGCTGTTCGAGCGCATCAGCGCCTTCTACAGCGGCCAGCTTGAGGGCAAGACCATCGCCGTCTGGGGCCTGGCTTTCAAGCCCAATACCGACGATATGCGCGAAGCGCCCAGCCGCAACCTTCTGGAGTCGCTCTGGGCCGCC
Organism: Comamonas sp. wu1-DMT; assembly: GCF_040187805.1. Taxonomy (NCBI): domain Bacteria; kingdom Pseudomonadati; phylum Pseudomonadota; class Betaproteobacteria; order Burkholderiales; family Comamonadaceae; genus Comamonas; species Comamonas sp. wu1-DMT. The sequence goes on from NZ_JBANEM010000006.1 coordinate 161,923, forward strand.
GGTGCCAAGGTGAAGGCCTACGATCCCGTTGCCATGAAGGAAGCCCGTCGCATCTACGGCGAGCGTGCCGACCTGGAGCTGGTGGATAGCCCCCTGGCTGCCGTGCAGGATGCAGACAGTCTGGCCATCGTGACCGAATGGCAGATATTCCGTGCGCCGGACTTCGACCTGCTGGCCGCAACACTGAACGACAGAATGATTTTTGACGGCCGCAACCTCTACGAGCCTGCCCTGCCTGCCAGCCATGGCCTGGGCTATGTCTCCATAGGCCGCCCCGCCCAGCAGCCGCGCTGAAACAAAAAGCCCCGCAGGCAGAAACCTGCAGGGCTTTTTTCCGGGCAGCGGCTCAGGACAGCGGCAGGCAGATCACAAAGCTCGCACCGCTGCGGCCGTCCTGGCGCGCCTCGCAGTGCACGGTGCCGCCATGGCGCTCGGCGATCGAACGCACCAGCGACAGGCCCAGGCCCACGCCGCCGGAGCGCTCGCTGGCCCCGGGCAGGCGATAGAACTTCTCGAAGATACGCTCGCGCTGCGCCTTGGGAACCCCGGGGCCGTGATCCTCGACACGGATCAACGCCATGCCATCCTGTTTGGACAGGGACAGAGTGATCTCGCCCTCGCTGTAGCGGCGCGCATTCTCCAGCAGATTGCGCACGGCACGGCGCAGCAGTTTCGCGATACCTTGCACCTCAAGCGGACCATCGGTCTGCATCTCCAGTTCGGCATCGATGCGCGCGCATTCCTCGGCCGCCAGACCGATCAGATCGACCGACTCCACCGTGCCCACATCGACCTCGCTGGAGTCCAGGCGGCTGGCCAGCAGGATCTCGTCGACCAGTTGGTCAAGCTCGCCAATATTGCGCTGGATCTCGGCCTTGGCGCGTGCACTGGCCGGATCGTCACCCATGAACTCCAGGCCCATGCGGATGCGCGTCAGCGGCGAGCGCAGTTCATGCGAGGCATTGGCCAACAGAGATTTGTGAGACGTCATCAAGGTCTCGATGCGCGCTGCAGCGGCGTTGAACTGGTGCGCCAGATCCGCCACCTCGTCATGACCATGCTCGGGGACACGCACCGACAGATCGCCCTCGCCAAAGCGCTTGACGCCGCGCTGCAGGTTTTCCAGACGCTTGAGCAAACGGCGAATGATGGGGAACACGCCCACAACCACCGCCACGCCGACCAGGCCCAGCATCCACAGGAAGCCGAACGGCGGCCGCAGCCAGAAGGCGACGGCACCATCACGCGGGGGAGGGCGGCCCTCACGCCACTCGCGTGGCGCCATCCATAGCTCATAGACCTGCCCGTCCCTGGCGGCAATTTCAAAACGCACGCCATCCACGGGCGAGCCGGAGATGCGGTTGCCGCGCCCCTCCACCAGCACCTCGCCCTCGGGGCCTTTGAGCACCATCTCGCGCGAGGGCGGCGTGGTGCTGTTCTGAGCGCGCTGCTCTTCGGCAATATTCCAGGCCCAGGCCACGCACAGCGTGAGCACGGCCACGCCGACTACCACCGCCAGCCAGATGCGCAGATACAGGCGCTGGGAGAAAGCGTGCAGCAGCTTCATCAGTCTTGTTGCTTGGCAAAAACGTAGCCCACACCGCGCACCGTGAGAATGCGCTTGGGAGCCTTGGGGTCGGCTTCAATAGCGGCGCGGATGCGACCCATATGCACGTCGATGGAGCGGTCGAAGGCCTCCAGTTCGCGGCCGCGCACGGCTTCCATGATCTGGTCGCGCGTCAGAACGCGACCGGCGCGCTCGGCCAGTGCCACCAGCAGGTCGAACTGGTAGGAGGTGAGGTCGGCCTGCTGCTCGCCCACCGACACGGTACGGGCATCGCGATCGATTTCCAGGCTGCCGAAGCGCATGACGGCATTGGCGGGGGTCGCCTGGCTCTCGCTGCCTTTACGGCGCAGGATGGCGCGAATGCGGGCCAGCAGCTCGCGCGGCTCGAAAGGCTTGGGCAGATAGTCGTCGGCGCCCAGTTCCAGACCGATGATGCGGTCCATGGGATCGCCCTTGGCGGTCAGCATCAGCACGGGGACCTGTGCCGGAGTGCCGGGCATGGAGCGTATGCGACGGCAGACCTCGAGACCGTCCATGTCGGGCAGCATCAGGTCAAGGATCACCAGGTCAGGCAGCTCGACCGAGCCACCATCGCTGGGCTGCAGCTGTTCGAGGCCGCTTTTGCCGTCGGCCATATGGGTCACTTCCAGGCCGTTATTGCCCAGGTAATCGCTCACCATTTGCGCCAGGCGAACGTCGTCCTCAATCATCAGAAGTTGGTGCGTGCTCATAGGGGGCAGTGTAGTCATGCTCGCGCCTCGGTATTTCTTCAAGACGTCATGCTGCAGCACGCAGGTGACCTGCTCTTGTCTGGTGCGTAAAGTTGGGTAAACGCCGATTCACTCAAAAACAATAGCTGTCAGTGCTTACCCATCAATCGTCAGAGCCAATTTTTACTCTGGATGCCAGGAAAATCAGCAGCAGCACGGGGAAGCCCATCAGCGCCGTGGTGTGGAAAAACGCCTCGTAACCATAAGCATCGACAAACGCCCCCGAGAAGCCCGCCAGCCACTTGGGGGCCAGCAGCATCATCGAACTGAACAGCGCATATTGCGTGGCCGAGTACTGCACATTGGTCAGGCCCGAGAGATAGGCGATGAAGGCCGCCGAGGCGATTCCCCCGGCGAGATTGTCGGCGCTGACCACCCAGACCAGCGCCGAGACATCGTGGCCGCGCGTAGCCAGCCAGGCAAACAGAATATTGGTGCAGGCCGACAGCACGGCGCCCAGCATCAGCACGCGCATCACGCCCCAGCGCACTGCCATGGTGCCGCCCACAAAGCCCCCCAGCAGCGTCATGATGACGCCGAACACCTTGGTCACGGCAGCCACCTCTTCCTTGGTATAGCCCATGTCCACATAGAAGGGATTGGCCATGATGCCCATGACCACGTCGCTCACGCGATACAGGCCGATCAGCGCCAGCAGCAGCAACGCCTGCCAGCGGTAGCGGCCTATGAAGTCGGCAAACGGAGCGATCAGCGCGCCCTTGATCCACTCGGCCGCATTGCGTGCCGGTGCCATGGGACGAGCTTCAGGCTCGGGCGAGAGCAGCACTGTGATCATGCCCACCAGCATGCTCGCCGCCATGGCCGTGTAGGCCACATGCCAGGCCTGCACCATATAGCCCTGCACATCACCTTGAACCTGGGCCGCTACCCACAGCACGCCGGCGCCAGCCCAGATCATGGCCAGGCGATAGCCGGTCTGGTAGGTGGCCGCCAGAGCCGCCTGATCGTCGACCTTGGCGGACTCGATGCGATAGGCATCCAGCGCGATATCCTGCGTAGCCGAGCCGAAAGCCACCAGCACCGCGCACAGCACCAGCGGCTGCAGGGATTGCTTGGGGTCCATGAAGGACATGCCGAGCAGGCCCGCCACGATCAGCAGCTGCGAAAACAACAGCCAACTGCGGCGACGCCCCAGCATCCGCGTCAGTGCCGGCAAGGGCAAACGGTCCACCAGCGGAGACCACACCCATTTGAAGGCATAAGCCAGACCCACCCAGCTCAGGAAGCCGATCGTCGTGCGATCGATATCGGCCTCGCGCAGCCAGAAACTCAAGGTACCCAGCACCAGCAACAGCGGCAGGCCTGCCGAAAAACCCAAAGCCAGCATGCGCAGACTGGTGGGCTGGGCATAGACCTTGAAGGCCTGGCTCCAGCTGCGCTTGGGCTTGATGACGACATCTGCGGAGGAGGGGTTGCGACTTGTTTGGGACGACTCGGTCATGGTCTGGTTCTCTGAGGCAGAGGGCATTATCGGTTGCCCACGCCAGTCGCCGGGCGCTACCATTACCGCGACCGTCGTCTCTTTCTGTAAGCAGGATTGCCCCATGAGCCGTGACACCGCATCTCCGCGCCCTGTGCTTGACCAGGCACAGACCTCGGTGCGCAGCTACAGCGGCGAGCATCAGGCCCATGCCCATGACCATGCCCAGATTCTGTTTGCGCTGCAAGGCCGCATGGAGCTGGAGGTGGGTGGCAGACCCAGCTTTGTGGACAGCGCCTGCGGCATGGTCATACCCGCAGGAACCGGCCACGGCTATCTGGCAGCACCGCAAACCCAGGTGCTGGTGATCGACGCGCCCATGACCCAGGGGCTGGACAAGCTGCGCCGCTTTGCCGTGCCCCCGGCGTTGCGCTTTCCGCAATCAAGCCTGTCAGCCGCCGCGCAGATGGCGCTGGTGCTGCAGGCTCCCACCTTGCTGCAGCGTCGCGGCATGGATCTGCTGTGGCTGCAGCGCCAAGTACAGGCGGCTTTGCATGAAAGCTGGCCCACGGCCCGGCTGGCGGACCTGGTGCATCTGAGCGTGGCCCAGTTCCACGCCCGTTTCGTGGAACTGACGGATCGCACGCCGCAGGACTGGCTTCGCGGCCTGCGTCTGGACGCTGCCGTGCTGCAGCTCAGAAAGGGGGCGGCACTCGAAGCGACCGCACTGCGCTGCGGCTACGCATCGGCCAGCGCCCTGGCCTATGCACTGCGGCGCGAGCGCGGCCTGACATCGCGCCAGCTGCGCGAACGCCGCTGAGCCGCCCCTCGCACTTCAAGCGTTTCTCGACAGATGAGCAGCCCTGGCCCGCGCATGATGGCTCACTCATGTCTGTCACTTCCGCTATCTCTTCTCCCTCGCCCCGCAGCGCCTTGGGCCCTGTCGGCCTGGTGCTGGCCGCCGCCATGCTCTGGGGCACCACGGGCACGGCACAGCATTTCGCGCCTGCACAGCTCTCGCCCTACTGGGTGGGCGGCCTGCGCATGGTCATGGCCGCGCTGTTCTTTGGCGCGCTGGCGCTGCTGCTGGACCGAGGCCATGCGCGCCAACCCATGCGCTGGGCGCGCATCGTGTTCTGCGGCCTCTGCATGGCCATCTACAACCTCAGCTTCTTTGCCGGCGTCAAGGCCAGCGGCGTGGCCCTGGGTACGGCGCTGGCCATAGGCAGCGGCCCCATCTGGGCCGGCCTGATGCAGGCCGTGGTGCAAAAGCGCATGCCCAGTCTCCAATGGTGGCTGGGCACCTGCACCGGCGTTGGCGGAGGCATTGTCATGGCGCTGGCCGCCACCGAGAGACAGCATCTGCCATGGGCTGGCATGGCCCTGTGTCTGCTGGCCGGTCTGTCCTATGCCGCCTACGCGCTGGTCAACCAGGCACTGGTGCTGCAATCGCGCGTGGCCACGGTCAATGCCTGGGTGTTTGCCTGCGCGGCCCTGCTGTCACTGCCCGTTTCGGCCTGGCTGGGCGGGCCGCTGCAGATCAGCGCCGGCGGCTGGGCCGTGGTGATCTATCTGGGCATGTTCGCCACGGGCTTTGCCTATCTGCTGTTCTCCGTGGGCCTGCGCGGCATGTCTGCCGCGACCGGCGTGGCACTGAGCAAGGCCGAGCCGATCACCGCTTTTGCGCTGTCGCTGCTGGTGGTTGGCGAGCGCCCCGCCTGGTGGTCCGTGATCGGTCTGTTCGGCGTGATCGGCGGTCTGTGGCTGGTAGTACAGGCAGAGCGCAAGACTGCAGAAACCGTCTGACCCGAGGCAGGCTACAGCTCGCATAGACTTGGCGCTTATGCACGCCCTCATCTCATCCCTGCGCCTGCCCGCCACCCGCAACTGCCTACTGCCCGCACTGGTCTGTGCTGCGCTGATGCACGCGCCAGCGCAGGCTCAGGTGGAGGTAGGCAAGGCCTCGGTGATGCGCCAGCTGGTACCGGCCGAGACGCTGGAAAGCTCTGCGACCCAGCAGTACCAGGAGCTGCTGCAAAAGGCCAAGGCCCAGGGCGCGCTGGCAGACGCCGGCAACCCGCAGCTGCAACGCCTGCGCGGCATTGCCCAGCGCCTGATTCCCTATGCCGCGCAGTGGAACCCGCGCGCCAGCCAGTGGCGCTGGGAGGTCAATCTCATAGGCAGCAAGCAGATCAACGCGTTCTGCATGCCCGGCGGCAAGATCGCCTTCTACACAGGCATCATCGACCAGCTCAAGCTCACGGACGACGAGATCGCCATGATCATGGGCCACGAGATGGCCCATGCCCTGCGCGAGCATTCGCGCGAGCAACTGGCCAAGAACCAGGCCACCAGCATAGGCATATCGCTGGGCGCGCAATTGCTGGGTCTGGGCGATATCGGCAATGCCGCTGCACGCCTGGGCGGGCAATTGCTCAGCCTCAAGTTCAGCCGCAATGACGAAAGCGATGCCGACCTGGTCGGACTGGAGCTGGCCGCCCGCGCCGGCTACAACCCGCAGGCCGCCGTGAGTCTGTGGCGCAAGATGAGTCAGGCCACGGGCGAAGGCGGCATAGGCTTTCTCTCCACGCACCCTACAGGCCCCGATCGCATACGCCAGCTGGAGGGTAATGTGCCGCGCGTCATGGGCTTGTACGAGCAGGCACGCAGGCGCTGAACACCAGCGACAAGGCAGCTGAAAACCCGCTTTGCGTCAGCCATGCGGCGCTCTATATTGGGCTGTGACAAGCGCACAGCTACAGGAGTGATCGCATGCAGGCCCTGGACACCCATGACGTCTTCAACCAGTTCGATGAGCTGACCGACATCAATCTGCTGCAGGCCGACACGGCCTTGCAGGAAGTGCTGCAACGCCAGCAGGCCCAGGGCTTTGTTCCGGCCCTGAGCCGCTTTGCGCAGCAGCTTGGCGAGAAGCACAACTGGGAGCATGCCGAGCTCGCCAACCGCCATACGCCCGAGCTGCAGCGCTTCGACGCGCGCGGGCGTGTGCTAGATGCCGTGGAATTCCACCCCAGCTGGCATCGCCTCATGGAGCTGTATCGCAAACAGGGCCTGATCTCCTTGCCCTTCGAGAGTCCAAGCCGCGGCCGCTGGAGCGCCTGGGCCGCCGGCTTCTACCTGCACGGCCAGGTGGAGCAAGGCACGTTATGCCCGGCCACCATGACCACCGCGGCCATCCCCGTGCTGCAAAAAGAGCCCCAGCTATGGAGCCAGTTGCAGGCCCGGTTGTTCAGCCATGAGTATGACGCACGCGATCTGCCCTTGGACCAGAAAAAATCCATCTGGATAGGCATGGGCATGACAGAGAAACAGGGCGGCTCGGACGTGCGTGCCAACACCACGGTGGCCCGCCCCGTGCATGAGGGTGGTCGCGGCGGCGAGTATCTGCTGCGCGGCCACAAATGGTTTTTCTCGGCCCCCATGTGCGACGCCCATCTGGTGGTGGCTCGCATGGCCACGGCAAGCGGTGAGCTCGGCGGTCATGCCTGTTTTTTCGTGCCGCGCTGGCGTCCCGACGGAAGCAAGAACCCCGTGCGTGTGCAGCGCCTCAAGGACAAGGTAGGCAACCGCAGCAACTCCAGCTCGGAAGTGGAGCTGCAGGACGCCTGGGGCATTCTCATGGGCGAGGAAGGCCGAGGCATTCCCACCATCATCGAAATGGCCAGCTACACGCGGCTGAACTGCGTGCTGGGCAGCGCGGCCATTTTGCGCAGCGCCACCGTGCAGTCGATTGCCTATGCGCGCCAGCGCTCGGCCTTTGGCAGACATCTCGCGGATCAGCCGCTGATGGCCACCGTGCTCGCGGACCTGGCACTCGAAAGCGAAGCCTCCATGCAGCTCGCCATGCATCTGGCTCAGGCCTATGAGTCGGAGGCCGAAGGCGATCTGCTGGCCCGCGCCTGGAAGCGCATCATGACTCCGGCCGCCAAGTTCTGGGTCTGCAAGCGCTCGGTGGAGATCACGGGCGAAGCCATGGAGGTCTTTGGCGGCAACGGCTATGTACAGGACAGCATCGTCTCGCGCCTGTTCCGTGAAGCGCCGGTCAACTCCATCTGGGAAGGCTCTGGCAATGTGATGTGTCTCGACGTTCTGCGCGCCATGGGCCGCGAGCCTGAAGCCACGCGCCTGCTGTTGCAGGATCTCGGCGATATGGCTGCCGACCAGCCCCTTCTGGCGGCGATGGCGCAATCGCTGGCCAAACGCCTGTCCGGTTCCCCCGAGGCACTGGAGCCGCAGGCCCGCCGACTGGTGCAGGACTTGTGTCTGCTGGCCCAGGCCTGCCTGCTGCACAGGCATGCGCCCGAGCACATGGCCGATGGCTTCATCCACACCCGCCTGGGCGGACAGAACGGAGCCATGGTGGTAGGGGCATTTGACCCCGCAGGACTTGACATCGCCGCCGTGCTGGAGCGTGCCCTGCCCCTGTGAATACCGTCAGGCTGCGACCAGCACTTTCAGCTGCTTGAGGCTTTGCGCCACGCTCTTTCCGCTGGTGTCCAAGACATGATCGGCCTTGGAATAGAAAGCCGATCGGCCGTCCAGAATACGGCGCAAATCATCCATGGCCTCGGGGTTGGCCGCCATGGGCCGCGTGTCGCCCTGGGCCACGACACGGCTCATATGCTCATCGGGCTGGGCCTGCAACCAGACCGTGGTGCAATGGCTGAGCAGTTCGTTGAAGGTTGCGGGGTCTGACACGATGCCGCCCGGGGTGGCAATCACCACGTCGCTGTAGATCTGCACGGCCTCTTCCAGCGCGCGGCGCTCGTAGCGGCGATAGGCTCCAGCGCCATAGAGGTCATAGATCTCGCGCACGCTGCAACCCGCGACGCGCTCGATTTCCTGGTTCAGTTCCAGAAACGGCACATTCAGCTGCTCCGCCAGCATGCGCCCCAGCGTGGACTTGCCCGCGCCGCGCAGGCCGATCAGGGCAATGCGCGAAGCCCGGTGCGGATCGCCGATGGGTGCGGTACCCAGAATCTCTCCGGCGGCCAGTCGCACGCGCTGCAAATCGGCCTCGCTGCGGCCTTCCAGCAATTCGCGCAGCAACAGCCATTCGGCACTGGCCGTCGTCACATCGCCCAGCAGCTCGGCCATGCTGCACTGAAGTGCATGTGCGATCTGCTGCAGCACCAGGATGGAGACGTTGCCCGTGCCGTATTCGAGATTGGCCAGATGGCGCTCGGACACCACGGCCGCCGAAGCCAGCCCGCGGCGCGTGAGACCGCGGCGCGCACGCAGATTGCGCACCCTCTCGCCCAAGGCCTGCAGCAACGGGCTTTTGCCCGCTTCATCCCCTTCCGCAACCGACGCGGATGCCATGTCTAACTGATCCATAAAGCTCCTCAGAGGCCGTGAATGATAAACAGTCGGGGTTAACGCGAATCATGCAATATATTGCTTGACACTGCATTGTCTCGTATTTATCTTTTGAATGTACGCACAATATTGCATGTTTCATCAAAGATTTGATGCTGATCAGAACAGCACTTCAGGAGACCCCCATGACCGAGTTACTGGCCAACCATGTGGCTGGCCGCTGGCAAACCGGCAGCGGCCCGGGCAGTTTGTTACGCGACCCGGTACTGGGAGCAGAGCTGGTGCGTGTCGATGCCACAGGGCTTGATCTGGGCGCCGCCTTTGCCTTCGCACGCGACACAGGAGGCAAGGCCTTGCGAGCCCTCAGCTACGCCCGGCGCGTCAGCCTGCTGGCCGATATTGCCGCCGTGCTGCAAAGCCGCCGCGACGTGTATTACGAGATATCCACCGCCAACAGCGGCACCGTCAGAAACGACACCGCCGTCGATGTGGATGGTGGCATCTACACCCTGAACCAATACGCCAGATGGGGCGCGGCGCTCGGCGATGCGAGGCATCTGAGCGACGGCGAAGCCGTGGCGCTGGCCAAAGACGGTGCCTTTCTGTCCCGGCATATCCAGGTCCCGACACGCGGCGTGGCGCTGTTCATCAACGCCTTCAACTTCCCTGCCTGGGGGCTGTGGGAGAAGGCGGCACCGGCCCTGCTCTCGGGCGTGCCCGTCATCGTCAAGCCGGCCACGGCCACCGCCTGGCTGACCCAGCGCATGGTCAAGGATGTGATCGATGCCGGCATATTGCCGCCGGGCGCTTTGTCCATCGTCTGCGGCAGCGCTGCCGGATTGCTGGATCAGCTGCACCCCATGGATGTGGTCTCGTTCACGGGGTCTGCGGAGACGGCTTCGACCATACGTTCTCACGCGGCCATAGCCCGCCACTCGGTGCGCAGCAATATCGAGGCCGACAGCGTGAACTGCGCGCTGCTGCTGCCCGGCCATGGCCCGGACAGCGAAGCTGCCGCCTTGCTGGCGCGTGAGGTGGTGCGCGAAATGACGGTCAAATCCGGCCAGAAATGCACGGCCATACGCCGCGTGCTGGTACCACAAGCTCTGTACGACGATGTGGCCCAGGCCCTCGGTGCACAACTGGCAAAGATCGCCGTGGGCAACCCGCGCAACGACGCCGTACGCATGGGATCTCTGGTCAGCCGCGAGCAGTACGACAGCGTGCAGCAGGGCCTGGGCCGGTTGCTGGAGCACACCACGGCCCTGTATGACGGCCGGCGTAATGCGCTGATCGATGCCGACCCGGCGATTGCCGCCTGCGCCCAGCCCGTGCTGCTGGGAACACAGGACCCCGATGGCAGTGCACTCGTGCATGACATGGAAGTCTTTGGCCCGGTGGCCACGCTCATGCCCTACCGTGACCTGGCACATGGCCTGGCACTGGCGCATCGCGGCCAGGGCTCGCTGGTCTGCTCGATCTACGGCGATGACGACCAGGCCCTGGCCGCAGCCGCCACCGATCTCGCAGCCAGCCACGGCCGCGTGCACGTGGTCACGCCCGCTGTCGCCAGGCTGCATACGGGCCACGGCAATGTCATGCCCCAGTCCCTGCATGGCGGTCCGGGCCGCGCCGGCGGCGGCTCCGAACTCGGCGGCCTGCGGGCACTGGATTTCTATCATCGCAAAAGCGCCATACAAGCCGCACCACAGCTTCTGCAGGCACTGGCCGAAACGACGGGAGCATGAGCCATGACCGACTTCAGCCAAGCCTTCAACTTTGCCCAGCATCTGTTCGATCTCAACCAGGGGCGCGGTGACAAGAACGCCTACACCGATGACCAGGGCACGCTCAGCTATGCTCAGTTGCAGGAGCAGGCGCGCCGCCTGGCCCATGGCCTGCTCGCTGCCGGCATCCATCGCGAGGAGCGCGTGCTGCTGGTCATGCACGATATGCGCGAGTGGGTGATCTCATTTCTGGGAGCCATGTACGCAGGCGTGGTGCCGGTGGCGGTGAATACCTTGCTCACTGCTGCCGACTACGCCTATATGCTCGAGCATTGCCGTGCTCAGGCGATCGTGACCAATGGCGCGCTGGTTGCCGTGGTGCAGCAGGCCCTGGAGCAGGCGCAGCATGAGGTCAACCATATCTGGGTCGCCAGGCCCGATGAAGCACCGCAAGGCCTGCCGCCGGCCTTCGAGCCGCTGCAGCCCTGGCTGCAGCAGCAAATGCCGCTCGCTCATGCCGCCAGAACCATGGGCGACGACCCCGGCTTCTGGCTGTATTCCTCGGGCTCCACCGGCAAACCCAAGGGGGCGGTGCATACCCACGCCAACCCCTACTGGACGGCCGAGCTGTATGGCAAACCGGTGCTGGGCCTGAACGAAAACGATGTCTGCTTTTCCGCCGCCAAGCTCTACTTCGCCTACGGCCTTGGCAATGCCCTGACCTTCCCCCTGAGCGTGGGAGCCAGCGTGGTGCTGATGGCCGAGCGACCCACGCCGGAAGCCACTTTCAGGCGCTGGACCGAGCACCAGCCCACAGTGTTTTTCGGAGCGCCTACGGGCTTTGCGGGCATGCTGGCTCACCCCACCCTGCCGGCACGCGAACAGGTCAGCCTACGCATGTGCTCGTCGGCAGGCGAAGCCCTGCCGGCCGAGATTGCCCAGCGCTTCAAGACCCACTTCGGCGCCGATATCGTGGACGGCATCGGCTCCACCGAAATGCTGCATATCTTCCTCTCCAACCGCCCGGACGATATACGCTACGGCAGCACCGGCAAACCTGTGCCCGGCTATGCGGTGGAGCTGCGCGGCGAGGACGGACAGCCCGTGGCCGATGGCGAGATCGGCGACCTCTACATCAAGGGCCCGAGCGCGGCCCTGATGTACTGGGCCAACCGCGACAAGACGCGCGACACCTTCCAGGGTGCCTGGCTCAAGAGCGGCGACAAATATGTGCGCGATGCCGACGGCTACTACACCTATGCAGGCCGCAGCGACGACATGCTCAAGGTCAGCGGCATCTATGTCTCGCCCTTCGAGGTCGAATCCACGCTGCAGCAGCACCCTGCCGTACTTGAGGCGGCCGTGATCGGCGTGACCGACGAACAGGGCCTGACCAAGACCAAATCCTATGTGGTGTGCAAGCCCGGACAGAGCGCCAGCGAGGCTGAACTCAAGGCCTTTGTGAAGAATCGGCTGGCCGCCTACAAATACCCGCGCTTCATTGAATTTGTCGATGAGCTGCCAAAGACCGCGACAGGAAAGATCCAGCGCTTTCGTTTGCGTGAGCTGGAATCCAAGCCGCGCTAATTGCTTATCGCAAGGTTGCAAGAAGCTATCAAAACAGTAGTCACAAACTAGGGCAATCGCTGGTATTGCTTTAAACCTAAAGTTGTTAGAGTGCGCTCGTGCATCAGTGCCAACCCCAGCACCACAGCCAGTCATAACCGTTGATCTGAGAGTAAGCCGGCATTCGTCCATCAACCAGCAGGAGACAAGCATGAGCAAGCAATGGGCAATATGGAGCGCAATCGCACTGGCTGCCGCCGCAAGCGGCAGCAGCGCCATCGCGCAGGAGAAGATCAAGGTCGGCTTCATGCTGCCTTTCAGCGGCACTTATGCAGCCCTGGGCGTGGCGATCGAGAACGGCTTTCGCATGCAGGTAGCCGAGCAAGGCGGCAAGCTGGGCGGGCGCGAGATCGAATACTTCAAGGTCGACGATGAGTCAGATCCCGCCAAGGCAACGGACAACGTCAACCGCCTCATCAAGCGCGACAAGGTCGATGTGATCATCGGCACCGTGCACTCCGGCGTGGCCATGGCCATGGCCAAGGCCGCCAAGGAAAGCGGCACCGTGCTCATCGTGCCCAATGCGGGAGCCGATGCAGTCACCGGCCCCATGTGCGCTCCCAATATCTTCCGAAGCTCCTTCTCCAACTGGCAGACGGCCTACCCCATGGGCGTGGTCGCAGCCAAGGAAGGCAAGAAAAATGCCATGACCCTGACCTGGAAGTACGCTGCCGGTGAAGAGGCCGTCAACGGCTTCAAGGAAGGCTTCGAGAAAAGCGGCGGCAAGGTCAGCAAGCAGCTGACGCTGCCGTTTCCCAACGTTGAATTCCAGGCTCTGCTGACCGAGATCGCAGCGGCCAAGCCCGATGCCGTGTTCTCCTTCTTCGCGGGCGCAGGTGCCGTGAAATTCGTCAAGGACTATCACGCCTCGGGCCTGTCCAAAACCATTCCGCTCTACGGACCGGGCTTTCTGACCGACGGCACGCTGGACGCTCAGGGCGAGGCCGCCCAGGGCATGCTGACCACGCTGCACTATGCCGACGAACTGGGTACGGCGCGCGATCAGGCCTTCCGCACCAATTACGCCAAGAACTACAAGCTGCAGCCCGATGTCTATGCCGTGCAAGGCTATGACGCCGCACAGATGCTGGCCGTGGGCCTGAAGGCCGCCGGCGGCGACATCGGCAAGAAGGATGTCTTCCGTACAGCCATCGAGAAAGCCACGATTGCCAGCCCGCGCGGCGACTTCACCTTGAGCAAGGCCCACAATCCCGTGCAGGACATCTATCTGCGCAAGGTTGACGGCAAGGAGAACAAGAAGATCAGCGTGGCAGTGAAGGCGCTGGCGGACCCGGCCCGCGGCTGCCGCATGTAATAGACGCGAGCCATACCGCCCTCGATACCTGCTTGCTCTGTCCTGCCGCACCTTCGGTGCCGCCTGCGACAGAGCACCTCGTCTCCAGCGCGAATCGACGATTCGCCGGGCTGTATGCCCCGCTTTGCAGCCTCCTGCTTCAACAAGGATTGCCGTGGATCTCGCCACTTTTCTGGTGCAGTGTCTGAACTCTGTTCAGTACGGACTGCTTCTGTTTCTGCTGGCCTCCGGCCTGACGCTGATCTTCGGCATCATGGGGGTGATCAACCTCGCCCATGGCAGCTTCTACATGATCGGTGCCTACGTGGCGTTCTCGCTCGCACCGTACCTGGGCCAGCATTTCATCATCATGCTGCTGGTCGGCATGGTGCTGGCCGTGGTGCTGGGCTATTTTCTCGAATGGGCATTCTTCAGCTTTCTCTACGAACGCGATCACCTGCAGCAGGTGCTGATGACCTATGGCCTGATTCTGGTGTTTGAAGGCCTGCGCGCCATCCTCGTGGGCAACGATGTGCATGGCGTGGAAAAGCCTGCCTGGCTGGCCGGCAGCTTCCCTTTGATGGGCATGATGCAGTACCCCTGGTACAACGTGTTTGCAGCCGCTGCCTGCCTGCTGGTGGCGCTGCTGATGTACTACACCGTCAACCGCACGCGTCTGGGCATGATGATTCGTGCCGGTGCCAGCAACCGCGACATGGTGCGCGGCCTGGGCATCAACATCAAGCGCCTCTACCGCATCGTCTTTGCCGTGGGCGTGGCCCTGGCGGCCCTGGCCGGAATGATCGCGGCGCCCATGAGTTCGGTCTATCCGAACATGGGCTCCAGCGTGCTCATCATCTGCTTTGTGGTGGTGGTCATCGGCGGCATAGGCTCTATCACCGGCGCGCTGATTGCCTCGCTGCTGGTGGGCTTTGTGGATACCTTCGGCAAGGTGTTCTTCCAGGAACTCAGCGGCATGAGCATCTATCTGCTGATGGCCGTGATCCTTGTATGGCGCCCGGAAGGCCTGATGGGCAAGAGATGATGAAGCTCCTCCTGAGTCGCTTCGCGCCTTCCCCCCCTTGCTCGCCACGCGAGACGGGGACAACACCTTCGCTGCTGGGCAGCGCGGCCGGTCAGGCCCTTGCCCCATGTCCCCTGCTTGGTTCACGCCAATTCTGCAAGCAGTGTCAAGGATCACTGATATGAGCGACACCTCCTATACGCCGCTGCCGCAATCCAATCAGGCCTATGCAGAAGCACCGGCCGTCACCAACCAGAGCCGCCCCATTCGCGCCAAAAGCGTGTGGGTAGCTGTGGTGCTGCCGCTGGCTGTTGCAGCGCTGCTGGCTGCCGCACAGCCCTTCTGGTCGGCCTATCTCTCCGATCTGGTCGTCAAGATCATGATCCTGTCCATCTTTGCTCTGAGCCTGCATATTCTGGTGGGCGGCGCAGGGCTGGTCAGTCTGGGCCACGCCGCCTACTTCGGCCTGGGTGCCTATGCGGCGGTGAAGGCTGCCGGCCAGGACGGCAGCAACTTTCTCGTCATGCTGGGCGCCGCCGTCGGCGTCTCGGGTCTGTATGCGCTGGTGGTGGGGGCCCTGAGTCTGCGCACCAAGGGCGTGTACTTCATCATGGTCACGCTGGCATTCGCGCAACTGGCTTTCTTTGTCGTGCACGACGTGGGCTACTTTGGCGGCAGCGACGGCATCTACCTGATGCAGCGCCCGGCCATCGGAGCACTGGACATGGAAAGCAGCAGCACGCAGTACTTCGTGGTACTGGCCGCGCTGGTGCTGGCCTATGCCTTCATCGCCATGCTGCGCCACTCTCGCTTCGGCCATGCGCTGGCCGGCATTCGCGTCAACGAGCAGCGCATGCGCGCTGCCGGCTTTGCCACCTACGGCTACAAGCTCGCCGGCTTTGTGATTGCCGGTGCGCTGGCGGGTCTGGCGGGCTTTCTGCTGGCCGCACGCGATGCCGTGGTCAACCCCGAGCTGCTGGCCTGGCACCACTCCGGCGAGGTATTGCTGATGCTGATTCTGGGTGGCGTGGGCTCGCTGCGCGGTGCCGTACTGGGCACCATCACCTTTGTGCTGCTCAAGGAGCTGCTGAGCACCCATGCCATCGTTGGCAATGCCGCAGATCACTGGCAGCTGACGCTGGGCATCTCCATCATCGCGCTGGTCGCGCTGCTGCCCAAGGGGCTGGTAGGCATCAACGACAAATGGCAGAAGAAGGCAGCAGCGCAGAAGTCTCAGTCGGCAAGCGCCGGCCAGCAAGGAGCAGATCATGGCTAATGCGGACAATGCTCCCCAGATGTCGGTGCGCGGCCTGACGCGGCGCTTTGGCGGGCTGGTGGCCGTGAACAATGTGGACCTGGATCTGCACCAGGGCGAGGTCCATGCCGTCATCGGCACCAACGGCGCAGGCAAGTCCACGCTGATCAACATGCTCTCGGGCGAGATAGCGGCCAGCAGCGGCAGCATTGCGCTTGAAGGCCGGGACGTCACGCAGATGCCGCAGCCGCAGCGCGCCAAGGCCGGCATCGGGCGCAGCTATCAGCGCACCACCATCTTTCCCGAGTTCACGGTGCTGGAGAACTGTCGCCTCACGGCCCAGGCCCAGGCGCTGCCCAGGCCCTGGCGCATCTGGGAATCGGCCCAGCATTGCGCAACGAGCATGCAGCGGGCGCAATCTGCACTGCAGCGCGCAGGTCTTGACCAGCATGCCGGGCGCATCGCCGGCAGCCTGAGCCATGGTGCCAAGCGCCAGCTGGAGGTCGCCATGTGTCTGGCCACGGCGCCGCGCGTGCTGCTGCTGGACGAACCTCTGGCAGGCATGGGCGCCGAAGAGACAGAACGCATGCTGGAGCTGCTGCAGGAGCTCAAATCCGCGCATGCCGTGCTGCTGGTGGAGCACGATATGGATGCCGTTTTCCGCATCGCCGATCGCATCACCGTCATGGTCAACGGCAGCGTGGTCGCCACGGGCACGCCCGATCAGATTCGCAACGACCCGGTCGTGCGCACCGCCTATCTGGGAGAAGAAGAGCATGCTTGAAACAAGGCACCCCCTGAGCGGCTCTGCCGCTTCCCCCCTCTCTCGCTGCGCGGGAGCGGGACGGCACCATCGCTGCGGGGCAGCCCTTGCTTGCTGCCTCTGGCACGCGCCCACTTTCCGGGGCTTCGAACCATGCCATGTTCAGCCTGCAAGAGGTGCACAGCTTTTACGGCGACAGCCATATCCTGCACGGCATCTCGCTGGACCTTCCTCAGGGCCAGGCCGTGGGCCTGCTGGGCCGCAACGGCATGGGCAAGACCACGCTGATCCGCACGCTGATGGGCTATGTGGCGGCACGTTCGGGCCGGGTGTTTGCCGACGGCAAGGAGGTAACGAATTCCGCCCCCGAACGAATGGCACGTCTCGGCATTGGCTACGTCCCCGAAGGGCGCGGCGTTTTCCCCAATCTCTCCGTCAAGGAAAACCTCTTGATGAGCGCCAGAGCCGGCCTGGACGGCAGCCGGGGCTGGACCTACGAGCGTGTGCTGGAAACCTTTCCACGCCTCAAGGAGCGACTGTCCAACGGCGGCGATCAACTCTCGGGCGGCGAGCAGCAGATGGTCTCCATCGGCCGCGCACTGATGACCAATCCTCGCCTCATGATTCTGGATGAAGCCACCGAGGGCCTGGCTCCGCTGGTGGTGGCCGAAATCTGGCGCGTGATTGCCCAGATTCGTGAAACCGGCATCTCCACGTTGATCGTGGACCGCGATTACAAAAAGGTGCTGGCACATACCGACTATGCGGCGGTGATGGAGAAGGGCCGGCTTGCGCTGCAGGCTGAGTCCGCGGATCTGCTGCAGCAGCCGGAGAAGTTGTCGGTGTTGTTGGGAGTTTGACTGTCGTCTTGTTTTGATAGCTGTTCACGCCTGATAGATAAGCTTTTGAGACTTCCTCTGTTTGATGTTTGGAGTGAAACTGGGTACCTGATTTATGGACAGAGGCCGGGACTCGCCCCGGCTGGCGACCTACTTTCTAGCGCGCTAGAAAGTAGGCAAAGAGCGCTATCCGATTGCCTGTGTCCCTGCGCTTCGCTCCGGGTAAACCTGCGTCACACAATTCAGCCTACGGTGCCGCCCAACTCGCTGCGCGGCATGCCGCTGCGCTCAGACAAACGGCGGCAAGCCAGTTCACAAAGCAATGCTGTCCTGCGGCAGCATTGCCCGCAGCCTGAACCGCGTGCCGCAGGCACAGCCAGACGGGTGGGAGCGGACAGCCTGCAAGACTTGTGGCGAAATCAGGCTCAATCGCTTATATGAATTGTGGTGGCAGCTATCAAATTTATCTCGGAGCTATCCTGTCTCCGGTATTGCCCCTTGTGCCCACGCCTGCGACGGCAGCCTCTTGTGGCGCGCGGCTGCACCGTAGAGTGCAGACGCATCGTCATCACTTTTACGGCAATGTGTTTGAACGAAGAGCGAAGCTCGAAGTGAGTTTTGCCGTACAGCAACAAGAGGTTGTCGGCGCAGGTTGCCCACAGGCGAAGCCGGAGGGACGTGGGCAGTAGGGGCCTGCTCTTTGCCTACTTTCTTGCGAAGAAAGTAGGTCGCCAGCCGGGCGAAACCCGGCCTATATCCTCAAAACAAAGCAGTTTCGCAAACAAAAAACCTACTGCACCCCGCCCAACGAAGCCGCATCCAGCCGCGCATTCTTGGCTGCCTCTGGCGGCAGGATCGCCATCGTCAGGCTGCAGTTGCAGGTCAGCTTGCCCTCTTCATCGCGCAGCTCCACCGCCCAGACATGCGTGGTGCGCCCCAGGTGCGTGGGCCGCGCCGTGGCGGTGATCCAGCTGCCCTTGCGGCCTGCTCGCACATGATTGGCAGTCACGCCCAGGCCCACGCAGCGGTAGCCTTCGGGAATGCTGCAGGCCGCAGCCATCGACCCCAACGTCTCGGCCAGCACCACGCTGACACCGCCGTGCAAAATGCCATAGGGCTGGCAGGTGCGTTCATCCACATGGATGCGGGCGCGTACATAGTCGTCGCCGTATTCGGTGAACTCAATGCCCAGGTGGGAAATTGCAGTGTTTGCGCTGCCTGCGTTCAGCGCTTTCAGATCGAGCTCTCGGGTCCAGATCGCCATACCAGTCCTTGTGGTGCATGAAAAAAGGACGCTCTTTGCAGAGCGTCCTTCGATGCTAAGGACTTGGAGCAGCAGACGCCAGCACCAAGCGGACTAGTACACGGCGACCAGTTCACCAGCTACCAGATCAGAGACACCAAGCAAGAGCCTAGGCGGCCCCGCCGCCCCGCAGCAATGGTGTCGTCCCCCTTGGGGGAAGCCGCAAAGCGGCTCAGGGGGTAACTCAGCCCCGCATATCGCCCTTGTCCATGAAGCGCTGATGCCAGGACAGCGCCTCGGTCAGGATGTGCGGCGTGTGCTGTGCACCCTGCTGGCGCGAGCGGTCGAAATAATCCTGCAGCTGGGCGCGATAGTCCGGATGGACACACTTGTCGATGATGACTTGCGCACGCTGCTTGGGCGACAGGCCGCGCAGATCGGCCAGGCCTTGCTCGGTGACGATGATCTGGGTGTCATGCTCGGTGTGGTCCACATGCGAGCACATGGGCACGATGCAGCTGATCTTGCCGTCCTTGGCCACCGAAGGCGTGACGAAGAAGGACAGATAGCCGTTGCGAGCAAAGTCGCCCGAGCCGCCGATGCCGTTCATCATGCCTGTGCCCATGACATGGGTCGAATTGATGTTGCCGTAGATGTCGGCCTCGATCATCGAGTTCATGGCGATGATGCCCAGGCGGCGCACCAGCTCGGGGTGGTTCGAGATTTCCTGCGGGCGCAGGATGATGCGCTCGCGGTAGAAGTCGATGTTGTCCTCGAAGTCCTTGTAGGCCGCAGCAGACAGAGAGATGGAAGTGGCCGAGGCCTTGCTCATCTTGCCCGCGCGCAGCAGATCCAGCATGCCGTCCTGCAGCACTTCGGTAAAGCCCAGCAGGTTCTCGAACGGGCCGGTCAGCAAGCCTGCCAGCACGGCATTGGCCACATTGCCCACACCCGACTGGATGGGCAGCATTTCCTTGGGCAGGCGGCCCATCTTCATCTCGTGGGCCAGGAAGTCGATGATGTAGCCGGCTATTTTCTGGGAGTTTTCGTCCGGTGTGGCAAACACATTGTCGCGGTCGCCCTTGTGGGTCTCGACCACGGCCACGACCTTGGCGGGGTCCACCTTCAGGTAGGCATCGCCGATGCGGTCATCGGCATGCGTCATGTTGATGGGCATGCGGCGCGGCGGGATGGCCGTGCCGTAGTAGATGTCGTGCATACCCTCCATCCGGGCGGGCGGCTTGGTGTTGACTTCCAGAATCACCTTGTCGGCGATCTCCAGCCAGGTCTTGTTGTTGCCCACGGCTGTCGACGGGATCAGCAGACCATCGGCGGTCACGCCCAGCACCTCGATCACGGCGATATTCATATGGCCCAGAAAGCCGAACCAGGCATGCTGCGCCACATGGGACAGGTGCATGTCGATGAAGTCGATCTCACCCGAGTTCACGGCCTTGCGCGCGATGGGATCGGTGTTGAAGGGCAGGCGCTGACCCAGTGCGTGGGCTTCGGCCATCACGCCGTCGCATTCGGCGGCGGTGGACGCGCCGGTCCAGACATTGATCTTGTAGGGCTTGCCCTGGGCATGCTCTGCCTTGGCACGGGCCGCTATGGCCTGTGGCAATGCCTTGGGATAACCGGCTCCGGTAAAGCCGCTCATGCCGACATTGACACCATGGGGAATCAGGGCGGCGGCCTCTTCGGCCGTCATGACGCGCGAGAGGAATTCTGGGTAACGTACGCGATCTGCGATGGACATTGCATGCTCCAAACTCAGAGGCCCCGGCCCGGCACGCGAGCCTGGCCGGCGCCAACGCGCTGGCATTCTTGCGGCTCATGCTCGGCGCTCAGACTGGCACCTCTAAAAAAAAACCGCCCGGGTAGGGCGGCATATCTCCAGAGAGAAATGTTACCAGCGCGGAACATTAACACCGGGATTCTCGGCAAAGGCCCCGCGCTGCTGTCAGGGGAATGTTCCCTCGATTACATGTTGGCACTCACTTGGCCTGTACCTTGGTTTCAGATTTGCGCTCGCCCATGGTCAGCAGCGCATACAGGATGATGGCGCCAAAGGTGGCGCAGCCGATGCCGCCCAGCGCAAATTCGCCGAACCTCAGCGTGAATTCTCCGGTGCCCAGAATCAGGGTGATGGCTGCCACAATCAGATTCTTGGTGTCGGAGAAGTCCACCTTGTTGTCCACCCAGATCTTGGCGCCGGCAATGGCGATCAGGCCGAACACCACGATGGAGACACCGCCCATCACGGGCAGGGGAATGGCCTGGATCAGCGCACCGAACTTGGGCGAGAAGCCCAGCAGCACGGCCAGCAGGGCCGCCACAAAGAACACGGCCGTGGAGTAGATGCGAGTCGCCGCCATCACGCCGATGTTTTCGGCATAGGTGGTCACGCCTGTGCCGCCGGCTGCGCCGGAGACCATGGTGGCCACGCCGTCACCGATGAAGGCACGACCCATGTACTGGTCCAGGTTCTTGCCCGTCATGGCGGTCACCGCCTTGATATGGCCCAGGTTCTCGGCCACCAGGATGATGACCACGGGCACGATCAGCAGCATGGCATTGCTGGTGAACACCGGCGCATGGAAGCTGGGAATGCCGAACCAGGCGGCATTGAGCACGCCGCTCAGATCCACGGGCTTGCCCCAGCCCAGGCCGTTGGTGAAGACGGCGTAGAGCACGCTGGCAATGATCAGGCCGATCAGAATCAGCAGGCGCTGCAGCATGCCGCGCGTGAACACGGCCACCAGTGCCACGGAGACAAAGGTCAGCGCCTGCATCCAGGATTCGAAGTTGTTGGACGCCATGTTCTTGATGGGAATCGAGGCCAGGTTCAGGCCGATGATGGCCACCACGGCGCCCGTCACCACGGGCGGCATGAAGCGTTCGATCCAGGCCGTGCCCACCATCTGCACCAGCAGGCCGACCAGCATGTAGACAAAGCCGCAGGCAATGATGCCGCCCAGCGCCACGCCGATATTGGCGTTGGCAGGTCCCTGGCTGGCCACGTAGCCGGTGGCGATGTTGACCACACCGATGAAGGCAAAGGAAGAGCCCAGATAGCTGGGCACCTTGCCGCCGGTGATGAGAAAGAAGATCAGCGTGCCGATGCCGCTCATCAACACCGCCAGATTGGGATCGAACCCCATGAGGATGGGAGCCAGCACCGTGGAGCCGAACATGGCGATCACGTGCTGGATACCCATCAAACCGGTCTGCGTCCAGGGCAGTCGCTCATCGGGGCCGATGACGCCACCGCCCTGCAAGACATCGGACGATCGCTCCGTCCATTGAAACATTCCCATCCCATCGCTCCTTGGAGATATCAAAAACGGAGCAGATTATGGCAAGCAGTGCTTGCCCGCTGGGGTCGTGCAAGCACTGGTAAACCAGGGACTGTGGTCTCTCGCACACGCGGGAAAACGGCGGCAGAACGTCAGACTATCAAATACATAGCTTCCAGCGCCAACCCATCAATGACTTCATTGATAAATAGATATGAAGTGATTGATCAGCAAGCGCAAGAAGCTATCAAATTCATTGCTTCTGCTGCAGCGCGCGCGCAATGCGATCGCGCTTGACCGTAGGCTTGGGCACCTTGAACGGGAACCACATGCGCACATCCTCCTCCAGCGCGATGCCGTGCATGAAGTTGTAGATGGCCTTCTTGAGCGCCGCGCCCAGTGCGTCGTGATCGACGCCCGTGGGGTCGATGAAGGGACGGTCGTTCTTGGCAAAGTTGCCCTCGGGCAGCGGTGGCAGCTCGATGCCGTATTCCTCGGGGTTGAGGCCCACGGGCGAGTGCACGGTGCAGCTGAAGCGGTGAAAGAAGCCGCTTTGGATACAGCCGTTGAGGAACAGCTGGCGCACATACTCGAGCGCGTCCACCGTGTCCTGCACGGTCTGCGTGGGAAAGCCGTACATCAGATAGGCGTGGACCAGGATGCCAGCCTCCGAGAACGCCTTGGTCACGCGTGCCACCTGATCCACGGTCACGCCTTTTTTCATCAGCGCCAGCAGCCGGTCGGAAGCCACTTCCAGGCCGCCCGAGATGGCGATGCAGCCGCTGTCGGCCATCAGCTCGGCCAGCTCGGGCGTGAAGGTCTTCTCGAAGCGCACATTGCCCCACCAGGAGATGCCGGCGTTGCGCGCAATCAGCTCCTGCGACAGCGCCTTGAGCGCCTTGGGCGGCGCGGCTTCATCGACAAAGTGAAAGCCGGTCTGGCCGGTCTCGGCGACGATGGCCTCGATGCGGTCGGCCAGCACGGCGGCGCTGGCGCCCTCGTAGCGGCCGATATAGTCCAGGCTGACATCGCAGAAGCTGCACTTCTTCCAGTAGCAGCCATGGGCCACGGTGAGCTTGTTCCAGCGCCCGTCGCTCCACAGACGGTGCATGGGGTTGAGCATGTCCAGCAGCGACAGGTATCGGTCCAGCGGCAGGCCGTCCCAGGTGGGCGTTCCGACCTCGGCAAACGCGATATCGGACTCCATCATGTTCACGTACTGCACCTTGCCGCCTTCGTCATCACTGCCGCGCACGAAAGTGCGCACCAGGCGCGATCTGCCGCGCTCGCCGCGCAGATGCTCGAGCAGCGCCAGCAGCGGGCGTTCGCCCGCATCCAGCGTCACGAAGTCGAAGTAGTCGAACACGCGCGGCTCGGCCAGCTCGCGCAGCTCGGTGTTGACAAAGCCGCCGCCCAGCACGGTGGCGATCTGCGGGAAGCGCCGCTTGATGGTCTGGGCAATGCGAAACGCCGCATAGGCCGAGCCCGGAAAGGGCACGGACAGCAGCACCACCGTGGGCTGGTGGCGCTCCACGGCCTCCAGCGTCAGGCGCTCCAGCACTTCGTCCACCAGATTCGGCTCTGCCGCCAGTGCGCTGGCCAGCGGATCGAAGCTGGGCTGGCTGCCGGCCAGCGATTCGGCATAGCGCACGAACTCGAAGCGCTCGTCCACGGCATCGCGCAGCACATCGGCCAGATCGTTGAGGTATAGCGTGGCCAGATGCTTGGCCTTGTCTTGCAGGCCCAGGGCGCCAAAGGCCCAGCCCAGCGGATCGCCGTCTTCCTCGTCCTCATACACATCGAGCGTGGCAAAGCGTGGGCCTTCGGGCAGAAAGTGGCGCCCCACGATGCGATGGGCCAGCGTGGAGTCTCGCCCCTGCAAAAACGCAATCGTGGGCGCGATCGTGGCCAGATAGCGCTCCTGCTGCGCGACAAAGGACTGGACGGCAGGCGTGTGCTGCCTGGCAGGCAGACTCTGGATGCGCTCGGCCACGGCGCGCAGGCCATCGGGCGAGAGCAGTTGCAGCACCAGGGCCAGTGCCAGGTCTTCCTGCATGGCGGTGATGCCGCGCGAGCGCAGAAAGCCGGTCAGATAGGCCGTGGAGGGGTAGGGAGTGTTGAGCTGCGTCATCGGCGGAATGACGGCCAGCACGCGGGTGGGCAAAGCGGACATGGGGTGCGGGTCGCCGGCATGCGCCGTTGACGGTGTAAACAGGCCCCGATTATCGGTTTGACCGCTCAGCTGTGCTCGTGTGCGCCCATACAGCCGACCGCGCTGCTGCACAGGTGACATCTGGCGGGGCCACCACCAATGACTTGCAAGGGCTGCAGCGCTAGGCTGGACCCATGTCTTCCGCACCGCAACACCCCGCTCCCTATATCCCTCAGATCCGGCTGTACCAGAACTGGCTGCATGAAACGCGCGACCTGAGCTTTGCCGACTATGACTCGCTGTGGCGCTGGTCGACCAGCGATCTCGATGCCTTCTGGCAAAGCATCTGGGACTACTTCGATCTGCAGTCGCCCACGCCGCACAGCGCGGTGCTGGCCGGGAACACCATGCCCGGTGCGCAGTGGTTCCCGGGCGCGCAAGTGAACTATGTGCAGCAGGTGCTGCGCCATGTCCAGCCGGCCCATGCCGCCGGCATGCCGGCCGTCATCAGCCGCAACGAGCAGGGTCTGCAGCGCGAGCTGAGCTGGCCCGAGCTGCAGCGCCAGGTGGCGGCCCTGGCCCTGCATCTGCGTGCCCAGGGCGTCGCCAAGGGCGACCGCGTCGCGGCCTATCTGCCCAATATTCCCGAGGCCATCGTCGCCTTTCTGGCCTGCGCCAGTCTGGGCGCCATCTGGAGCATCTGCGCGCCCGACATGGGCACCCATGCCGTGCTCGACCGTTTCAAGCAGATAGCGCCCAAGGCGCTGATCGCTGTGGACGGCGTGCATTACGCAGGCAAGGACATAGACCGCCGCGAGGTCCTGCAGGAGCTGCGCCAAGGCCTGCCCAGCGTGCAGCACGTGGTGCTGGTGCCCAATCTGGATACCTCGATAAAGATAGCCGACACCGCAGACTACACCAACGTTACCGCACGAAATGATGCGGAGACGGCAGCCTTCACGCCAGAGTGGCTGCCCTTCGACCACCCGCTGTGGATCGTCTACTCCAGCGGCACCACGGGCCTACCCAAGCCCATAGTCCACGGCCATGGCGGCATGGTGCTGGTGGCCTTGCAGCTCAAGGCCCTGCACAACGACATCGGCTGCAGCTACGAGCCCAATAGCTGGGGCGAGCGCTACCACTGGTACAGCTCCACGGGCTGGGTGATGTGGAATGCCCAGGTCTCGGGCCTGCTGGGCGGCACGAGCTGCGTGATCTTTGACGGCAGCCCCGGCGGCAGCAAGGACAAGCCCGACTGGGGCACGCTGTGGCGCTTTGCGGCCGAGACTGGCGTGACCAGCTTTGGCTCGGGCGCGGCCTTCTATGCCAACTGCATGAAGGCCGGCCTTGAGCTGTCCACCTGCGGCGACCTGTCGCGCATACGCGGGCTGGGCAGCACGGGCTCGCCGCTGTCTGCTGAAGTTCAGCAATGGGGTACAGACCAATTCGAGAAACTGGGCCGCGCCAATATTTGGTGGAATAACTTATCCGGCGGCACCGACTTCGCGGGCGCCTTTATCGGCGGCAACCGCGATCTGCCGCTGGTGCCCGGCGTCATGCAATGCCGCCAGCTGGGCGCCGCCGTCGAGGCCTGGAACGAGCAGGGCCAGCCCGTGATGGACGAGGTCGGCGAGCTGGTCTGCACCCAGCCCATTCCCTCCATGCCGCTGTTTCTCTGGGGCGATGCGGACGGCAAGCGCTATTTGTCGAGTTACTTCGATATGTACCCGGCTGGCCATGGCCGCCAACCGGGCGGCGGCGATGGTGACGCCGAAATGGGGCCTGTTTGGCGTCATGGCGACTGGATCAAGCTGCTTGGCGAGGGCGGCTGCATCATCTACGGTCGCAGCGATGCGACCATCAACCGCCATGGCCTGCGCATGGGCACCAGCGAGATCTACAGCGCCGTCGAGGCCCTGCCCGAGGTGCTGGACAGCATGGTGGTGGATCTCGAATATCTGGGCAAGGACAGCTATATGCCGCTGTTTGTGGCCCTGCGTCCGGGCGTGGAGCTCGATGCGGCGCTGCGCGAGCGCATCAACAAGGCCATCCGCTCGGCGCTGTCGCCCCGCTTTGTGCCCGACGATATCTTTGCCGTGGCCGAGATACCACGCACGCTCAGCGGCAAAAAGCAGGAGCTGCCCATCAAGAAGCTGCTGCTGGGCCAGCCGCTGGCCAAGGTGGTCAACAAGGACGCCATGGCCAACCCAGGCTGCCTGGACTGGTACGAAGGCTTTGCCAGGGAATATCTGGCCAGGACAGAAGCAGGCACAGTGTCCTGACGCGGCAGGCGCGGTGCGAGGGCCTGGGTGGCCCCCACCGCCTTGCAAAGGATTACCGTCCCTTCTTGGGGATCAGTGCCCCTGAAAGCGGGCAGCTCTCTTTTCGCGCCAGGCCGCACCGCCTTCCTTCAGATCGGCCGAGGCGATGGTGGCCTGCACGGCAGCATCGATGCCGGCCTTGTCATGCACGCCACGGGCAATGGCGTTGAGGTGTTTCTTCATTCCCAGCAAGGCCAGCGGCGCCATGCCGGCCAAGGTGGTCTGCAGCTGCATCACGCGCTCGCCGATATCGGTGCCGTCCACCAGATCGGTCAGAAAGCCGCAGTCCTTCATGGCCTGGGCCTGCAGCTTCTCGCAGCTCAGGAACAGGCGCTTGGCCGTATCCACGCCCAGGCGGGTCACATAGCGCTCCAGGCCCGAGAGGTAGAAATGCAGGCCCAGCCGCGCGGCGGGCATGAACATCTGGCTGTTGGCCCCGCCCACGCGGAAGTCGCAGGCCAGTGCCATATCGGTGGCGCCGCCGAACACGCCGCCCTGAATCGCGGCAATGGTGACGGGACGGCAGTTCTCGATGGCATCCACCATCTCGCCGAAGGAGCTGCCCTCGTTCTGGCTGTTGGCGATCTCGCCAATGTCATAACCGCTGCAGAAATGCCTGCCCACCGCCTGCAGCGTCAGCACCAGCACCGCGGGGCTGGCGTTGACCTCGTCGATCTGACGGCGCAGCACGATCAGGTCTTCGGGCAGCAGTTTGTTGGCAACTTCGGGACGGCGCAAGGTGATGCTGGCACAGGCGCCCTGGATCAAAAGCTCTGGAGACATGACTGTATTTTCATCCAGACCTGCACAGACACAGGCCTCTGAGGTGCATCAAGTGTTGCAGTGCAAACACTCGGTGACCATATCTTTTGCCGGTAGGCAGGTACACTTTGTCGTCCTCATAGAGCACCTGATGTGCGCTGATCCCATCCATGTCTGTTGAATCGACCGGCGCCGAGCGCCCCAGCTTTGACCTCAAGAGCGCACAACTGCCGGTGCTTTCCGTGGTACTTCGCAGCACCGACATGCAGGCGCTGGCCCAGGATCTGGCCCGCCGTCTTGCCGACGACCCGGACTTCTTCGACAACGACCCTGTGCTGATCGACCTCAGCCAGGTGCGCGAAGCAGAGGAAGAGATCGACTTCCCGGCCCTGATCGAGGCCCTGCGCAACCACCGCACAGTGCCCGTTGCCGTGCGCAGCGGCAGCGAGGCCCAGATGGAAGCAGCCAAGGCCCTTGGTCTGAGCGCAGCCCCCGATGCCATGCCGACGCGTCGCGCCGAGCCGGAAATCCACGAAATCATTCGCGAAGTGGAGGTCGAGGTGCCTGCTCCGCTGGCCGATGCCGTCATCGTGGACCGGCCGCTGCGCTCGGGCCAGCGCGTCTATGCCAAAGGCACCGACATTGTGGTTCTGGACATGGTCAGCTATGGTGCCGAGGTGATTGCCGACGGCAACGTCCATGTCTATGCGCCGCTGCGCGGCCGCGCCGTGGCCGGGGCCAGCGGCAACACCAGCGCAAGAATTTTTAGCACTTGCATGGAGGCGCAACTGCTTTCCATCGCAGGTATCTACCGCACAATTGAAACCGATCTCCCCAAGGACGTCGCCGGCAAAGCTGCCAAGGTGCGCCTGGAGGGAGAAAGAATCGTTATCGAACCGGTATGAGAGACACACCGGACACCCTATCAACCTGCCCCATTTGTCTTAAAGGAATCGTGCAAACATGGCCAAAATCGTCGTCGTGACCTCTGGCAAAGGCGGTGTCGGCAAGACCACCACCAGCGCCAGCTTCGCATCCGGCCTCGCACTGCGCGGCCACAAGACCGCAGTGATTGACTTCGATGTGGGTCTGCGCAATCTCGATCTGATCATGGGCTGCGAGCGCCGCGTGGTCTATGACCTCATCAATGTCATCCAGGGCGAAGCCAATCTGAACCAGGCCCTGATCAAGGACAAGCAGTGCGAAAACCTGTTCGTGCTGGCCGCTTCGCAGACCCGAGACAAGGAAGCCCTCACGCAGGAAGGCGTGAAGAAGGTGCTGGACGACCTGTCCGCCATGGACTTCGAGTTCATCATCTGCGACTCGCCCGCCGGCATTGAAAGCGGCGCACTGATGGCCATGCACTATGCCGAAGAGGCCCTGGTGGTGACCAACCCCGAAGTCTCGTCGGTGCGTGACTCGGACCGTATCTTGGGCATGCTCAGCTCCAAGACGGAGCGTGCGGTCAAGGGCGAGCGCATCAAGGAGCATCTGCTGATCACGCGCTACAACCCCAATCGCGTGGAAGACGGCCAGATGCTGTCGCTGGAGGATATCCAGGACATTCTGCGCATCGAGCTGATCGGCGTGATCCCCGAATCCGAAACCGTGCTCCAGGCCTCCAACCAGGGCATTCCCGCCGTGCACATGCAAGGCACGGATGTGGCAGAGGCCTATCAGGACGTGGTGGCCCGATTCCTGGGCGAAGAAAAACCCATGCGCTTTACCGAAGCCGTCAAACCCGGTTTCTTCAAGCGCATGTTTGGCGGGAGGTAAGCCTGATGTCCATGTTGTCGTTTCTGCTCGGAGAGAAGAAGAAGTCCGCCTCGGTCGCCAAGGAGCGACTGCAGATCATTCTCGCGCGCGAGCGCGTGGGCGGCGAAAGTGGCAAGCCCGACTATCTGCCTGCCCTGCAAAAAGAGCTGATGGCCGTGATTTCCAAGTATGTGGACATCAACCCCAATGACATCAAGGTACAGCTGGAGCGCCAGGAAAACCTTGAGGTTCTGGAAGTCAAGATCGAGCTGCCGGACGCCGCGCGCGCTGATACCAACTCATCTATCCATAGCGCTAGCGCTTGATGGACAAGGAAATGGGCCTGAAAAGGCCCATTTTTCATTGCGATGCCGCCGCGCGGCCCTGCACCCTGCGAAAGCGTGGGGTGTCATTCCTCATTCGCGCACCGGCTCCCGCATGGTCACCAGCTCCTCGGCCACGGTCGGGTGTATGCCTATGGTCGCATCGAACTGCTGCTTGGTCGCGCCGCATTGCAGCGCCACGGCAAAGCCCTGCATCAGCTCGCCCGCGCCCTCGCCCACCATATGCACGCCGCGCACGCGCTGATCGGCCTTGGAGACGATGAGCTTGAGGAAGACATTCTCGGGCTCGGCCCCCATGCGGTTGGTCAGCGGCCTGAAGCCGGACTGGAAGACCTCCACCGCGCCGAAGCGCTCTCGCGCAACCTCCTCCGACAGGCCCACGGTGCCTACCTGCGGATGGGAAAACACCGCCGTCGGCACCAGCTCATAGTCGGGAGCGCTCTTGCCGCCCTGGCCGAACAGATGATGGGCGAGCACCGTCCCCTCGGCCAGCGCCACGGGTGTCAGAGCCATGCGATCGACCACATCGCCCACGGCATGGATGGAGGGCACGTTGCTGCAGAAATGCTGATCCACCTCGATGGCACCCTTGTCGTTGACCTTGACACCCGCGGCCTCCAGCCCCAGGCCTTCGATCAGGGGCACGCGACCCGTGGCGTACATCACGCAGTCCACGACCAATTGCTCGCCGCTCTTGAGCTGCAGATGCAGGCCGTCCGCCTGCTTGCTGATGGCCTGGATTTCTTCACCCCAGCGAAAGTTCACACCCAGCTGAGCCATTTCCTGGCCCAGATGCAGACCCAGGTCTGCATCAAAGCCGCGCAGCAACTGCTGGCGGCGATGCAGCAGAGTCGTCTCGGCGCCCAGGCCGTTGAAGATGGAGGCAAACTCCACGGCGATATAGCCTCCGCCCACGACCACCACCCGCCTGGGCAGATGCGGCAGATGGAAGGCCTCGTCAGAGCTGATGGCATGCTCCACGCCAGGAATATCGGGCAGGCTGGGCGTTCCGCCCGTTGCAATCAGGATATGGCGGGCATGGATGGTCTGGCCGTTCACCAGCACGCTATGCGGCCCCGAGAGCGCCGCACGGCCATGGATAAGGCTAATGCCTGCGCCGGCCAGCATGCGGCCGTAGACACCGTTCAGGCGCTCGATTTCGCGGTCCTTGTTGGCAATCAGCGTGGGCCAGTCGAAGCGCGGCTGCTCCAGCTGCCAGCCAAAGCCTCGGGCCTCCTCGGTCAGCTGGCTGAAGTGCGCGGCATGGCTAAGCAGCTTCTTGGGGATGCAGCCCACGTTGACGCAGGTACCGCCCAACTGGGCAGCCTCCACCACAGCCACACGGGCCCCCAGGCCGGCAGCCACACGGCTGGCGCGCACGCCGCCCGAGCCACCGCCTATGACCAGAAAATCGTAATCAAAGTCTTGTTGCTGCATGTCCTGTCTCGCTGTTTGGGAGGTTCAAAGCAGATGCTTGCTGCTTTGAACTCTACAAGACAAGACTGCCGCAGGTGGTTTAACGCAGCGTTAAACCACCTGCACGACCCAGTTTGATTGGCGGGAGGCTCAGAACGGTTTGTCGCCCACGACCGTGGCGCGATGCATGCGGCGCACGGCCGGGAAATAGTCCTGAATCGCGTAATGCTGGGTAGAGCGGTTGTCCCACATGGCAATGGTATTGGGCTCCCAGTGCAAGCGCATCTGGTATTCCAGAATCGCAGGCTGGCGCAGCAGATAGTTCATCAGATCCTGTTGCTGGGCATGAATTTCGTTGGCTGAGCGGAAGCTGTCGAAGTTCGAGCTGAAGTTGGCGAAATGCGTGACGAAGGTCTCGTTGACGTAGAGAATCTTTTGGCCGCTTTCGGGGTGGGCGCGCACCACCGGGTGCACCACAGGCGGGTATTTGCCACGCGCCTGGGCCTGCTCTGCGGGCGTCATGCGCGCACCGAACGAGGGCAGGATGTCATGCACGGCATACAGGCCGGCGATCTGCTGCTTGCGCGTCTCGGGCAGCTGCTCGTAGGCCTGCTCCATATTGATCCAGACCGTGTCGCCGCCGACCTCGGGGCATTCCACGCAGCGCAGCACCGAAGCCATGGAAGGCGTCTCGCGCCAGGAGACATCGGTGTGATAGACGTTCTCGGTGCCAGGGATCTTGCTGTTGCCGCCCAGCAGCACCAGTTCGGCATGGTCGGGGTGATGGGGAAATACCGGATGCAGCTCCAGCTCGCCGAAGCGGCGCGCAAACGCCACATGCTGGGCAGGCGTGATGTTCTGCTCGCGAAACACCAGCACCTTGTGCGCCACCAGCGCCTGGCGCAGCTCGCGCGCCTGCTCCTCGCTCATGGGCTGGCGCAGGTCTATGCCCGAAACCTCCACGCCGATGGCGGGTGAGATGCGCCTGAGCTCGATACCCGTCCTGCTTGCCACGGCCACCTTGAGCTGGGTATGGGCCGGCCTGTCTTCGCAATCGATCATGATGTGTCTCCAAAGCGTTGCAACCACTGTCCTCGGGCCTGACGCGGCAGGCCTGGGGGCAATCTAGGGCGGGCCTTGGAGATCGGTATCGTTCAAGCCGACTAGGTAGGGTTCCCAGTCGGCAGCCGGCCTTACCTGACGAAGCCGTGGGCGTGCATATGGCCCGAGTGGTAGAGCAGCGGCGCGCGGTCGGCATGGTGCTCGCAGCGTTCCACCTCGCCGATGAAGAGCAGATGGTCGCCTTCCTCATGCTGGCGCAGATTGCGGCACTCGAAGACCGCGCTGCAGCCCTCGAGCAGCGGCACGCCATGCTCGGAGTCATGGTGCTGCGTATGGCTGAAACGGTCCGCGCCCTTGCGTGCAAACAGCTCGGCCAGCGGCTTTTGCGAAGCCGCCAGCACATGAATCGCGTAATGCGTGCTGTGGCGGAACACGGGCAGTGAGTTGGCCTTCAGACCCAGGCTCCAAAGCACCAGCGAGGGCGCCAGCGACAGTGCGTTGAAGGAGCTGACCGTGGAGCCCACCGCATGGCCCTCTGCACTGCGCGCCGTGATGATGGTCACGCCGGTGGCAAATTGCCCCAGCGCATCGCGAAATTCGCGCTGCGAGAAAGGCAAGGCCGAACGCAAGACGGAGGTAGGCAAGGCGGAGTTCACGAAATTCAGAGCTCAGGTCAGCGACCACAACGGTGCGCCACGGTTCAAGATCAGCAGATCCAAAGAGCATCTGCAGGACTTGATCAATTATCAACTTGAACCTTGCCGGTCACAATCCGTAAGGGCTTAAGGCCAGAATCATCAATTTTGATAGCTTATCGCGCAGTAATGCAAAGGCCTGCAGGCCTAAACCTTCATCAATCCTGGGTCTGAGCTGCCAGCAGCCCTTGACCGGCCTGCTGCGCCAGCCAGCCGCCGACCTTGGCTTTGCTGCAGCGTTGCAGCTGCATCAGCAGCTCGTGCTCGGGCCAGGGCAAGGCATGGCGCTCGCACAAATCCTGCTGCATGCGGGCCAGCAGGGCCGCCGCCATCTCTGCATCGGCCAGCGCCCGGTGGGCGCGGCCCGTGGAAGGCAGGTGCAGGTAGCGCGCCAGATTGCCCAGGCTGTGGCTGGGCGCCTGCGGGTAGATGCGGCGCGACAGCAGCACGGTGCAGGCAAACAGCTGGGGGGCGGCTTCGCCCGCCAGCGCCAGCTCGGCCTGCCAGAACTTGCTGTCGAACGATGCGTTGTGGGCCACCATGGGCGCAGCGCCCACAAAGCGGGCCGCATCGCGCATCACCTCGGCGGCGGGCGGCGCCGTGCGCAGCATGGCATTGGTGATGCCGGTGAGTTCGGTGATGAAGGGCGAGACCCAGGCCCCGGTCTGCATCAGGCTCTGGAAACGGTCCACCACGCGGCCCTGCTCCATCAGCACGATGGCCACCTCGGTGGCTCTGGCACCCTGGGCGGGCGTCATGCCCGTGGTTTCGAAGTCGATGACGGCAATCGCAGCACTCATGACTGCATTGTGCCGTGGCCGGCGCCTCAGTCCTGGCCCAGCTCGTCTTCGCCGGGCAGACCCAGGCTCTGCACCACATGCTCGAGTATGCGGAACAGCTGCTCGCTCTCGGCGCTGCCCAGTTGCTCCTCGATCTCGGTGTAGATGGTCTCGAAGTGCGGCACGATCTGGGCCACCATCTCCTGGCCTGCTGGCGTGAGGGCGAACTCGGAGCCCCGCAGGTCGGCCACATGGCGGCCGCGCTTGATGAGCAGGCGTCCTTCCAGCGTCTTGAGCAGGCGCGAGAGGCTGGGCATGCTGATGAAGGTCAGCTGCGACAGCTCCATGGGACGCAGACGCTTGTCGGCCACCCACATGATGCGCAGCACGCGCCATTGCTGCTCGGTCAGGCCGTGCGCACGCAGCGAGGGACGAAAGCGCACCATGACCGCCTCGCGGGCCTTGAGCAAAGCCATGGGCAATGAGCGCGCAAAGGAACGTGAGGTTTCAAGGGCAGGAGTGATGTCGTGCTGGATCATGGCATGGACGAGTTGCTGGCGTGATTGTATGTAAGAGCCCCACGCAGCGATACCGTCAATCCGGGCAAAAGAGTCAGCCAGCCCGTACTCGTCCTGCAGTCCTATGCCCTGTCTCAGGCCGACGCAATCCGCGCGCCGCGTGCGATCTCGGGGGCCGGCTCATCCCAGAACCGGAAATCCAGCGCCGGGCGCTCACCGCTCATCAGCGCCGCCATGGCCTTGCCCGAGCCTGCACCATGCGTCCAGCCCAGGGTGCCATGCCCGGCATTGACCCAGATTCCGGCAGCCTGGGTCGCACCGATGCAGGGAATATTGCTGGGCGTGGCTGGCCGCAGACCGCACCAGAACTGCGGATCGCCACCCTGCTCGGGCAGGCGCGTGTCGCAGACGCCGGGCATCAACTCCTCCACGCGCCTGACCAGCATCTCGCAGCGCGCCCTGGCCGTGGGCGTGTCCAGACTCAGATCGAAGCCTCCCAGCTCTATGGTGCCGGCTACCCGCAGTCGGTTGCCCAAACGGCTCATGGCGACCTTGCGGCTGTCGTCGATGGTGGAGACCATGGGGGCTTTTTCAGGCCGCAGCAGCGGCAAGGTGGCGCTATAGCCCTTGCCCGGATAGATGGGAACCTTCACGCCCAAAGGCTTGAGCAGCAACGGCGTGTAGGAGCCGCAGGCGACCACCACGGCATCCGCGCTCAGCATGCGCGGGGCGCCATCGCTGCCGTCGCGAATCTGCACCTGGGCAGGCTTGCCCCGACGCGCCGACTGCAGACTCAGGATGTCGTGGCCGTAGAGGAATTGCACACCGGCCTGGGCACAGAGATCGGCCAGCTTTTCGGTGAACAGACGCGCATCACCGGACTCATCGGTGGCGGTGAAGGTGCCGCCCGCAATCTGCGCCGCATAGGGCGTGAATGCTGGCTCGATGGCCAGCAGCTCGTCGCGGCTGACCAGACGACGCTGCACGCCGTATTGCCGCATCAGCTCCACGCCTTCGGCGGCCTCGGCAAACGCCTGCGGGCTGCTGTAGAAATGGGCAATGCCGCGCTCCAGCCGCTCGAACTCGATACCGGTCTTCTGGACCATGTCCTTGAGCGCCAGATGGCTGTAGGCGCCCAGCGCCACGATCTGCTGCACATTGCGCGCAAAGGCACGGTCGTTGCACTGGGCCAGGAACTGCAGGCACCAGCGCCATTGCGCGCTGTCGGCCTGAGGCCGCAGCAGCAGAGGAGCCTCTTTGTCGAACATCCATTTGAGCGCCTTCCAGGGCGCCTGGCGATTCGCCCAGGGCTCGCAGTAACTGACCGATATCTGGCCGCCATTGGCATAGCTGGTCTCCAGGGCCGGACCGCTCTGGCGGTCCACCACGGTGACTTGGTGACCGCGCTCGCGCAGATGCCAGGCGGTGCTGATGCCGATGATGCCGGCGCCCAGGACGATGATGTTCATGCGGCCAGTGTCTGCACTCTTGCGGGCAAACAAAAGCAGCATTAAATTTTCAGCAGTTTCATCAGAAATGCTAATGAAGTTGCTATGAGCTCCTGGGACCCTGTTGCACTGGAATGCCTGGCCGCCATCGTGGAAGAAGGCGGCTTCGAGCGCGCGGCGCAAAAGCTGCACATCACCCAGTCGGCGGTGTCCCAGCGCCTGCGTGCACTGGAGGCACAGGTGGGCTCGGTGCTGGTGGAGCGCACGCGTCCCGTCAAGCCCACCAGCGCCGGGCGGCTGCTGCTCAAGCATGCCAAGCAGCTGCGCCTGCTGCGCGCCGATCTCGCTCATGAGTTGCAGGAGCTGGCACCGCAAACCGGGCAGAGTCTGGCCGGAGAAATCGTCTCCATCGCCATCAATGCCGACAGCATTGCCACCTGGGCCATGACGGCTCTGGACGAGCTGGTGAAGAGCGGCCTGCCGCTGGAGGTGGTGGTCGACGACCAGGACTTCACGCAGGAGCTGCTGCGCTCGGGCCAGGTCATGGGCTGCGTCACCACGCTGAGCCAGGCCCTGCGCGGCTGCACGGTGCAGCCCCTGGGCGCCATGCGCTATGTGGCCGTGGCCTCGGCCGAGTTTGCCCGGCAAAGACTGCCGCAGGGGCTGACGCGCAAGAACTTCAACCAGCTGCCCTATCTGTCCTTCAACCGCAAGGACGATATGCAGGCCGAATTCGTGG
Source organism: Comamonas sp. wu1-DMT (assembly GCF_040187805.1). Lineage (NCBI taxonomy): Bacteria > Pseudomonadati > Pseudomonadota > Betaproteobacteria > Burkholderiales > Comamonadaceae > Comamonas > Comamonas sp. wu1-DMT. The sequence goes on from NZ_JBANEM010000006.1 coordinate 198,102, forward strand.
CGCGCTGCCTGGGCCTGCGCAATGTGTCGCTGCAGCACCAGATCCTGCTGCCCAGCTGCGAGGCACAGGTGCGCGCCGTACGTGCCGGCTGGGGCGTTGGCGTGCTGCCGCAACTGCTGGTGCAGCCCGCGCTGGATGCCGGTGAGCTGATCGACGTAGCAACAGGCCATGCACTGTCCATCGCATTGTTCTGGCATTGCTGGAATCTGGAGTCACGCGTGCTGGCCCGTGTCAGCCAGGCCTTGCTGGGCAAGGCCCGCCAGGTGCTGCAAGCGGTTTGATGCAGACAAGAAAAAAGGCCGTGCTTTGCAGCGCGGCCTCGAGAGCTTGATGTCGGTTTTTGTAGCTGTGGACGCTCATCTAGCCTTGATTTGAAGCTGAATTAAGCCTGATACGCATGTAAATCAAGCGCAAGCAGCTATGAAAATCAGCGAATCAGCAGCACGGGAATGGTGCAGCCCGCCAGCACCTGAGAGCTGACCGAGCCCATGACCAGACGGCCCAGCGCGCCATGGCCATGCGTGCCCATGGCGATCAGGTCGAACTTGCCGTCCTGGGCGGCATGGATGATGGTGTCGGCAATGGGGCCGACCTTGGCGATGCTTTGCGCCTCGACGCCACGCCCCTTCAGGAACTCCAGCACGGGCTGCAGGATCTTGGCGGATTCTTCGTCGTAGTACTGCTCCACCACTTCCTTTCCCAGCGCAGCGCGTGCACGAGGCGGCAGCAGCGGCTGCACGGTGATGATGGTGTACTCATGGCCCGTGCCCAGCATCTCCTGATGCGAGGTCAGATAGGCCAGCATTTTCTGGGTATAGGCACTGCCGTCCACGGCGAGCAAGATCTTCATACCAATTTCTCCTTGTTGATGTCTCAAGCCTAAGGGCTGGGGACAGTCAGCATCTTGACTTGGCTCAAGTCAATTGTCGATGCCGGCAGAAAGTCATCCTGCTCTCCCTTGCGGGCATAGCCCAGGGGATTGGCCACCACACGGCATTGCCATTCGCTGCCGTCATCGCGCTGGCCGCACGCGATGTAGTCGCTGGCGCAATGCAGATGGCCGTGCAGCCAGAGCTGGGCATGGGGCAGAAAGTCGTCCATCACATTGCAGAAACCGGCCGTGCCGGGTACCAGGCCGTAGCGCGGATCGGCACTGCGCAGGCTGGGTGCAAAGTGGGTCACGGCCACCGTGGGTCCGTCAAAAGGCTGCTGCAGCGCAGCGCGCAGCCAGTCCTGGCAGAGCAGGCTTTCCTCGCGCATGGGCGCGGCCAGAAACGGCTCGCCCTGGCGACTGCCGCCTGTCTTTTGCAGATAGAAATTGGCGGCGCGAAAGGCCTTCTCGCGCAGCTTGTGCAAGCGCGTGGCATCGCTCACGCCTTCATGCATGGCCATGGCGTCGAAGTCGCTCCACAGCGTGGTGCCGATGAAACGCACCCCGTCCATGACCACGGTTTCACGATCGAGCCAGATCAGGCCCAGCCTGTCGCACACACGCTGCAGGCGCAGCCTTGCCTCGTCGAAGTCCTGCATGTCGTATTCGTGATTGCCGGGCACGAACAGCACGGGTGTGGGCCAGTTGGCGTATTGCGGCAGCGGCGAGAAACGCTCCAGCCCGAAGTTCTCGCCGTCGACCTGGGTGCTGCTCTGGTAGGAGCCGATGTCGCCGGCCAGCACCAGCACATCGGCGCCCGCGGCTGGCTGGGCCACGAATTGGGGGTGGACTTCGAGGTGCAGGTCGGACAGCAGCTGGATCTTCATGTGGCTAGTTTAGTCAACCATGGTGAGTGACCTGGGCCGAACCGTTGGCAAAGGTGATCTCGGCCGAGCGCGTCAGCGTTTTCAGCAGCCAGTCATAGGCCTGCGGGTGCGGGCCGCGCCGACGCCACAGTGCATCCACATGCACGGGCGTGACATCGAAGGGCAGATCGCGCAGCTCCAGCTGGTCGCTCATGCCGGTCACGGGCACAAAATGGCGCGGCAAGATGGTCAGCAGATCGGAGTTGAGCACCACGCGCGCCGCGGTGAAGAACTGGTTGACGGTGAGCACCACTTCACGCGAACGCCCCAGCGAGGCCAGGGCCTCGTCGATGAAGCCAAAGGAGCGGCCCGAAAAGCTGACCAGCATATGGCGTGCCGCGCAATAGTTGTCCAGCGTCAGCGGAACATGCGCCAGCGGATGGCCTTTGCGCATCACGCACAGGTACTCGCCCTCATACAGACGGCGGCTGTCAAACGCCACCAGACCGCCAGCCTGGGCACGCGCCGTCAGATCGGCCAGTACGGCGGGGAAATAGCCCACGGCCATATCGGCCTCGCCATCATCGAGCAAGGGCCTTGGATCGCGCGTGGTCAGCGGCAGCAGGCGTATGCCCAGGCCCGGTGCCTCGCGCTCCAGAATCGGGTACAGCGGCGGAATCAGCGTGGCGGCCGTGGCATCGGCCATGGCGATCACGAACGTGGTGGCGGCCGTCTCGGGATCGAACTCATCGGGTGCGAGTGCACCCTCCAGATGCTGCAAGGCCTCGCGTATCACCGGCCACAGGGCCTGGGCACGCGGCGTGGGCTCCACACCCTGTCCCTGGCGCACCAGCAGCTCGTCGCCCAGGACCTCGCGCAGCCGGCGCATGGCATTGCTGACCGCCGGCTGGGTGATGCTGAGCTTGTGCGCCGCACGCGTGAGACTGCGCTCGGACATGACCTCGTCGAAGACGCGCAGCAGATTGAGATCCAGAGAACGAAAGTTCAAAGACATGGCATCACCCAATACATCACTGCTGTGAATGCTACAGATTCAAAATATAAATTTGAACACACCTAGGGTAATCCCTATAGTTACACCTATTCCCCGGGCAATTCGCCAAAAGCGTGGGTCAAAGGGTTAACTGCCATGAGCAACTTTATTTACAACTCCTACTGTGTCGAGCACCCTGGTGTGGTGCGTATCTATCAAGCCAGCGATGAACGCATGGCCGCCATTGCCACCGAGCACGAGGCGCAATCCCAGTCCAGGTCGTACTGGATGGTGCTGGCTGTGGTGCTGGCCGCCCTGGCCGCCGGCGTCTTCCAGGCCACCGAAACCTGGAGCGACGGTCATATGATGGCTGCCTGGATGGTTCTGTGGGCCATGGCCTTTGCCAGCATTGCCCTCTTCTCCACTCCCGCACGCCGTGCCATCAATCTGGTGCGCACCGGCTACCGCGCCTGGGTCAAGAGCCGCCAGCAAGCTGCTGCCGATGAACGCGTCTGGAACGCCGCGCTGCAAGATGCCCGCCTGATGGCCGATCTGGCCCGTGCCATGGATCGCCAGAGCCGCTAAGCGCCCGGACTGCTCCCCCGAAGAGCCGCTGCCCACAAGGCCAGCGGCTTTTTGCATGGGGGAATAGGTTTTTGAGTCAAACAAGCCTCTATCCCAGATTCAGAAAGCGCTTACAGCTACAAAAATAAAAGCAAACAAAAAGCCCTGCTGAAAAAAATCAGCAGGGCTTTTTTAATGTGCACAGTCTCAGTCAGGGACACCGCGCAAGGGCCGCCCCGCCGCGCTGGTGTCGTCCCCTCCCATAGCGCGAAGCGCGTAGAGAGAGGGGCGCCCGGCTAGGGGGAAGCCGCGCAGCGGCTCAGGGGGAGAATCAAGCGCTCAAGCGCTCAAGCGCTTTTCCAGCTCAGCCTTGGTATCCAGCATGGCCTTGGGCAGGTTGTAGGCCAGCTTGTCGAAATGCTCGCCGTGCAGCTTCATTTCCTCGGCCCAGGCCGCCTTGTCGATATTGGTCACGCTGTCGAACTGGGCAGCGTCGAAGTCCAGACCGCTCCAGTTGATTTCGGCGTACTGGGGAGCAATGCCAAAGGCGGTTTCCTGACCCTGAGCCTGGCCTTCCAGACGGTCGATCATCCACTTCAGAACGCGCATGTTCTCACCGTAGCCGGGCCAGACGAACTTGCCTTCGGCATTCTTGCGGAACCAGTTGGTGGTGAAGATCTTGGGCAGGGTTGCTCCCTGGCCTTCGATCTTGGCGCCCAGATCCAGCCAGTGCTGGAAATAGTCGCTCATGTTGTAGCCGGCAAAAGGCAGCATGGCGAAGGGGTCGCGGCGCACCACGCCTTGCGCGCCAAAGGCGGCGGCCGTGGTTTCGGAGCCCATGGTCGCAGCCATGTACACGCCCTCGGTCCAGTCACGGGCTTCGGTCACCAGAGGCACGGTGGTGGAGCGGCGGCCGCCGAAGATCATGGCATCGATCTTCACGCCGGCGGGATCGTCCCAGGCTTCGTCCAGCGCAGGGTTGTTGGTGGCAGCCACGGTGAAGCGGGCATTGGGGTGGGCGGCCTTGGCGCCGGTTTCCTTGGCGATCTGGGGCGTCCAGTCCTTGCCTTGCCAGTCGATCAGGTGATCGGGCAGCTTGCCCTGGTCCTTTTCCATGCCTTCCCACCACACGTCGCCGTCATCGGTCAGGGCCACATTGGTGAAGATCACGTTCTTGTCCAGGCTCAACATGCAGTTCGGGTTCGTGAGCATATTGGTGCCGGGAGCCACACCGAAGTAACCGGCTTCGGGGTTAATGGCGCGCAGCGAGCCGTCGGCCTGGGGCTTGATCCAGGCGATGTCGTCACCGATGGTCGTGACTTTCCAGCCGTCGAAGGCCTTGGGCGGCACCAGCATGGAGAAATTGGTCTTGCCGCAGGCCGAGGGGAAGGCCGCAGCCACGTGGTACTTCTTGCCTTCGGGGTTGGTAACGCCCAGGATCAGCATGTGCTCGGCCAGCCAGCCCTGGTCACGGCCCATGGTGGAGGCGATACGCAGCGCAAAGCACTTCTTGCCCAGCAGCGCATTGCCGCCGTAGCCCGAGCCGTAAGACCAGATCTCGCGGGTTTCGGGATAGTGAACAATGTACTTGGTCTTGCTGCAAGGCCAGGTGGTCTCGTCCTTCTGGCCTGCGGCCAGGGGTGCGCCGATGGTGTGCACGCAGGGCACGAACTCGCCGCTGGTGCCGATCACGTCATACACGGCCTTGCCCATGCGGGTCATGATCTTCATGTTGACGGCCACATAGGGGCTGTCGGACAGCTCGATACCCACGTGGGCGATGGGCGAACCCAGCGGGCCCATGGAGAAAGGCACCACGTACATGGTGCGGCCAGCCATGCAGCCGTCGAACAGCGGGTTCAGCGTGGCGCGCATTTCCGCAGGTTCCATCCAGTTGTTGGTGGGGCCTGCGTCTTCCTTCTTGGCGGAGCAGATATAGGTGCGGTCTTCCACGCGAGCCACGTCCGAAGGATCGGTCCAGGCCAGGAAGGAGCCGGGGCGCTTGGCCAGGGGCTTGAAGGTGCCGGCATCCACCAGCTGCTGGCACAGCGCGTCATATTCGGCTTGCGAGCCGTCGCACCAGTGGATCTGGGCAGGCTTGCACAGCGCGGCCATTTCGGCGACCCAGGCAATGAGCTTGGGGTTCTTGACGTAGTCGGGAGCCTGGATGTTCAGGCTTTGCACAGCGGCGTTCATGGGGGAAGTCCTTCAATTAAAAAACCAGTTTTTCAAAGAAGCATCCTCGGCTGCGTCTTTGAAAAAAGGCTTTTGAAGGTGTCTCGCTTGCTTTCCCTAGCGCTTGTTGGCGCCTGAAATCCGTCTGAAATAGTCAAAACAACCTTGTTTTGAATAGCAGCGGGAGATCGATTTTAGGTAGGAGCCTTGAATTTGTCAGCAAATCACCGGCAATATCTATGCATTCTGCGCATCAATATATGCATGTTGCATTCATTCATAACCTGCACAGACGTAAAAAAACCCCGCGTCGCGGGGTTGGGCTCGAGAAGGTTGGAATGCCTAGGCCATGTTCACGGCAATAAAGGCCAGCAGGAACATCATCACGGCGCCAGCGGCGGGAATGATGATGGGAATATAGGGCACAACGGCTTCGGCCGCGTCCTGTGCCTCGTGGTTCACTGCGGATTCATCTGACATGTGATCAATGCTCCTCCTGAAAGCAGGCGGTGAAACAAGCAAGCTCTGCGGCCATTCTAGGCACAGCCCTGGCGACATGGCTCAGGGAAAGCCATAGCCACCTTTTGCGCTCAGACCCGCGTCCCATGTCCGCCAATGGCGAACAGCACTTCTTCGATGTCGACCATGCGCAGGCAAGTTCACACTCGGAGTGCAACAGCATATGCTGGGCTTGCGGACGACCCGGCGCCGATTGCGAAATCGATGTGCACCGTCCAACATCAGATCGCAGCGCCGAAGTCCCTCGCTGAAAGGATGGCTTCTATGGTTAGCGCTTCTTTCCTGTTCTGGCTGATCCTGCTGATGCTGGTGATTGGCCTGGGGACGGCGTCGATCCGGATTTTTCGCGAGTATGAGCGCGGCGTGGTCTTCACGCTGGGGCGCTTCTGGAAGGTCAAGGGGCCGGGACTGATCTTCATCATTCCCGCCATCCAGCAGGTGGTACGGGTCGATCTGCGCACCGTGGTCCTGGAGGTCCCCGCGCAGGATGTGATCTCGCGCGACAACGTCTCGGTCAAGGTCAATGCCGTGATCTATCTGCGCGTGGTGGATGCGGAAAAGGCGGTGATCCAGGTGGTCAATTATCTGGAGGCCACCAGTCAGCTCGCGCAAACCATGCTGCGCTCCGTGTTGGGCAAGCATCAGCTCGACGAAATGCTGGCAGAGCGCGAATCGCTGAACCTGGACATCCAGCAGGCGCTGGATGCGCAAACCGACACCTGGGGCATCAAGGTCTCGAACGTGGAGATCAAGCAGGTCGATCTGACCGAATCCATGATCCGGGCGATCGCACGTCAGGCCGAGGCCGAACGCGAACGCCGCGCCAAGGTGATTCACGCCGAAGGCGAATTGCAGGCTTCGGAAAAGCTGTCTCAGGCAGCGAAAGTTCTGGCGCAGGAGCCTCAGGCCATCTTGCTGCGCTACCTGGAGACGCTGACCGTGATCGGCGCGGACAGGAACACCACGGTGGTGTTCCCCTTGCCCATGGATCTGGTGACCCCGCTGATCAAGAAGATCACGCCCCTGCAGGCCTGAGCAAGGCCTGCAGGCTCAAGCCTCACACCAGGGCCGCCTCCATGCCTGCGCGGCGCAATTGCTCCAGCACCTCGCTCACATGGGCGTGGCCGCGTGTCTGCAGCACGAACTCGATCTCCACATTCTGCGCGGCCAGCATGGTGAAGGCACGCTGGTGATGGACTTCCTCGATATTCGCGCCAGCTCCGGCCACCGTCGCCGTGATCTGGGCCAGCACGCCTGGTACGTCGCGCGCGCTGACACGTACACGCGCCAGACGACCGGAGCGCACCATGCCGCGCTCGATGATGGCAGCCAGCAGCATGGGGTCGATATTGCCGCCCGACAGCACCAGACCTATTTTGCGGCCCTTGAAGCGAGCGGGATAGCGCAGCAAGGCCGCCAGGCCCGCCGCCCCTGCGCCTTCGACCAAGGTCTTCTCGATCTCCAGCAGCATGAGCACGGCCTGCTCGATATCTCCTTCGTCCACCAGCAGCAAGTCATCCACGCAGCGCTGCACCACCTCCTGGGTGATGACGCCGGGCTGGGTCACGGCAATGCCTTCGGCAATCGTCGATGTACCCATGGGCAGATCGGTGTGGCGCAGTGCGTTGACCATGGAGGGAAAGCGCTGAGTCTGCACACCCACGATTTCGATCTCGGGCTTGATGGCCTTGGCCGCCGTGGCAATGCCCGCAATCAGACCGCCGCCGCCAATGGCAATGACCAGCGCATCCAGATCGGGCTGTGCCTGCAGGATTTCCAGCGCCAGCGTGCCCTGGCCGGCGGCGATCGCCTCGTCGTCATAGGGATGGACAAAAGTCAGTTGCTGCTCCTGCGCCAGCTGATAGGCATGGGCTCGCGCCTCGGCCAATGTATCGCCATGCAGCACCACCTCGGCACCGAAGCCGCGCGTGCGCTCCACCTTCACGCCGGGCGTGAAGCGCGGCATGACGATGACGGCACGCAGACCCAGGCGTTGCGCGTGATAGGCCACGCCCTGGGCATGATTGCCCGCACTCATGGCGACCACGCCGCGTGCGCGCTCGGCATCGCTGAGCATGAGCAGCTTGTTCAGCGCGCCACGCTCCTTGAAGGATGCAGTGAACTGCAGGTTCTCGAACTTGAGATAGACCTGCGCCCCCGTGATCTGCGAGAGCGTGCGTGATTCCACAAAAGGGGTTTGAAGGACGGCGCCATTCAGGCGCGCAGCGGCGGCTTGGATATCTGCAAAGGTCAGCATGGTGGATCCATTTTGCAAGCAGCTCATCACCCCGCGCCAGTGCTGGGTTTGCGAATCGAGGGCATCCGGATCACTTGCTCAGTAATTGCTAGCTACTCGTCCTTTCCTAGCAAAGGAATAGCCGTCAAAACACTTCTAATCCTGCGCCGTTCTGCAAACTGTGAGCATCTAAGGATTTCCCTTGGTTTTAGCAAAACATGCAACATAGTGCCTAAATCGACGTGCTTTTTTTTCGATGAATCTGCATAATTGTGCTAACACCGAGTCAGTAACTGCACTATCTTTCATCTCAGCAGGAGCCGAGCATGCAGCAGCAAACCAACGTCGATTACCGCACCGAGCCCAGCCAGTACCGGCACTGGTCGTTTGAAGTGGATGGCAATATCGCCCGGCTCAAGCTGGACATTGCCGAGGACGGCGGCATACGCCCCGGCTACAAGCTCAAGCTCAACAGCTATGACCTGGGCGTGGATGTGGAACTGCACGACGCCCTCAACCGCATCCGCTTCGAACACCCGCAGGTGCGCTCCGTGATCGTCACCAGCGGCAAGGAACGCATCTTCTGCTCGGGCGCGAATATCTTCATGCTCGGAGTCTCGTCCCACGCCTGGAAGGTGAACTTCTGCAAGTTCACCAACGAGACTCGCAACGGCATGGAAGACAGTTCCCGGCACGACGGACTCAAGTTCGTCGCCGCTGTCAACGGTGCCTGCGCAGGCGGCGGCTACGAGCTGGCTCTGGCCTGCGATGACATCGTGCTGATCGACGACCGCTCTTCTTCCGTGTCACTGCCCGAGGTCCCGCTGCTGGGCGTTCTGCCCGGCACCGGCGGGCTGACGCGCGTGACCGACAAGCGCCATGTGCGCCACGACCTGGCCGACATCTTCTGCACCAGCGTGGAAGGCGTGCGCGGCCAGCGCGCCGTGGACTGGCGACTGGTGGACGCGATTGCCAAGCCCGCGCAGTTTGCCGAGGTGGTGCAACAACGTGCCACGGCGCTGGGCGAAAGCAGCGCGCGCCCGGCTTCCGCCCAGGGCATACAGCTGGCCAGACTGCAGCGCGAGGAAAGCCCGGACGGCCTGCACTATCGCCATGTCAGCGTGCAGATCGATCGCAGCAAGCGCAGCGCCACCATCACGGTCAAGGCCCCCCGTGGCGAACAGCCCGCCAGCCTTGAAGCCATAGAAGGCGCAGGCGCCGCCTGGTGGCCGCTGGCCATGGGCCGCGAGCTCGACGACGCCATCCTGCATCTGCGCACCAACGAGCTCGATGTGGGAACCTGGATTCTCAAGACCGAGGGCGATGCACGCGCCGTGCTGGCGGCGGGCCAGACCCTGGTGACGTACCGCGATCACTGGCTGGTGCAGCAAACCACAGGCCTGCTGCGCCGTACCTTTGCACGCCTCGATGTGTCGTCGCGCTCGCTGTTCGCCTTGATCGAGCCCGGCTCCTGCTTCGCCGGCATGCTGGCCGAGCTGGTCTTCTGCGCCGACCGCGCCTACATGCTGGTGCTGCCCGACGAGCCCGAGCGCGAGCCCGTGATCGAGCTCGATGAATTCAACTTCGGCCTGCTGCCGCTGGTCAACGATCAAAGCCGTCTGCAGCGTCGCTTCTACGAGGAGTCTGAGCCCCTGGAAGCCGCGCGCGCTGCCGTGGGCAAGCCGCTCAACGGCGATGCGGCGCAGCAACTCGGACTGGTCACCGCCGCACTTGACGATATCGACTGGGAAGACGAGATCCGCATCGCCATGGAAGAGCGCGCCGCCATGTCGCCCGATGCGCTCACGGGTCTGGAAGCGAACCTGCGTTTTGCCAGCCAGGAAAACATGGTCACGCGCATCTTCGGGCGTCTGTCGGCCTGGCAGAACTGGATCTTCAACCGCCCCAACGCGGTGGGCGAAAAAGGGGCGCTGAAGCTCTACGGCACCGGACAGAAAGCCGGCTTCGATTTCAACAGGGTATGAGCCAACGGCCCTGAATCGGCAAAACATCACAGGAGACACCCCATGAGCAGCATCGACTACAGCCAGAAGATTCCCAACAACGTGGACCTCAGCGGCGACCGCACGTTGCAGCGTGCCCTGGAGAGCTGGCAGCCTAATTTCATCCGCTGGTGGGACGACGTGGGCCCCGAAGGATCGACCAACCACGAGGTCTATCTGCGCACCGCGGTGAGCGTGGATCCGCAGGGCTGGGCGCAGTTCGGCTACGTCAAGATGCGTGACTATCGCTGGGGCATCTTCCTGAACCCGGCGGATCAGGAACGCAGCATTCACTTTGGCGATCACAAGGGCGAGAAAGCCTGGCAGGACGTACCCGGCGAGCACCGCGCCAACCTGCGCCGCATCATCGTCACGCAAGGCGATACCGAGCCCGCATCGGTGGAGCAGCAGCGCCACCTGGGCCTGACCGCGCCGTCCATGTACGACCTGCGCAATCTGTTCCAGGTCAATGTGGAAGAAGGCCGCCATCTCTGGGCCATGGTCTACCTGCTGCACAAGCATTTCGGACGCGATGGACGCGAGGAGGCCGAGGCCCTGCTGGAGCGCCAGAGCGGCGATGAAAACAACCCTCGCATTCTGGGCGCCTTCAACGAAAAAACGCCGGACTGGCTGGCGTTCTTCATGTTCACCTACTTCACCGACAGAGACGGAAAATTCCAGCTCGCAGCGCTGGCCGAATCCGCGTTCGACCCGCTGGCGCGCACCACCAAATTCATGCTGACCGAAGAGGCCCACCACATGTTTGTCGGCGAGTCCGGCGTCTCGCGCGTGCTGGCCCGAACCTGCCAGGTCATGAACGAACTCAAGACCGACGATGTGAACAAGCTGCGCAGCGCGGGCGTCATCGATCTGCCCACGATTCAGCGCTATCTGAACTTTCACTACAGCGTGACCATCGACCTGTTTGGTGCCGACCAGTCGAGCAATGCCGCCACCTTCTACAGCTCGGGCCTCAAGGGCCGTTACGAAGAGGGAAAGCGCGAGGACGACCACAGACTGCACGACCAGAACTACAAGGTGCTGGAAGTGGTGGACGGCAAGTTGCAGGAGAAGGAAGTGCCCATGCTCAACGCCTTGAACGAGGTGCTGCGCGACGACTACATCAAGGACAGCAATGCCGGTGTGGGCCGCTGGAACAAGGTGATGGAAAAGGCCGGAATCGACTTCCGCCTGACGGTGCCGCACAAGGCCTTCAACCGGCAGATCGGCGCGCTGGCAGGCGTGCGCATCAGCCCCGACGGCCGTCCCGTGAGCGAGCAGGAATGGTTGGCCAGGAAGAACGAGTGGCTGGCCAGCGACGACGACCGCAGCTTTGTCGCATCGCTGATGAAGCCATGCCTGGAGCCCGGCAAGTTCGCCGGCTGGATTGCCCCACCGGTCATGGGTATCAATCGCCAGCCCGTGGACTTCGAGTATGTGAAATTTTGATCCCCCCTGAGCGGCTGAGCCGCTTCCCCCAAGGGGGACGACATCCTCGCGGCGGGGCGGCCCTTGCTCGATGTCACTGAGTTGGGTTGCCACGGTTTGGAGAACGAAATGAGCACCATCACGCTGATTGAAAACGGCATCCTGAAGCAGCATCTGATCGACCCGGAAATCTGCATTCGCTGCAATACCTGCGAGGCGACCTGCCCCGTGGACGCCATCACGCATGACGACAACAACTATGTGGTCATGGCGGACAAGTGCAACGGCTGCATGGACTGCATCTCGCCCTGCCCGACCGGCTCCATCGACAACTGGCGACTGGTATCGGCAAGCAAGCCCTACAGCGTGGCCGAGCAGCTGGGCTGGGAGAGCCTGCCCGAAGAGCTTTCTGCCGATGCACTGGCCGCCGCGCAGACGGCCGAGAATGCCGGCGATGTGCAGGATCTGAGCCAGGCCCAGGCCGTGATCGCAGCCGCTGCCGGTCTGGCCGAAAGCGGCGCTGCGCAAGTCTTTCGCGCAGCCAGTTATGGCGCCACCACGCCGCCCTGGTCTGCCGCCCATGCCTACACCAATCTGCATGGTCCCAAGGCTCCGGTAACGGCCACGGTGGTGGGCAATCTGAACTGCACGGAAGCCGGCTTCGACAACGAGACCCACCATATCGTGCTGGACTTCGGTGCCATGCCTTTCCCGGTGCTCGAAGGTCAGTCGCTGGGCATTGTCCCGCCCGGTGTGGATGCCGGCGGCAAGCCCCATGTGGCGCGCCAGTACTCGATTGCCAGTGCCCGCAATGGCGAGCGCCCCGGCTACAACAATCTGGCATTGACCGTGAAACGCGTGGTCGAGGATCACCAGGGCCAGCCCGTGCGCGGCGTGGCCAGCAACTATCTCTGCGATCTGCAGGTGGGTGACAAGGTGCAGGTCATAGGCCCGTTCGGCAGCAGTTTTCTCATGCCCAATCACCCGCGCTCGCACATCGTGATGATCTGCACCGGCACGGGCAGCGCGCCCATGCGCGCCATGACGGAATGGCGCCGCCGCCTGCGCAAGAGCGGCAAGTTCGACAGCGGGAAACTGCTGCTGTTCTTCGGTGCGCGCACGCCTCAGGAGCTGCCCTATTTCGGCCCCCTGCAAAACCTGCCCAAGGATTTCATCGACATCAACTTCGCCTTCTCGCGCGTGGCCGGCCAGCCCAGGCGCTATGTGCAGGACGCCATGCGCGAGCGCTCGGCCGATCTCATGGAGTTGCTGCGCGACGACAACACGCACATCTATGTCTGCGGCCTCAAAAGCATGGAGGACGGCGTCGTGCTGGCCCTTCGTGACGTAGCCCAGCAAGCAGGCCTGGGCTGGGAGGAACTGGGCGCCAGACTCAAGCGCGAAGGACGTCTGCACCTGGAAACCTATTGAGGCCTCGAGCCCCCGCGAATCCTGTGGACGGAAAACAGGATTCGCGCATCAACGCTGCGGCTGCATGTCATGCCCTTGACAGCGCAGCCCCTGCCAGCGCCCTACAGTGCAACGACCATAACCCACGAAAGACATGGCATGAATGCACGGGCGAACTTTCTGCGCATGCAAGACAGCACGCGTGAAGACTGGCAGTTGATCGGCGGCGAATTTGCACAGTTCAGCCAGGGCCTGCCCGAGCGGGTGATGGCCCATCTGAAGCTGCTGGAAGGCGACTATGGTGGCTTTCCGGTGGACCGCTACACCCACTCGCTGCAAACCGCCACGCGCGCGCTGCGCGACGGCCGTGACGAAGAGTATGTGGTGTGCGCGCTGCTGCACGACATTGGCGATACCCTGGGCTCGTTCAACCACCCCGACATTGCCGCAGCAATCCTCCAGCCCTTTGTGAGTGAGGCCAATCACTGGATGGTCCAGCATCACGGCATCTTCCAGGGCCATTACTTCTTCCATCACATCGGCCTGGACAGGGACATGCGCGAGCAGTTCCGGGAACATCCGCACTACCAGCGCACGGCCGAGTTCTGCGAACTCTATGACAACCCGGCCTTCGATCCCCGAGCCGAGACCTTGCCCCTGAGTGAGTTCGAACCCATGCTGCGCCGCCTGATGCAGCGGCCCCGGCAAAGCATCTACAAGGCCGCCATGGACTCGGAGATGCGGGACGCCCGGAAGTCCTAGCACGTGCCGGCAAACCACCATTAAAAGATGAGCTGACACCGTACACCCATCAACAGATCTGGCCGTGATTCGATACCTATTTGTTGTACAGCAAGCGATTGCAGCTCATCTTTTTACAGGGCTCTGGCCCTCCCTCGCCGCTAATGTGCGTAGGCGTCCTGCGCCAGCGCGCAGGCCAGTATCCAGGCCGGGTCCACCAGCTCGGCGCCACGGGCCTGCGATGCCTGCGGCAGGGCCAGCGGAATCTCGGTGCAGCCCATGATCACGGGCACGGCGCCATGGCGCTGCAGCAGCGGTGCCAGCGCCTCGCCGAAGCATTGCACGGCCAGCGGCATGTCGCCTTGTTTCACGCCCTCGTATATGCCTTGCATGAGCCGGGCTCGCCCCGCCTGTCCGGGGCGCAGCGCGGCAATGCCGCAATCGGCCAGCGCTGCGTCGTAGAGCCCGCTGTCATAGGTGCCGTCCGTGGCCAGCACCAGGGCCTGGCGCGCGCCGCCTGCCTTCAGGTACAGCGCCGTCTGCTGCGCGATGTGCAGCACGCGCAGCTGCGGGAAAAGCGCCTGTATCTGCCCATGCCAGGCATGGGCCGTGTTGCAGGCCAGGGCCACGCTGCGCACGCCCAGGGCCGCGAGCCGGCCCGCGCCCTGCAGCAGATGCGCAGCCGGGCCCTCAGGCGACTGCGGATCGCGGCGCAGCGCCTGTGTGCGATCGGGCATGGGCAGTTGCACCAGCCAGTGCTCGGGATAGGCCTGGTCATGCACGGGCAGGCCCTGGTCCTGCAGGTGCCGGGTGCAGGCCTGCACGAACAGGCGCACGAAATCCGCGCCCGCTGCAGGCCCCATGCCGCCGAGAATGCCGACCGCCTGCATCTCAGAACGCCGGCTTGTCGCCGCGCTCCTGCAGGTTGCGCTGCAGCTGCTCGCTCATGGGCAGACCCAGTGCCGCGTTCTTGGGCGGAATGGGCTGCATGAACCATCTGTCGTAGAGCCTGGCGAAGGCGCCAGACTTCATCATGTCGCCGATCACGCCATCCACCAGCTGCTTGAACTGCGGGTCGTCCTTGCGCAGCATGCAGGCATAGGGCTCGACCTGCAGCGCATCGGCCACGACGTGGAAATCCCTGGGATTCTTGGCGTTGGCGATCAGGCCGTAGAGCAGGATGTCGTCCATGCCGAAGGCCGCGGCGCGGTCGTTCTCGACCAGCAGAAAGCCGTCGGCATGGTCCTTGGCCATGACGATGTTCATGCCCCAGCCCTGCTCGGCATTGGCCTTGCGCAGCACCTGCAGATTGGTGGTGCCGGTGGTGATGGCCGCCGTCTTGCCCTTGAGATCGGCATAGCTCTGGATGCCCGAGCTCTTCTTCACCAGCAGCCGCGTGCCGGTGTAGAAGTGGTTGATGGCAAAGCCCACCTCCTTGGCCCGCACCGTGTTGTTGGTGGTCGATCCGCACTCCAGGTCTATGGTGCCGTTGGCCAGCAGCGGCATGCGGTTTTGCGAGGTCACGGCCTGCCAGCGCACCTCCAGCGCGGGCAGGTTCAACTGCTTCTTCACGGCTTCGGCCACCGTCTGCGAAAGCTCCACGGTCATGCCTATGGGCTTGCCGTTGTCCAGGTAGCTGAAGGGCACGGAGGACTCGCGGTAGGCCAGCGTGATGCGCCCGCTATCGCGCACCTTGGCCAGGGTATCGGCATGGACGGCGCCCAGAAAACCCAGGCCCAGTGCCGCACAAAGCACGGTGGAGTGAAGTTGCATGCGGTGTCTCCTCTTCGGTGGTGGATGTGCCGCCAGTGTAGAAAGCGCGCCAGGCTCCGGAGGATGACAATATCGGGCTGATCCATGCCCCTGGTTTATGGGTGGCAGCGCAGGCACTGCCATGCTCCGGGTAAACACCGCAACCGAGGGCCGCCCGGCCGCACGCATACATCGACATCGCGCGGGCAGACCATAACCTGGGTGCATACCCTGCATGCCAAATGCCATGGCTGCGCAGCCCCGTACGGGCCTACAGTGCGGCAGCATGGAGAAACGATCAATGCATGTCTGCATCGTGGGCGCCGGCATCGTCGGCCTGGCCACTGCCTATGCGCTGCAGCGCGCGGGCTGCCGCGTCACGGTCCTGGAGCGCGGGCCCGGCCCGGCAGCGGGCGCCAGCGGCGGCAACGGCGCGCAGCTCAGCTATTCCTACGTGCAGCCGCTGGCCGATCCCGGCATCTGGAAGATGCTGCCGCAGCTGCTGCTGGAAAAGGACTCGCCGCTGGCCCTGCGCCTGCGCGCCGACCCCGCCCAATGGGCCTGGGGACTGCGCTTTCTGGGCGCCTGCAATGCACGCGCCTCCATGGCCGGCACGCAAGCGCTGCTGAGGCTGGCCGCCGAAAGCCGGCAGGCCTTCGAGCGTCTGCAAGCGCAGGAGTCCCTGAGCTGCGCATTGCACACGCCGGGCAAGCTGGTGCTGTACCACACGCAGCAGGGCCTGGATGCCGCGGCCCGGCAGGTGGCCCTGCAATCGCGCCTTGGCGGCGCCAGCCAGCAGGTGGTGGATGCCACCGCCACCGTGCGCCTGGAGCCCGCGCTGGCCGGCTACGCGGGCCGCATGGCAGGCGCCGTTCACACCCCCAGTGAAAGCGCTGCCGACTGCCGCCAGCTGTGCGAGCAGTTGGCGGCGCTGCTGGCCGCGCGCGGCGCCGAGCTGCGCTACGACACCGAGGTGCTGGGCTTCGAGCGCCAGGGCGACGCCGTCACCGGCCTGCGCACCGCCGCAGGCCTGCTTCAGGCCGAGCACTACGTGCTGGCCAGCGGCTGGGAAAGCCCGGCCCACGCGCGCCAGCTGGGCCTGCGCATTCCCGTCTATCCGCTCAAGGGCTACAGCATCACCGTGGACATAGCATCCGTCCACAACCAGGCCGCGCCGCGCGTGAGCGTGACCGACACCGCGCGCAAGGTGGTGTTCGCACGCCTGGGCGAGCGCCTGCGCGTGGCCGGCATGGTGGAGATCATCGGCCGCGACACACGCATCGATCCGGCCCGCATCGACAGCCTGCGCCGCTCCACACAGCAGGTCTTTGCCCAGCTGCCGCTGCAGGGCTCGCTGCATCCCTGGAGCGGCATGCGCCCGGCCACGCCCACAGGCCTGCCCATCACCGGCCGCCAGCGCGGCGGCCCGCGCAATCTGTGGCTGCAGACCGGGCATGGCGCGCTGGGCCTGACGCTGGCTTTCGGCTCGGCACAGCGGCTGGTCGCGCAGATGCACGCTGCCTGAGCGCGGGCCTGCTCAGGACTCTCTCAGAAGCTCCTGCAGGGCCTTGCGCATTTCCTGGGTCATGGCGCGCGCCAGCACCGAGCCCGGGCGCTGGGGCAGGCTCAGCGCGTTCACTCCCACGGTGATGCGCGGCAGCAGCGGCACCACATGCACTCGGCGCCGGTCGGCCGCCAGGGCCGTGCAGCCATCCATGATGGCCGCGCCCAGCCCGTATTCGGCCATGGACAGCGCCGCATGATAGGTCTGCACCGTCACCACGGGCGACAGCCCCACGCCATGCTCGCGGCAGGCCTGGCCCAGACGCATGCCCAGCGGGTCGCGCGCATCGAGCGCGACCACAGGCAGATCGGCCAGGTCCTTGAGTTCCATGCCTTCGGCGCGCACGCGCGAAGGCGGAAGCAGTCCCTTGGGCAAGACGCAGAACATGTCCACTTCGGCCAGCAGCTCGTGCTCCAGCGCGGGCTGACCCACGGAGCTGATCACAAAGCCCACATCGGCCTCCTGCAGCAGCAGGGCCGACACCACCTGCGGCGTGTGCAGCGCCTGCACGTGCACCTGGACCTGCGGATGGCGACGCCTGAAGCCCGCCACGGCGCGCGGCAACACCTCGCGGCTGAGCGCAAATACCGTCAGCACATTGAGCCGGTCGGCCGACTGGCCATGACGCAGATTGGCGGCCAGGCGCTGCACCTCGTCGAGCTGCTCGAACAGCTTCTCGATATGCGGAAACAGGGCCAGTGCCTCATTGGTCGGCGTCAGCCGCCCCCGCGCGCGCTGGAACAGCGCAAAGCCCATCTGCAGCTCGGCATGCTGCAGCGTGCGGCTGACCGCTGGCTGGGTGACGTTGATGAGGCGCGCGGCCGCGCTTACGCTGCCGGTCTGCATCACGGCATTGAAGACTTCGATATGTCGCAGACGCATGCCCGGCCTCCTGCCTCCGCCTCACTCGGACTGGGCGCGCGCCAGGCGTTCGCTCTTCCAGTACACATCGTCGCCGCCGTCGATGCGGTTGAGCACGCGGGCCAGCACGAACAGCAGATCGGACAGGCGGTTCAGATACTGGCGCGGAGCAGCTCGCATGGCCTCGGCCTGCTCCAGCGCCACCACCTGGCGTTCTGCACGGCGCGCCACGGTGCGGCATACATGGGCCTGCGCGGCAGCGCGCGTGCCGGCCGGAAGGATGAACTCCTGCAGGCGCGGCAACTGTGCGTTGTAGTGGGCCAGCGCGTTGTCGAGCTGCAGCAGCGCATCGTCCTTGAGCAGCTCATAGCCCGGCATGGACAGCTCGCCGCCCAGGTTGAACAGCTGGTGCTGGATGTCGATCAGCAGGTCGCGCACATCCTGGGGCATTGGCTCGCACAGCAGCAGGCCGATATGCGAGTTCAACTCATCCACATCGCCCATGGCATGCGGGCGGCCGCTGTTCTTGGAAACGCGGGTGTTGTCTCCGAGGCCGGTGGTTCCGTCATCTCCGGTGCGGGTGGCGATTTGCGTGAGGCGGTTGCCCATGGGTCATCCCTTGTCAAAGCTGCGAATTTTCGGGGCCGGCGCGGCCCTCAGATACGGCCGCCATTGTGCGTTACAGCCCGCAGGCAAATGTAGTCTGAGGCAACAGCAGGCAAAAGTGCTGGCCCTTTGCCGCCTCACAGGGTGCAATGCACTCCTGTTATCGCATAGAGAAGGAATGCCATTCATGAACAAGAAGAATCTGCTCAATTGCAAGGTCTCGTCATTCGAAGTCGTCAGCGTGGTGCTGTTCTCCGCACTCACCCTCGGCGGGGGCATGGCTTTTGCGCAAACCGGAGGCGGCAATGCCGGCGAGAACAAGGAGCCGGCGCGCATCGTGCAATCGGGCGCGGCCACCGGCGTGCAGCAGGCCCCCACCGCCAAGAACAGCGTGCAAGCGGCCTTCGAGCGTGCCGACGCCAATCGCGACGGTCAGCTCAGTGCGCAGGAAGCACGCCAGCTGCCTGTCATCTCCCAGCGCTTTGAAGAGATCGACAGCGACCGCAACGGCCAGCTGTCACGCGCCGAATTCGACAAGGGTGCTCAGCAGTACTGAGGCCTTGCCGCGGCGCTTTCCTGATCACGCCGCAGCGCCGAGCTCCTCCTGCGGCAAGGCAAACTCGGCCCCGGCATAGTCCAGGTGAATCTCGAACTCGCGGCGCAGCAGGCGCTGCGCCCAGTCTTCGACCAGGCTGCGCTGCGCAACACTCACCCGCCCTCCCATTTCCAGCCGCACCAGGCTCGGCTCCTCGAGGCCAAAGGCACGATTGCCACCCAGCGGCAGCAGACCCCGGGCATGGTCCTCGACGGCGCGAAACAAGGCCTCGCCAGAATCGCAGATCGCCGAGGCCACAAACACCTCGGGGTCACGTTCCACCCAGTTCAGCACATTGCCGATCTGCGCCACGCCATGCGCCCGGCAGGCCTGCGTGACGCCGGGGCGGCCGCCATCCAGCATGGCAAACACAATGTCCAGGCCCGTCTGCTCGATCATTGCCGAGACACAGGTCCGGGCCCAGCCTGGGCGATGCTGGTGACCGCAGAACTGGGTGACGAGTTGCCCCTCAAAACCGGCGTGCCTGAGACCGTCCGCATAGGCCGCGCGGCCACGCAGACCCGGCGGCACCTTCTCGCCTGAGAAATGCCCCACCTTGCCCGTCTTGCTCCACTGGCTGGCCAGCACGCCGGCGAGGAATGCCGATTGCTCCTGCAGCACCTCGTAACGCGCCACATTGGCTGCCGCCCAGCTGCCTTGCGTGACCGCAAAGGCCTGCTCGGGCCAGAGCTCGGCCAGGATCTGCACCGGACCGTCACCCTGACCGCCATGCGCAAGAATCAGCGCATAGCGGCCGCCGCACAATGCGGACATTTCGGCGGCGCGCTGCTGCGCCGACTGGCCGGCCACCCAGAGCACATCGACCTCGTGGCCGGCATCTCTTGCCTTGTGGGCTCCGCGCAGTCCCGACTCGTTGAAACTGCCCTGCCCTTCGGGGCCAAACAGCACCACGGCATAGCGTGGCTTACGGGGTGAATACAGTTTCTCGCTGCTCATCGTTGTCTCTTCTGCTTAAAGTTTTGCACCTGTCTTTTTCGCGATATCTCCCCAGGCCAGATGCTGGTCCGCAATCAGCTGGGTGAAGGCCTTGGATTCCATATCCCGGGTCACGAATCCCTGGGCTTCGAGCGTCTGTGCAAACTCGGGACGCGCGCTGATCTGTCGCACCGCGCTGGCGATTCTTTCGGCCAGCGCCCTGGGCAAGCCGGCGGGAGCCGAAATGCCGACGAAGTTTTCGGAAACCAGCTGCGCCAGCCCCAGCTCGGCCACGCTGGGCACCGCCGGTGCCTGGGCTACGCGGCGTGGCGATGTCAGTGCCAGCAGCTTGAGCCGGCCCTGCTTGTGCAGCGCGATGTTCTGCGGCAGCGCATCGATGGCCAGCTTGATATGGCCGCTGAGCAGATCCGCACGCATGGGGCCGGCGCCGCGGTAAGGCACATGCTCCATGGACAGCTTGAGCGTCTGCGCAAACTGCTCGCCCACCAGATGCCCCACCGAGGCAGCGCCGCCGCTGCCAAAGGCCACGGGGGCAGGCTGCTCCTTGATCCAGCTCACCAGCTCGCTCAGGCTGTTGGCGGGCACCGAGGGATGCACGGCAAACACCGTAGGCACGGCGCCGATATAGGCCAAGTGTTCGAAGCTGCGCAAGGGGTCGTAACCAGGGCTTTGCAACAGCGATGGTGCTATCGACAGCGCCGCCGAATTCGATACCAGCAGCGTGTAGCCGTCGTTGGCGCTGTGCGCCACGATCTGCGCGCCAATCGACGAGCCCGCGCCGGGCTTGTTGTCTATGACCACGCTCTGGCCCAGCTTCTCGGCCAGCGCGGGAGCCAGCACCCGCGCCACGATATCGCTGGAGCCGCCGGGCGGAAAGGTCACGACCAGTTTGATGGGCCGCGCCGGCCAGGCCTGGGTCTGCGCCGCACGCACATGCCATGCCGCGCCCAGCATGCCTGCGGCCGACACCCCGGCCAGCCCTTGTATGAATGATCTGCGACCCGTATCGCGCATAGCTCTGCCCTCCGAACTGCTTTTGGTTTGAAGCGAGCTCTGCAGCGCACGCCATGAGGCTTGCCAATATAGGCACACCCGGCACAAACCCTAAACACTGATTTCTCATTAGCTAGGGCGGAACTTATCTATGTGCCCGCACCAGACGGCTGCGCCACGACGAAACCGCGATCTCTGCCAGCTCCAATGGGCATGCGCCATGCATAGCGATCGCGACCTTGAGCGGCATGGCCTAGTACCCAATACGTACACGCCCGGACCGGGCCAGGTGGTATTCTTTTTCTCCTCTGGAGACCCCGATGAACGCACCTGTTGCCCATACCTCGCTGCAGCCCGATTTCGTGCAGCGCCCCATCCCCGAAGAATTTCTGCAGGCTCTGCAAACACGTTTCGGCGGCCAGTGCTCCACGGCCTTGGCCGTGCGCGAGCAGCATGGCCGCGACGAAGGCGCGATTTCCGCGCCCCCTCCGGCAGCCGTGGTGTTTGCCGAATCCACCCAGGACGTGCAGGATGCCGTCAAGCTCTGCGACCAGTACGGCGTGCCCGTGATTGCCTATGGCGCCGGATCGTCGCTGGAAGGTCATCTTCTGGCCGTGCAAGGCGGCATCACCATCGACGTCAGCCGCATGAGTCGCGTGCTCTCGGTCAACACCGAAGACCTGACCATCACCGTGCAACCCGGCATCACGCGCAAGGCGTTGAACGAGGCCATCAAGGACACCGGCTTCTTCTTTCCCATCGACCCCGGTGCCGACGCTTCGATTGGCGGCATGACCTCGACCCGCGCCAGCGGCACCAATGCCGTGCGCTACGGCACCATGCGCGAGAACGTGCTGGCCCTGGAAGTAGTGACAGCCAGCGGCGAAGTGATGCGCACAGGCAACCGCGCCAAGAAGAGCGCCGCCGGCTACGACCTGACCCGCCTGCTGGTGGGCAGCGAAGGCACGCTGGGCATCTTCACCGAGATCACGCTGCGCATCTATCCGCTGCCCGAAGCGGTGAGCGCAGCCATCTGCTCTTTTTCCAGCATCGAGAACGCCGTACACACGGTGATCCAGACCATTCAGATGGGCATTCCCATCGCCCGCGTGGAACTGGTCGATGTGAACTCCGTGCGCATGGTCAATGCCTACAGCAAGCTGTCCCTGCGTGAGGAGCCCATGCTGCTGATGGAGTTCCACGGCTCGCCCACGGGCGTGAAGGAGCAGGCCGAGATGGTTCAGGACATTGCCCATGAATTCGGCGGCAATGCCTTTGAATGGGCCGAGCGCCCCGAAGACCGTACGCGCTTGTTCACCGCGCGCCACAACGCCTATTTCGCAGCCGTCTCCAGCGTGCCCGGATGCCGCTGCATCACCACCGATGCCTGCGTGCCCATCAGCCGCCTGGCCGATGCGCTGCTGGAGTGCGTGACCGAGGCCGATGCCAGCGGCATCCCCTACTTCCTGGTCGGCCACGTGGGCGACGGCAACTTCCACTTCGGCTATCTGATCGACCCCGACAACGACGCCCAGCGCCAGCAGGCCGAGCAACTCAACCACACGCTGGTGGCTCGCGCGATTGCGCTGGGCGGCACCTGCACGGGCGAGCACGGCATCGGCATCCACAAGCAGGGCTTTTTGCTCGAAGAGGCGGGAGCCGGTGCGGTGCAGATGATGCGCGCCATCAAGCAGGCTCTTGACCCCAAGAATATCCTGAACCCGGGCAAGATCTTTCAGCTGCAGTAAGCAGCGCTCGCGGCACTTGCTGAAGACGCACAAACCATGAAAAAAGGGCCTGCAGTTGCAGGCCCTTTCTGTTTTCGGATCGGAGCTTTACTTGCCGACCTTGAGCTGACCGCCACGACCCAGGCCGCCCTTGACTTCCTGTGCCTTGTAGTTGCGCAGCGAGATCACCATGTTGTTGTAGGCATCCATGAAGGCGGCCACCGTGGCCTTGCCTTCGGGTGAGCGCGAGAAGCCGCCCAGACCACCACCCACACCACCGCCGAACGCGCCCATGGCTGCGCCGAAGTTGGTGGCTGTGGAGTTGCCTTCGGAGATGGAGATCTGCACGCCCGAGCGGATGTCGAACATGCTCAGCGTCACCACCGAAGCCTTGCTCTGCATGGCGCCGCCGATCAGCGTACCCACATTGCCGAACAGACCGCCCACGCCCGCTGCCAGCTGACCGGTTGCATCGTTGTCGATGATGATGGAAGGCTCCATGTAGTAGTCGGCTGCCACGCGCTGGCCCTTTTGCTGCTTGGAGCCGGCGCGGAATTCACCGGAATTGCGCTGCTTGTCGGTGATCGCCGACATCTTGCTTTCGGTACGGTTGTTGCCGATGGAGGTGATCACAAAGCAGTTGGACTGCTGCACGGCCAGACGGATCAGGGGCTCGATGGTCGTGATCTTGGTGGCGGCGCCAAAGCTGGCATACCATTCCTTGCCGCGACCGTCGTCCACGGCCAGCGTACCCAGAGGGGCATCGCAACGCTCGAGCGTAGAGTTCGCATTCACGCTGGTTGCGCCGCCCGCCGCGCCAGTGGCAGCAGTGGGAGCCGTCCCCGTGGAAATGGTGCCGCCGCCGGGGGTCACGCAACCGCCCAGTGCCAGGGCCGATGCGATGGCTGCCAGACGCAGCGTTGTCTTCTTGGACATAGTGTGATGCTTTCAAAAAAATAGAAAATGCTGCAGCGCTCACAGCGCCTCAGCGGTAATACCAACCCGACGAGCCCCACACCATGTAGTAGGGCGCGCCCACATACCAGCCGTTCCAGGACTTGCGCTCATCCTCGATGGCCTGATAGCGTGCATGAGCATTCTGTTTGGCGGCTTGCGCCTGGGGCAGCAGGCGCTTGGCTTCCTTGAAGCCCTTGGCGGCAGCACGCGACAGCCAGGCCTCGGCTTCGGCGGGGTCCGGGCCCATTTCTTCAAAGCCCAGCAGATACAGACGGCCCAATGCAAACTGGGCCTGACCGTTACCGGCATCGCCGGCCTTGCGCATCCACTCGATGGCCTGATAGCTGTTGCGCTCCACGCCATCGCCGCGCAGATAGCGCAGCCCCAGGTCATAGGCTGCGCGAGGATCGGCCTCGGCTTTTTGCACCAGTGCCGCCAGGCGGCGCTCCGCCTCGGGATTGACGGGCTCGCCACGGAAAGTCGCGACATTGCGCGGCAGCTCGGAACAGTTATTGCCTTCGCACAGGCGCACGGTGGGCGAAGCAGGTGCCAACTGCTCCTGCGGTGTCTGTACCGCGCATGCTGTCAATGCAAGAGCCGCCAATGAAAAGGTGGGGGCGAGCAGGCGCATGGATGTCTCCTCTGAATTCTCAGCCGCTGAAAGCCGAAAAGTATACATAAGCAAAAATCAGTAATTTTTACGACGAGTTGACAACACGCATACCCCACCAAAGAGGGGTATCCCGCACAAAATGCAAAACTCCGACAAGGCCTTGTCTGCATTGCGGTGTCTTGGCGCCTATGTATGACGGATACATTTCAAAACTCATGACAAAAAAATGGCTTGCTTCGACATGGCCTCTGCCTGCATTGCTCGTCTGGCTGCTGGCCTGGGTGATCTTTGCGGGTCTGGCGCGCCTGCTGCCCTGGTGGCTGGCCTTGCTGGTCGCCGGCAGCTTCAGCACGGCGGCCAGTCTCTGCGGGCCCAACTGGTGGCGCAGGCTCATCATTGCGGCCGGGTTTCCGCTGTCGTTTCTGGTGCTCAGCGCCAGCCAGTTGCCCGCCTGGGGCTGGCTGCTGCCTCTGGCCTTGCTGCTGCTGATCTACCCGCTCAATGCCTGGCGTGATGCCCCCGTCTTTCCAACGCCGTCCAATGCGCTCAAAGGACTGGCAGAGGTCGTGCAGTTGCCGGGGCAGGCGCTGGTGCTGGATGCCGGCTGCGGCATGGGCGATGGCTTGCGCGCACTGCGCAGTGCGCTGCCGCAGGCCCGCCTCAATGGTCTGGAATGGAGCTGGCCACTGGCGATTGCCAGCGCCGTGCGCTGCCCCTGGGCACGCGTGCGGCGTGGCGATATCTGGCTGGCCGACTGGAGCGGCTATCAGCTGGTCTATCTGTTCCAGCGGCCCGAAAGCATGGGCCGCGCCGCTGTCAAGGCTGCCACCGAGATGCAGCCCGGCAGCTGGCTGGTGAGCCTGGATTTCCAACTGCCTGGTGTGGAAGCGACGGCATGCCTGCAAGGCAATAGCCGCCACAAGGTATGGATCTACGCCATGCCGCTGGATGGCGCAGAACGCAGCTGAGGCGCTTTATTTGGCTCCGCCGCTGGCCTTGCTCACGTAGAGAGAAACGGCAGCGATATCGGCTTCGCTCATTGTGGCCTTGAAGGAGGGCATGGAGCCGATGCCGTCCTTCAGAGCACGTGCCACGCGGGCCGCATCGGGCTGCAACTCGTCCAGCACCGGGCCTATGGCACCTTCCGCACCAGCGTCCTTGAGGGTATGGCACACCGCGCAGGCAGGGACTGCAGCAGTGGTGAACAGCTCTTTGCCGCGCGCCATCTGGGCAGCCTGATCGGCGTGGGCAGCAGTACCCGCCAGGACGGTCAGCAAGAGGGCGGCGAGGGTGGGTTTTGTCTTCATCATTGTTCTTGGTGAAATGCGATACATCGGGGTTTTGATACCCATCGCCCGGCGCCCCTTCTTCGGCACCCGGCATGGGTAGCGAGTGCGGCGCTCAGGCCACGGTGACAGTGACGGCGTGGTCGGCCCAACTGGTGTTGTTGTAGCCGCTCTGGTTTTCACCGCGCGTTTCGGGCTGCACATTGCCCTTGACGTCGGTAGCGCGGCTGGCCAGGGTGTAGGTACCCTTGGGCAGCTGTGCCTGCAGCACGAACTGGCGCCAGGCATACTTGCCCATATCGGGGCCAATCAGGCGCGCCTGCTTCCAGGTCTTGCCGCCGTCGATGGAGACTTCCACCCCCTTGACGGCGTTCATGCCGCCGAAGGCAACGCCCTGAATCTGCACCAGGCCGGAGGCCTGATTGCCGTCCTCGGGGATGGGGCTGTTGATCCAGGACTTGACGCTCATTTCCTGCACCGAAGGCTGGCTGGGGTCGCCCTTGCTGCCGGGGGGCGAGATGCGGTAGCCGTGCGACATGATGTGCGCTTCGCTTTCCTTGACGGTAAAGGCCAGCTGCTTGATGTACTTGATGTTGTTCACGCCGGTGTAGCCGGGCACGATCAGGCGCAGCGGGCCGCCATGGGCCAGAGGCACGGGCTCGCCGTTCATCTCCCAGGCCAGCAGCGCGTCCTCCATGGCCGACAGAGGCACGGAACGCTCCACCAGCACGCTCTTGGGGTCCAGTCCTGCAGGCAGCACCTCTCCGCCCGTTCCCGTCATGTAGACCATGCCGTCGGCCACGCCGCCCAGGGCCTTGACCACCTCGCGCACTGGCACGCCGCTCCAGACCACGCAGCCTGCAGCGCCTACGGTCCATTGCGTACCGCTGGGCTTGGTGGGGAAGAAGGCGCGGCCATTGCCAGAGCATTGCAGCACCATGGTCACCGTTTCCAGGCCCAGCTTCTTGAGCTCGCCAACGGTCAGCTTGGCGGGCTTCTTCACGCCATCAATCTGCACCGCCCATGCATCGCGATCGGCCACGATGGACTCGGAAGGCGTGGGCAGGTTGTTGCGCACATAGAGCTGGTTGGTGGGCGTGACCACGCTGGAGCCAAACGCGCTGCGCTTAGTCTCGATGGTGGTGGAGCTGTGCACGATCACGGCATCGGCATTCTTGAAGCCGGCATAGCCAGGTAGAGGCTTGGCTGCGGGTGCAGCGGCCTGTGCCATGGCCTGGCTCTGGAAGCTTGCCAGACCGGCTGCAGCCAGCGCGCTGGCGCTACCGGCGAGCAGGCGGCGACGTGGCAGAGAGGTGGGTTGTTGCATGGGGTCTCCTCGGTAATTTTGGTGAATGATCAGAGCGAAAAATCCGGTTCAGCCATCGACTTTCTCAGGGGCCCCAGAGCGCGCGATGCCACGGCCAGAGCCTGTTTCTTCTGTGCGATCAGCACCAGCGGGCGGCCTTCTCTCGAACGCACCACCTTCCAGTAGCTGTTGGCCCACCAGCCCTGGCCGTCGGCCATCCGCTGGGGCTGCTCGAAAGCCAGCACGGTAACGATGCCGCCTTTTTCAAAGAAAGTGGTCAGGTGATAGGCGCGACTGCCGTCGATGTCGCAGGGCCGCATGAGCTGGGTATAACCAGGCAGCTTCTGATCGACAGGCCAGTCCATATGCCTGGCAATCTCGGCCTCCGGGATGAACTGACCACGCAGCGTGCGCTCGTAATACTCATGCTCGATGGCCGAGCGCACCATCTGCGGCGGGCGCAGGCTCAGCACGCTGCCCGCAGCGACGCTGCCGACGATCACTGCGGCACACAGCGCCTGCAGGCCACGACGGGCATGCCATGGCGTGTGACGCAGCAAATAGGCCGGCGGCTCGCCGGGCTCGAAAGCCAGCGCCAGCTCGGCACGGGCACGCAGGTCGAAATCGGTGTCTTCGGGGCGGTCTTGGTGTTTCATGGTGCGCGCTTTCTCAGCGGTATCACGCTGGCAGCTGCGGAAGATTCAGTGGCGGCCCCGGCGGGATGGCGCGCAGGCTCCTGCAGTGCCGTCTTGAGCGCTTCACGTGCCCGCGCCAGGCGAGAGAGCACGGTGCCCGGTGCAATATCCAGCGCCTCGGCCATCTGGGCCGTGGGCATGTCGTCAAAGTAGTAAAGCACCAGCACTTCACGATGGATGGGGGCAATGCGGCTCAGCGCCTTGACCACGTCCAGCTGCGCATCGAGTGCATCGTGATGATTCACGCCCTGCTCGCAGGCTTCATCCAGAGACTCGGTCTGCGATTGCACAGGATCGAAGTGCCTGAAGGCATGGCGGCGCATGATCTGGAACAGCCAGGCCCTGGCCATGCTCTGGTCGCGCAGCTGGTGGCGAAAGCGCCAGGCGCTGGTGAAGCAATCCTGCACCACATCCTCGGCCGTGGCGCGAGAGCCCGTCAGCGCCCAGGCGCTGCGCAGCAAAAAGCGGTAGTGCTCGCGCACCCACTGGTTGTAGCGCGACTCGGCGGAGAAGATCATGGTGCTAAAGAGCGCAGGTTTGCTGCTTTCATTCCATGCCGCTGCAAATATTTTCTGGAGCCACCCGGAAAATAGAGATAAGGCTTGCAGCCCTTTTCAATCAATCGCTGGTGGCCATGACTTTGGTGTGCATGCCAAAGAACTGTGCAGGCGGCATACCCACCGTGCGGCGCACCATGGCGCTGAAGGCGCTGGGACTGTAGTCCAGCTCGGCCGCAATGCGCTGAATCGGCCAGTTGCGCGCTGCCAGGCTGACGGCATGGGCCAGCACCACCTGCTGGCGCCACTGGGTAAAACTGCATTCCAGTTGCTGGCGAAACAGTCGCGCCACCGTGCGCGGACTGGCCCCGGTATCGCGCGCCCAGTCCTCCAGCGTTTCGTTGCGCGTGGGATCGGCCAACACGGCCTCGCAGAGCTGGCGCAAGCGCTTGTCCTGGGGCAGGTTCACGCCCAGCTGCACGGCACTGGCACGGCGCAGCTCGTCGAGCAGCAGCTGGCTCAGATGGTGCTCGCGTGCCCTGTCCTGCTCGCACAGCTGCTGGCTGTCATCGGGCAGCGTAGGCAGCTCGCGCACCACGGCGCGCAGCAGATCCGAGGCATTGAGCACCCGGCACTGGCGCCAGGCCGCCTCTTCGCCGGGGGCCACATCGGGGCCGCAACGCCCCTGGGTCTGATAGAAGTACAAGGTGCGCAGATCGGCGCTTTCCACCATGGTCACGGCATGCTCCATGCCCGGCGGCACCCACAGCACGCGCGAGGGCGGCACGATATAGGTGCCCTGCGCTACTGTCAGGCGTATGGTGCCCGTGGTGGAGATGGCCAGTTGCCCCCAGGGATGACGGTGCGGCTTGACCTGGGTGTCGGCCTCCAGCCAGCGACATTTGGCCCGCACCGGACGCTGTGCCGTGGGTATGTAGAGATGGGGTGTCAGCGTCTCCACATAGGCGCTGGCCTTGCCTGCGCGCAGGGGCTCGGGGTCGTGGAGGCTGGACATGATGGTTGGCTGGCTTGCGATAGCAATTGGCAGACTATCGCATACAAGACGCGAGCAGTCTGCCTAAGATGCGACATATGAACCGCCCTGCCTCCACAACACCTCAAAACCAGGCGCCAGAGACACTGCGCAGTGACGCGCGCACCATCAGCCTCATCGGTCTGGCCCATGGCTCGTCGCATTTCTTCCATCTGCTGCTGCCGCCGTTGTTTCCCTGGCTGATCAAGGACTTCGGCTACAGCTATGCCGAGCTCAGCGTCATGGTCTCGCTGTTCTTCATTGTTTCCGGCACCGGCCAGGCACTGGCCGGCTTTGCGGTGGACCGCTTTGGCGCACGCCCGATTCTGTTTGCCGCCCTCGGCAGCTTTGTGGTGGCAGGCCTGATTGCCAGCACGGCCCAAGGCTACAGCATGCTGCTGGCAGCCTCCTTTTTTGCGGGCCTGGGCAATGCGCCCTTCCACCCCGTGGACTTCACCATCCTCAACAAGCGCGTGTCGCAGCAGCGCATAGGCCATGCGTTCTCGGTGCATGGCCTGTCCGGCAACCTAGGCTGGGCGCTGGCGCCGCTGTTCATGGCGGGCATCACCACGGCCACGGGCTCCTGGCGCCTGGCCTGCCTGGGCGGAGCCCTCTGCGCAGCCGTGGTGCTGGCCATCATGGTCTTCAACCGCGACGCGCTCGATGATCGCGCCGAATCCGCCGGAGCTGCCGCCAAGCCCGCTGCCGGAGCCATTGCCGCACCTCAGGAACACCCCATGGCCTTCATGAAGCTGCCATCGGTGTGGCTGTGCTTTTCCTTCTTTTTCTGGAGCACCTGCGCGCTCAGTGCCATCCAGAGCTTTGCCAGCCCGGCCCTGCAATCCATGTACGGCCTGCCGCTTTCCGTGACGGCGCTGATCGTCACCGGCTATATGCTGTGCGGCGCTGCCGGCATGGTCGTGGGCGGCTTTCTGGTCGGCCGCGTGCAGCGGCTGGAGAAGGTGATCTCCATCTGCATGCTGGGCTCGGGCCTGTTGCTGTTTGTCGTCGGAACGGGCTGGCTGCCCGGCATGGCGGCGGTGGTCGTGGCCTCAGTCGCCGGTCTGGGCACGGGCTTGGCCGGCCCCTCGCGCGACATGCTGATCAAGCGCGCAGCGCCCCCCGGCGCCACGGGCCGCGTCTACGGCACGGTGTATTCGGGCCTGGATCTGGGCTTCTGCCTGGCGGCGCCGGTCTTCGGCTACATGCTGGACCACCAGATGACCAACGCCGTGTTCTACGGCTCGGCGATTGCGCTTGTACTGTCTGTGGTCTCGGCCGTCATCGTCGGCGACGGAGTGAGCAAAAAGACCAAATCCCATCTGGCGGCGGCCTGAGCAAACGGCGCAACCCACCAAGCCCTGCCCGCGCAAGCTGCAGGGTTTTTTTGTCGGCGCGAGAGATCAAGTTACCCTGGTATTTATCCCTAGGCCGGCAGCCCTGAGGCCGCAAACACGGCTGCTAAGCTGAATTCCCTCAGCGGCGCATCACGCCGCTTTCCTGCCGCGGCCCTATCCGGGAGCGGCCCGCCCCCCAAGGAGAATTTCTATGCGTTGGAACACGCCCTCTGCCCCTTTGCTGCGCACCCTGCCCCTGGCCCTGGTGCTGGCCTTCGGCTCTGCCCAGGCTGCCCCTCAGGCCGAATGGCTGGAGCATGCGAAAAAGGAGCAGCAGCCCTATCTGGATACGCTGCGTGATCTGGTGCATATCGAGTCCGGCAGCAAGGATGTGGCGGGCGTGAAGAAGATCGCCGAGTACATCGCCGGCAAGCTGCGCGCGCAGGGCGGCAAGGTCGAGGTGATCGAGCCCAGCGACATCTACCGCCTCGATGACACGCCCGAGAAAGTCGGCCCCATGGTGCATGCCGAATTCAAGGGCAAGGGCAGCAGCCGCATCATGCTGATTGCGCATATGGACACCGTCTATCTGCCCGGCATGATCAAGGACCAGCCCTTTCGCATCGACGGCGACAAGGCCTATGGCCTTGGCATTGCCGACGACAAGCAGGGCGTGGCCCTGATCATGCATATCGTGCCCCTGCTCAAGAAGCTGGGCATCGAGGACTACGGTACGCTCACGGTGCTGATCAACGGCGACGAGGAAATCAGCTCGCCCGGAGCACGCAGCACCATCACCCGCCTGGGGGCCGAACAGGACGCCGTGTTCAGCTTTGAAGGCGGCGGCACCGACGGCAGCCTGCGCCTGGCCACCAGCGGCATCGGCGCCGCCTACCTCAAGGTCACGGGCAAGGCATCTCATGCGGGCGCCAAGCCCGAAGACGGCGTGAATGCGCTGTACGAGCTCTCGCATCAGTTGCTGCAGATGAAGGATCTGTCCCAGCCCCAGGACGGCCTCAAGCTCAACTGGACGGTGTCCAAGGCCGGCACCAACCGCAATGTGGTGCCCGCCGAAGCCACGGCCCAGGCCGATGCCCGCGCACTGCGCGTGGCCGACTTCACGGCGCTGGAAAAAGCCATGCAGGACAAGATCGGCAACAAGCTGCTCCCCGCCAGCAAGGTGGAGCTGAAATTCGAAGTGCGCCGCCCGCCGCTGGAGGCCAATGCCACGGCACGCAAGCTGGCCGCCCATGCCCAGGGCATTTATGAGCAGGAGCTGAAGCTGCCCATGAAGGTCATGGACAAGGCCACGGGCGGCGGCACGGATGCGGCTTTTGCGGCCCTCAAGGCCAAGGGCGGCGTGATCGAGGGCTTCGGCCTGTCGGGCTATGGCGCGCATTCCAACGATGCCGAATACGTGCAGATCAACACCATCGTACCGCGCCTGTATCTGGCTGCCCGCATGATCCAGGACCTGTCGCGCGGCCAGATCAAGTAAGCGCTTTTGATAGCTGCTTGCGCCTGATCTGCTTCGGTTTACGTAAAGAAGCGATCTGAAAATCAACAGGAGCTTGCGCTGCAAGCTCCTGTTTTTTTTATTTTCCGGACTCGCGCCAACACCTGCCTCGGGCGTTGCCAGCGCGCCTGATCCGAACCGGCCTTGCCCGCGTTTCCAGGGTTCTGTCGCCTAGCCAACAGACCGCCGGCGCACGAGTCTCTACATTCATCGAATCAACGATGAAGGAGAGTCGCCCGTGAGCCAAGAGCCCTTGAACATCCCCAGCGTGCAGCATCTGGTCAGCCCCGAGGAATGGCAGCTGCGCGTGGATCTGGCCGCCTGCTACCGGTTGGTGGCGCTGTACGGCTGGAGCGATCTGGTCTTTACCCACATCAGCGCGCGGCTGCCGGGCCCCGGACATCACTTTCTCATCAACCCCTACGGGCTGATGTTTGACGAGATCACGGCCTCCTCGTTGATCAAGGTGGACCTGGGCTGCAACAAGCTCATGGACTCGCCCTTCCCCGTGAATCCGGCCGGCTTCGTCATCCACAGCGCCGTGCACGAGGCCCGCGCCGATGCGCAATGCGTGATCCATACCCACACGCGTGCCGGCGTGGCCGTTGCGGCCCAGAAGCAAGGTCTGCTGCCCATCAGCCAGCAAAGCACGTTTGTCCTGGGGTCCCTGGCCTATCACGTCTACGAAGGCGTGGCCTTTCGCGAGGACGAGAAGCCGCGCCTGCTGGCCGACATGGGCGAGGCCAACTTCCTCATGCTGCGCAACCACGGTCTGCTGACCTGCGGCCCCACGATTGCCGATGCCTTTCTGTCCATGTACGTCTTCGAGTCCGCCTGTCAGATCCAGATCTCTGCCCAGTCCGGCGGCGCCGAACTCACCGAGGTCGATCCGCAGATTCTGCAGGGCATCGCCCATGCCATGAAGGTACAGACCGGCGGCATGGGCGGCCAGTTTGCCTGGCCCGCTCTGCTGCGCAAGCTCGACAGAATCGACCCCGGCTACCGCAGCTGAACGCTGCGCGCGCACAAAAAAAAGAGCATCCCGAGGATGCTCTTTTTGCTTGCTCCGGCCAAAGAATCAGACTTCGCCGCGCAGCTTCTCGATGATGCCGTTGAGCTCCTCCAGCGAGCCGAACTGGATGGCGATCTCGCCCATTTCCTGCTGCTTGCCGTGGCGACGCACGGTCTTCTTGATGCGCACCTCGACATCGGCCGTGAGCAGGTCGGACAACTCTTCCTCGATGCGTTTCACGTCGCGCGACTTGCCATCCTTCTTGGCTTTCTGGCGCGTCAGATTGAACTCGGCACCGATTTTCTTGACCAGCGACTCGGCCTCGCGCACCGACATCTTCTTGGCCGCGATCTGGTTGCCTGCCGTGATCTGGGTGGCACGGTCCAGCGTCAGCAGCGCCCGTGCATGGCCCATGTCGATATCGCCGGCCATCAGCATGGTCTGCACGGGCTCGGCCAGATTCAGCAGGCGCAGCAGATTGGTGGCAGCACTGCGCGAGCGGCCCACGGCCTGCGCGGTCTGCTCGTGGGTCAGCCCGAACTCCTTGACCAGACGGGCCAGCCCCTGCGCCTCTTCCAGCGGGTTCAGGTCTTCGCGCTGAATGTTCTCGATCAGTGCCATGGCCGCCGCCGCCTCGTCGGGCACTTCGCGCACCAGCACCGGCACCTCGGACAGACCCGCGATATGCGCGGCACGGAAGCGCCGCTCGCCGGCAATGATTTCGTACTTGCCAGCGTTGTCGCCCCTGGAGAGCTGGCGCACCAGAATCGGCTGCATGATGCCCTGGGCCTTGATGCTCTCGGCCAGCTCATACAAGGCACCTTCGTCCATGCGGGTGCGCGGCTGGTACTGGCCGGCCACCATCACATTGAGCGCCAGGCTGCTCGGCAGATTGGCCTGCTGCCCGCTCGCAGCGGCCTGCTCTGCTTCACTGACCTTGGGGCCCAGCAGGGCTTCCAGACCTCGTCCCAGGCCCTTGGGTTTCTTAGTCACCATTGCTGAATTCTTTCTTTAAAGGGAGAGCAGCAGCTCATGCCCGGCTTCCCACAGTCCCAGTCCGCTGGCCGTGTTGATATGGCCTGCGGCGCCCGCATTCACAAAACGGCTGCCCCAGCCCTGTGCCATGGCCTGCGCGCGCGCTACAGAGCAATTGGGGTCGTTCTCGCTGCCCACCAGTATCGACGGGAAGGGCAGCTTTTGCAGCAGCACGGGCGACCAACCCGGCAGGACGCCGTGCAGACTCTCCTGCTCGGTGTCGCCGGGTGCCACCAGCAACGCACCACGCACCTTGCTCCTGGCAACCTGAGAATGTGCCGCCCACCAGGACACCAGCACGCAGCCCAGGCTGTGCGCCACCAGGGTGACGGGAGCCGGAGCGTCGAGCACGGTTTCCTGCAGGCGAATGCTCCAGTCGCCGCGCAGCGGATGCTGCCAGCTATGCTGCTCCAGCCGCTGGTAGCCATACCGGTCCTGCCACAGACTCTGCCAATGGCCGGGATCGGAGTTCTGCCAGCCGGGCAGCAACCAGACATGCTGCGGGTTCAGTGCTTCAGAGGTCATGACGGTTGGCGATGGCTGGATGGGAGACTGGGAGCTGTTTCACGTGAAACACTCACATTTTCTTGATGCGGCGCACCATCTCTTCGGCGAACTCGACAAAGGCCTTGCTGCCCTTGGCCGAGGCATCGAACACCACGCCGGGCAGGCCGTAGCTGGGGGCTTCGGCCAGGCGCACATTGCGCGGAATCACGGTATCGAACACCTTGTCGCCGAAATGCTCCTTGAGCTGGTCGCTGACCTGCTGCTGCAGCGTGGTGCGCGGATCGAACATCACGCGCAGCAGACCGATGATCTGCAGGTCGGGATTCATGTTCGCATGCACCTGCTTGATGGTGTTGACCAGGTCGGTCAGGCCTTCCAGTGCAAAGTACTCGCACTGCATGGGCACGATCACGCCATGCGCCGAGCACAGACCGTTCAGGGTCAGCATGGACAGCGAAGGCGGGCAGTCGATCAGCACGAAGTCATAGTCGGCAGCCACGGCCTGCAGGGCCGTCTTGAGGCGCTCGTTGCGACGCTCCAGCGAGACCAGCTCGATCTCGGCACCCGACAGCTCGCGGTTGGCACCCAGCACGTCATAGCCGACCTGCTCGGACTTCTGGGCCACTTCCTTGATGCTGGCGTTTTCCAGCAGCACGTCGTAGACCGTCAGCTCCAGCGCGCGCTTGTCCACGCCGGAGCCCATGGTGGCATTGCCCTGCGGGTCCAGGTCGATCAGCAGCACACGCTGGCCGACCTTGGCCAGACCGGCGGCAAGATTGACCGTGGTCGTGGTCTTGCCCACTCCACCCTTTTGATTGGCAACGCAGAAAATTTTGGCCATTGAACTTCTCTTTTAGTTGGCGGCCAGCTTGAGGCCAAAACCGATCAGAAACACACCGGCTGTTTTTTCCAGCCACTTCACCACGGCCGGGTTGGCACGCAAGCGCTCGGCCAGCACCGTGGTCAGCATCACCACGATGACGCTGTATATAAAGGTAATTGCTGCCACCGTGGCTGCCATCACACCAAAGGTGATGGCGCCCTGATGCCGGGCCGGGTCCACGAACATGGGAAAGAAGGCCATGTAGAACACGATGGCCTTGGGGTTCATCAGGGTGATCAAAGCACCCTGGCGGAAATACTGGCGCGGCTGGATTTCAATGGCCGGCGCATCGCCAGGCTTGGCCGTGAGCAGCTTGTAGCCCAGCCAGGCCAGATAGGCCGCCCCCACCCATTGCACGGCATGGAAGGCCGCCGGGTAGGCGGCCAGCACCGCAGCCACGCCGGCTACAGCCAGCCACATCAGCACCTGGTCGGCAGCCATCACACCCAGGCAGCAGGCGACGCCGGCTCTCCATCCGCCCTTGCCCGTGGAGGTAATCAAGGCCAGATTGCCTGGTCCAGGGATCAGCAAGAAGACGGTAACGGCGGCTGCAAAAGCGCCGTAATCAGAGATGCCAAACATTCAAACCCTGCGCGATGGAAAACAGCAAGTTTATGCGAGGGCCGTGACCGGCGCATCTGCATTGCACAGATGTTGCCTGACACAGTATGTAAAAAGGCACTTTGCTCCCCTTGGAAACAAAGTGCCCGACCAAGCTTTACCGCTCAAGAAGCCAGTTTCAACCAGATCACGCAGCGCTCGGCATCCAGGCCGGGAACCTGTAATGGTTCCACGTGAAACACCTTCACATCGGCAGGCAGCGCAGCAATTTCCTCATCGGGGTGCTTGCCCTTCATGGCAAACCAGATGCCGTCATCGGCCAGCGCCTTGCGCGACCAGGTGGTGAAGTCCACCAGGGATGCAAAGGCGCGGCAGCTGATGACCGGATACCGGGTCTTGAGGTTTTCCACCCGGTCATGAATGCCGCGCAGATTGGGCAGGCGCAAGGATGCAGCCACCTGCTGGATGAAAGCAGCCTTCTTGCCCACAGTATCCACGCAGTTCACATCGATCTGCGGGCAGCAGATGGCAAACACCACACCGGGCAAACCACCGCCGGAGCCCACATCCAGCAGCGGCAGGCGCTTGCCCTCTTCCTGCGGCAGGCAGTTCACATGCCGCAGCAAGGCGGGTACGGCGGCTAGGCTGTCGAGCAGGTGATGCGTCAGCATCTCCTGGGGATCACGCACCGACGTCAGGTTGTAGACCTTGTTCCATTTCTGCAGCAGATCCATGAAGGACATCAGCAGATCGATCTGCGCCGGAGCCAGTTCCAGCTTCAGTGCCTGAACGCCCTGCTCCAGTTGGGTACGCAAAACCTGGCTCATGCGGAAGCCTCTTCATTCTGATTGGCAAAGCCCTTGAAGCCGCCTTTTTTCAGATGCACCATGAGCAGCGAGATGGCGGCAGGCGTCACTCCCGAAATACGCGAAGCCTGACCCAGGGTTTCGGGCCTGTGCTTTTGCAGCTTCTGGCGCACCTCGAAGGAAAGTGCCGCCACCTGCATGTAGTCGAAGTCCAGCGGCAGACGCAGGCGCTCGAAATGCGCAGCGCGTTCGACTTCATCCTTCTGGCGGTCGATATAGCCAGAGTACTTGGCAGCGATTTCCACCTGCTCGATCACTGGAACGCTGAGTTCGCCCAGCGCCTCGGGCTGCACATCGGCACAGGCGTACTTGCCCTGGTTCATGCCCATGAGCTTGTCGTAATCCACACCGGGGCGACGCAGCAGGTCGAACAGGTTGTATTCGCGCTCCATGGCCTTGCCCAGCACGCGCTCGGACTCTTCCGGAGCCACGACACGCGGGTTCACCCAGGTGGACTTGAGGCGCTCTGTTTCACGTGAAACAGCATCGCGCTTGCGGCTGAAGGAATCCCAGCGCGCATCATCGACCAGACCCATCTGGCGGCCCGCTTCGGTCAGGCGCATATCGGCATTGTCTTCACGCAGCTGCAGGCGGAACTCGGCGCGGCTGGTGAACATGCGGTAAGGCTCGGTCACGCCCTTGGTAATCAGATCGTCGACCAGCACGCCCAGATAGGCCTCGTCACGGCGCGGCATCCAGGGGCCTTCACCACGGCACTGCAGCGCTGCGTTCAAGCCGGCGAACAGGCCCTGGGCGGCCGCCTCTTCATAGCCGGTCGTGCCATTGATCTGACCCGCAAAGAACAGACCTTGAATTTGTTTGGTCTCG
Organism: Comamonas sp. wu1-DMT; assembly: GCF_040187805.1. Taxonomy (NCBI): domain Bacteria; kingdom Pseudomonadati; phylum Pseudomonadota; class Betaproteobacteria; order Burkholderiales; family Comamonadaceae; genus Comamonas; species Comamonas sp. wu1-DMT. The sequence continues at coordinate 235,896 of NZ_JBANEM010000006.1, forward strand.
AAACTGCTCTTGAGCGAGCGGGGATCGAAATAGTCGTACTCGATGGCATAGCCGGGACGCAGGATATGCGCGTTCTCCAGACCCTTCATGCTTCGCACCAGTTCGTACTGGATGTCGAACGGCAAGCTGGTGGAGATCCCGTTGGGGTAGAACTCGTGCGTGGTCAGGCCTTCGGGCTCCAGAAAGATCTGATGGCTTTCCTTGTCCGCAAAACGGTTGATCTTGTCTTCCACGCTGGGGCAGTAACGCGGACCTACACCCTCGATCTTGCCGGTGAACATGGGACTGCGGTCAAAGCCGCTGCGGATGATCTCGTGCGTACGCGCATTGGTGTGCGTGATCCAGCAAGGCATCTGCCGGGGATGCATGGCACGGTTGCCCATGAAGCTGAATACAGGCACTTCACCCTCGTTCACGCCGCCAGGCATGCCGTCGCCGGGTTGTTCCTCGCACTGGCTGAAATCGATGCTGCGGCCGTCGATGCGGGGGGGGCGTGCCGGTCTTCAGGCGCCCCTGTGGCAGCTTGAGTTCCTTCAGGCGTGCCGACAGGCTCACGGCCGGAGGATCTCCGGCACGGCCTGCGGCATAGTTATTCAGGCCCACGTGAATCTTGCCATCGAGGAAGGTGCCCGCCGTCAGCACCACGGTGCGGCTGCGGAACTTGAGACCCACCTGGGTGACGGCACCGACCACGCGGTCGCCCTCCACCATCAGATCGTCCACGGCCTGCTGGAAGAGCCAGAGATTGGGCTGGTTTTCCAGCATCTCGCGAATCGCGGCCTTGTACAGAATGCGGTCGGCCTGGGCGCGCGTCGCGCGTACGGCCGGGCCCTTGGAGCTGTTCAGGATGCGGAACTGGATGCCGCCCTTGTCTGTCGCCAGGGCCATGGCGCCGCCCAGGGCATCGACCTCCTTGACCAGATGGCCCTTGCCGATACCGCCGATGCTGGGGTTGCAGCTCATCTGCCCCAGGGTTTCGATATTGTGGGTCAGCAGCAATGTCTTGCTGCCCATGCGCGCAGCGGCCAACGCAGCCTCGGTGCCGGCGTGGCCGCCACCGACCACGATCACATCAAATTCCTGTGGGTACAACATATTCCTGCTCCGGGCCAAGCCCGGCCCTTGCCCCTGCACGAAGCAACCATGCCTCGGCTCTCATGGCAGGCGGACATGTTCTTGCGCCATGTCCAGCCCTGCGGGGAACCTGCAATTTTCCCACCATTGGCGCAACAATGCCTTGCCAGGGGGGTTTCACGTGAAACATGGCGGCCTGAAGCCCGGCCTAGATGTTTGCCCTGATAGCCCCGTCTATGCATGAAAAATGCAATCGCTCTGTGCTGCAATCACTGCATGCAAATTCTCATTTTTGCGGGCAGCACCCGCCAGGACTCGTACAACCGCAAGCTGGCCAAGGTGGCAGCCTCCATCGCGGAACAACAAGGCGCACAACCCAGCCTGCTGGAATTGTCGGACTACGACATTCCGCTCTACAACGCCGACCTCGAAGCGCAGGGCACTCCAGCCGATGTCATTCGCCTCAAGCAGGCCATGCACAGCCATGCGGCCTGGATTGTCTGCAGCCCCGAGTACAACGGCAGCTACCCTGCCCTGCTCAAGAACGCGATTGACTGGGCTTCCAGCCCGGTCAAGGGCGATGCACAGTGGTCTGATGGCGTCCTGCCCTTTCGCAACAAGGTCGTCGGCATGGCCAGTGCCTCGCCTGGAGGTCTCGGCGGCCTGAGAGCCCAGTCTCACCTCGCAGCGCTGCTATTGAATCTGGAATGCTGGGTAGCACCGCGCAGCCATGCAGTGAGCCATGCGGCAGAGGCTTTCGATGCCCAGGGTCATCTGCTGCGCGCGCAGAACCAGCAAGGCATGGAGGTTCTTGTGCAGCAGGTGCTGTGGGCTGCAGGGCGCCTGGGCTGAGCAATCTCCTCTCCGATCCGGACTTCTGCCGGCTGCGCATGCATATGAAGTGCAACCGGTTTAGCATGGGCGCTTGTCTTTTCATCGCATAGAGAGCCACTCACCATGAAGCTTTACTACAGCCCCGGCGCTTGCTCCATGTCTCCGCACATCGTGCTGCATGAAGCAGGCCTGTCGCATGAAACCGTGATGGTCAGCACCAAGAGCCACAAGCTCCAGGACGGAACGGATTACTACGGCATCAATCCGCTGGGTTACGTGCCCTTTCTGGTGCTGGACAACGGCGACACCTTGCACGAAGGTCCGGCCATTGTTCAGTACCTCGCCGACCTGGCCCCCGAAAAGAACCTGGCGCCGGCCAACGGCACCGTGGCACGCTACCACCTTCAGGAATGGCTGAATTTCATCAGCACCGAGGTGCACAAGGGCTTCAGCCCCTTGTTCAACCCCGCAACGCCCGAAGACTTCAAGCCTGTGCTGCTCGGCAATCTGTTCAAGCGCCTGAGCTGGGTCAACGAGCAGCTCGCCAACAAGTCCTATCTGATGGGCGATCAGTTCACCGTGGCCGATGCCTACTTTTTCACGGTCACAGGCTGGGCCCAATTTGTAGGCCTGGACATCTCTGAACTCCAGCACCTTCAGGCTTATCGCGAGCGCATTCTGGCGCGCCCCGCAGTGCAGGCTGCCATGAAGGCAGAGGGCTTGCTCAAGTAAGTTTTTCGACACCCATGCAAACTGAGAACGTGTTTACGATCTCCTCGCGCCGCGACAGAGGCTTTGCGGGATGGGATGCTAGGCGCGATACCGCAGCAATAGCCGTGCTATTGCGAGGATTCGCAACGCCGCAGAGCACCCGCAAACCCTCTGTCCCGCAGGGTTGGAGCGAAATCGGGCGATTTCTGCGCGCTGACTCTTGCTTGCACCCCGGTGCAAGCGGCGAGCCATCGCTTCGAATTCATCCCGATTGCGCTCCAACGCGGCTGCGTAGAGATCGTAAATACGTTCTAAGAGCTCGGTACCCACCGAGCTTTTTTCATCTGGAGTTCTGCATGACCTCATTGTTCGAACCGATTGAAGCAGGCAGCCTGCGTCTGCCCAACCGCATTGCCATGGCACCGCTGACACGCAACCGCGCCCCCGACGCGATACCCACGCCGCTGATGCAAACCTACTACGTCCAGCGCGCCTCCGCCGGTCTGCTGATCAGCGAAGGCACGGCTATCAGCCACCAGGGACAAGGCTATGCCGATGTGCCCGGTCTTTATGACGAAGAACAACTGCGGGCCTGGAAAAAAGTCACCGATGCCGTGCATGCCAAGGGTGGCCGCATCGTCACCCAGCTCTGGCATGTGGGTCGCATCTCCCACAACGTGCTGCAGCCAGACAGCCAGTCCCCGGTCGCGCCCTCCGCGCTGACGGCCCGCTCCAAGACCTATGTGATCGACAAGCAGACGGGGCAAGGCCAGTTTGTCGCCACCTCGGCACCGCGCGCACTCCGGCAGCAGGAGCTGCCGGGCATTGTTCACAGTTTCGCCACCGCCGCGCGCGAAGCCGTACAGTCGGCGGGCTTCGATGGCGTGGAGCTGCATGCAGCCAACGGCTATCTGCTCGATCAGTTCCTCAAGACCGGCACCAACCAGCGCAGCGACGACTACGGCGGCAGCATCGAGAACCGGGCCCGTCTGGTGCTGGAATGCGTGCGCTCCGTGGCCGATGCCATCGGTGCCGGAAAGGTCGGCATCCGCATCTCGCCGGTCACGCCAGCCAATGACATCGTGGACAAAAACCCGCAGGTGCTGTTCGAATATCTGGTGCGCCAGCTCGCCCCGCAGGGCCTGTCCTATATCCATGTGATCGAAGGCGCAACAGGCGGTCCGCGCGAGCTGGCGGATCGCCCCTTCGACTACCAGGCACTCAAGCAGGCCTATCGCTCTGCAGGCGGCAAGGGAGCCTGGATGGTCAACAACGGCTATGACCGCCAGCTGGCCGCGCGCGCTGTGGAAAGCGGCTATGCCGATGTCGTGGCCTTCGGCAAGGCCTATATCTCCAACCCCGATCTGGTGCATCGTCTGCGCGACGATCTGCCGCTCAATGCCTGGAACAGCGAACGTTTCTACGGGGGCGGTGCCGATGGTTATACCGACTACCCCTCGGTTGCCTGCCAGTAACTTCAATCCATCAAGCCTCCAGCCCTTTCTCTGATTTGGCTGGAGCCTATCGAATAGAAAGCAAAAGCCCGGTGCATCACTGCAACCGGGCTTTTTTCATGGAACGAGCCGCTCAGGAATGAGCCGCTCGGGGCTCAGGCATGTTCCAGCAATTGCGCCTTCTGACCAGGCAAAGCAGCCTGAGCGGATGCAGGCACCGCCGGTGCCATGCCGGGATGGGCGCCTCTGGGGCTGCGCATGACTGCATGCATCGCGCCGCCCGCCAGCTTGAACTGGCTAACCAGCTGTGCCAGTCGCGCCGCCTGCTCGCGCAGCGATTCTGCGGCGGCGGCAGACTCTTCCACCAGTGCCGCATTCTGCTGGGTCATGCGGTCGATATCACCCACGGCCTGATTGACCTGGCCGATGCCCAGCGACTGCTCGCTGGACGCCGCCGTAATCTCGCCGATGATGTCGCCCACACGCTGTGCGCTGTCCACGGTCTCCTGCATGGCCTTGCCTGCGCTCTCCACCTGGCGCGCGCCCACGTCCACGGTCTGCACGCTGGTGTTGATCAAGGACTTGATCTCGTTGGCGGCCTGGGCCGAACGCTGGGCAAGGCTGCGCACCTCGGCCGCCACCACGGCAAAACCACGGCCCTGCTCGCCGGCACGGGCCGCTTCCACAGCGGCATTCAGCGCCAGGATATTGGTCTGGAAAGCAATGGAATCAATCAGGCCGATGATGTCGCCGATCTTGCGGCTCGAGGCCGAAATCTCCTGCATGCTGTTGACGGCCTGGCCGACAATCTCTCCGCCCTGCACGGCCGTCGAAGAGGCCGAGGCTGCCAGCTGGTTGGCCAGCTGCGAAGACGATGCGGTCTGCTGCACCGTGGCCGTCAGCTGAGCCAGCGACGCGACGGTTTCCTGCAGATTGCTGGCAGTCTGTTCGGTGCGGGCCGACAGATCCTGATTGCCCGTGGCAATTTCCTGGCTGGCCGTGGCGATATTGCCGCTGGCATCGCGCACCTGGGCCACCGTGGTGCTCAGCGATTGCTGCATCTGGTCCAGCGCACGCTGCAGATCCGTCAGCTCATCCTTGCCGCTGACCTCGACCCTGTGCGACAGATCGCCGCCGGCAATCGTCAGTGCCATCTGGCGGGCCACTTCAAGCGGACGGCAGATGGACAGCATGTTCAGCAAAGTCAGCGGAATCACCACCACCAGCGCCAGGATCACGGCCGCCACAAACATCCAGCGTGTCTGGTCGGCCACGTCGCGCTCGGCTGCGGCCAGTGCATTGGCCTGCTCACGCAGCAAGTTGTCCAGCTGCGCCAGCAGCTTGTCGGCCTCCATGACTTCGGCCAGAGCCTTGCCGCTCATGCGGTTGGCCGTGGTGGCCGAGTCATAGCCACCGGCTTCAAGCTGGCGCGCAACAGGCTCGAAGAGCTTTCGATAAGCGTCGATGTGCCCAATGATGCTCTTGGTCAGCTGTGCGTCCTGCGCGTTCTGGTCGGTCACAAACTTGCCCAATGTCACCTTGGATTTGTCGATGAACATGACCCATTGCTGATAGGCCTTGCGCACCTCTTCGGGCTTTTCGTACTGGATGACCATGTCCTTCTCGCTGGAACGGATGCCACCCAGCTCGGTGCGCAACTGCGCCATATGGCCCGATTTGACAAAGGCGTTGCTCAGAAACTCCTGACTCATGTCCTGGATGCGGAACATGCCCAACATCCCGGCGCCCCCCAGCAGACTCAGCAACACCATCACCACACCAATGGCGCCCAGCATGCGCGTGCGGATGGTGAAGCCCCGCATCATTTCCAACAGACTCATGAATCCCTCTCCACTTTGAACGACTGGCATTGTCGGGCCAGAACTTGCAAATTGTTTCAGATTGTCACCGACACCAAGAAAAACCCGTGACTGCGATGCCCAAGCCATGGCGATCAGCAATATGACAAGTTCTTATCGGCAGTCTTTGCGGCTTATCAACCCTGCCGGCTTCATGTCTTGTCAAAGGCTTGACCTTGCCATGATGTTAGGGTTGACCATTCAAGACATGGAGTCCGCCAGTCCGGTCGACTCACTTTCTGAAGGAGCCATCCATGCAACAAGTTTTTGAAGTTCAAGGCATGACCTGCGGCCACTGCGAACGCGCCGTCACCAATGCCATCCAGGGCGTCGATGCCCAGGCGCAGATCAGGATCGACCGCGCTGCCAACCGGGTGGAAGTCGAAACCGGCGCCAGCCGCGAGGCCGTGGCAGCCGCCATTGCCGAAGAGGGCTACAAGGTAGCCTGAGCGCAGCCTCTCCCACCGCGCCAGCACCTCACGCGAGCCATCAGAAGGCCGCTGGCGCGTTTTTTCAGGATCGTCCATGCCCAACCACCCATCGACACAAAAAAACGCTCAGAACTGGCCTGTCGTCATCGGCGAGGCTGCACGCCGCGCCGGGGTTTCTGCGCGCATGGTTCGTCACTACGAGTCACTGGGCCTGCTGCCACCCGTGCACCGTACCGACAGCGGCTATCGCCAGTACACCGAAGCCGATGTGCATGCGCTGCGCTTCATCCGCCGCGGGCGCGATCTCGGCTTTTCCATGGACGAAATCGCCACCCTGCTCGGCCTGTGGCAGGACCAGGGCCGCGCCAGCAGCCAGGTCAAGGCCATCGCGCAAAAGCACATCGCCACGCTGACCGAGCGCATCGCCGCCATGCAGTCCATGCAGCGCACGCTGCAGACTCTGGTGCATTGCTGCCATGGGGATGACAGGCCGGACTGCCCCATCCTCGACGACCTGGCCAGCGCGGACACCGACCTGACGCCGGCCCATCACGAACCCAGGGCTCCCACCCCGAGAAGCCGGCGCAGGGCTGCGGCCTGAGGCTGCTCATGGGTTTCACGTGAAACCATCGCCGCCCACGCAGGGCCGCGTCAACAATGAGACATGTTGCACTGCAGCAAATACTGCAGAATACTCTGTGCGATGAATGCGGTTGCTCTCATTCATCTTTTCAAATCACTCAAGCACAAGCATTGCCGACGCGATGCAGGAGACAAACCATGAGCACCAGAGACATCTTCGTTGTCAGCGCCGCGCGCACGGCCATCGGCACTTTTGGCGGCAGCCTCAAGGACGTTCCCAACGCCCAGCTGGCCACCACCGTGGTCAAGGCCGCCATTGCGCGTGCCGGCATCGCTGCCGACACCGTGGGCCATGTGGTGATGGGCAACGTCATCCCCACCGACACGCGCGACGCCTACCTGTCTCGCGTGGCGGCGGTGGACGCCGGCTGCCCCATCGAAACCCCTGCCTTCAACGTCAACCGCCTGTGCGGCTCTGGCCTGCAGGCCATCGTCTCGGCAGCTCAATCGATTGCGCTGGGCGACTGCGAAGTGGCCATTGGCGCCGGCTCCGAATCCATGAGCCGCGGCCCCTACTTCGACATGTCCGCGCGCTGGGGCGCACGCATGGGCGATGCCAAGAGCATCGACTACATGCTGGGCATCCTGCACGACCCCTGGCAAAAAATGCATATGGGCATCACTGCTGAAAATGTGGCCGAGCGCTACAAGATCAGCCGCGTGATGCAGGACGAGCTGGCCGTCATCAGCCAGCAGCGCGCCGCTGCCGCCATCGAGGCCGGCCGCTTCAAGGAGCAGATCGTTCCCGTGGAAATTGCCAGCCGCAAGGGCGTGGTGCTGTTCGACACCGACGAGCATGTGCGCGCCGCCACCACGCTGGACACCCTGGCCGGCATGAAGCCCGCGTTCAAGAAGGAAGGCGGCACGGTCACGGCCGGCAACGCCTCCGGCATCAACGATGGCGCGGCTGCCGTGCTGATGATGAGCGAGCAGGCACTGAAGTCTTCCGGCGCCAAGCCCATTGCCCGCCTGGTCGGCTACGCCCACGCAGGCGTCGAGCCCGCATACATGGGCATCGGCCCGGTCCCTGCCACGCAGAAGGTGCTGGCACGCACCGGCCTGAAGATCGAGCAAATGGACGTGATCGAAGCCAACGAAGCCTTCGCCGCCCAGGCCTGCGCCGTGATCCAGGAACTGGCTCTGGACCCTGCCAAGGTCAACCCCAACGGCTCCGGCATCTCCCTGGGCCACCCCGTGGGTGCCACCGGCGCCATCATCACCACCAAGGCCCTGTATGAGCTGCAGCGTACCGGCGGCCGCTACGCGCTGGTGACCATGTGCATCGGCGGCGGTCAGGGTATTGCCGCGATTTTCGAACGCGTCTGATCCACGCGTTTCAGAGCATCTGAAACGTCCATGAAAAAGGCCTGCCAGATCACTCTGGCAGGCCTTTTTTGATAGCTTCTTGCGCTTTCCAGTACTTGATTTCAGCATCAATAAATACTGAATTCATTGCCTAACAAGCGCAGACCGCTACATCATCCATAGCTTCAGAATGGAGCCTCTTCAGGAGCGGTGTCGGCTGGAGCTGTTGCCGGCCCGGTGACCGTTCCCTGGCTGCGCCCCTGTGCCAGACGCACGGGCAGCGTTTCTGCGGCAGGCGCCGACGACAGCGATGCAGGCAGGCCTTCGCCCAGACCCGTGCGCCCTTCCCCGCCCAGCGCCTCGATCAGATCGGGAATCAGGCGCGACAGCTCGCCCGTGGCAATCGCCACATCGGTATCGAAACCGCCATCGTCCTGGCTGTTCCCATCCATCACTGCATCGAGCAACGCGATCTTCTTGATCTGCAGGCCTTCGCTCAGCACAAAGCTCACGCGGTCATCCCAGGTCATGGCCAGCTTGGTCGGCAGCTTGCCATGCTCGATATGCTGGCGCACCTCGTCGATATCGAGCGGGTGGCGCGCATAACGCACCACGGCCTTGGACTCATCGGCGGCCTTGAGCTCGCACTCGCGGTCTATGGAAAAACCTGCGGGCGGCTCCTGCGTCATCAGCCAGTGCGCCATGGCGGCCTGCGGACTGGTCTGCGTATCCAGCAGCGCCACCGCAAATCCCGGCAGGCCTTCGACCAGCAGCGTCACGATCTCGTCGGCACGGCCTTGTGCACTGGTATCGAGCACCAGCGTGCGCGCCTGCGCATCGATCCAGACCCACATGGCTCCCTGCTTGGTGAAGGCCATGGGCAGCAGGTCCAGCTTGGCCTCGTCCTTGAGCTCTTTCTTCTCCTTCTTGCCGGGCTTGCGGCCCTCGGTCTTTTCGATGTGCTCGGCCTTCTCGTTGACCTTGCGGTTGAGCACGCTGGCCGGCAGCATCTTGGACTCGCTCATGAAGCGCATCACCCACTGGCCGGCCACGCTTTCCGCCAGCGGGCCATGGGCCTCGCCGCGCGGCGGCACCCAGCCCACGGAACGCTCCTGGGTCGCACCGCACTCCTCAAACACCGTCTTTTGCAGCGCATCTTCGAGCTGCTGCAGATCGCCCTGCCAGCTCTCGGCAATGCGATAAACAATCATGTTCTTGAACATCAAAAACCTTTGCTAAACCTTCAATCGTCGCCAGCTCCTGCAGCTGGATCTCGCGGAAAAAAATCGGCCGCCAATGCAGCCCATGCATGCATTGTTGCGCAGTCGGTGCCACTCAAACTTATCAAATCTTTACAGAGCGGCTGCAAAACCTCACGTCTCAGAAACATGGGGGGTCCACACTTCAGTCATCCGCTACCGAATGCCCATTCAGGAGCAAGACCAGGCGGCCACTTCTTCCACTTCAACCGAAAAGGAAACAGACATGACCCGCTTTCGCCAGACATTGACCGGCGCCGCTGTTGCAACCGCCCTGCTCGCCTCGCTGAGCCTGCCCAGCTTTGCCCAGACTACTCCCCCCCGCTGAGCAGCCTGCTGCAGCTCAAAAAGCACCCGAGCCGCACAAGCACCAGCGTGGTGACAAGCGCGGCGACCGCATGGAGCATATGAAGCAGCGCATGGAAAAACTCAAGGCCGATCTGAAGCTGACGCCTGCGCAGCAAGCTGCCTGGACCACCTACACGCAAGCCATGAAACCCGGTGAGCGCCCTGCCCCCGGCGACCGCGAAGCCTTTGCCAAGCTGACCACGCCCGAGCGCATCGACAAGATGCGTGAAATGCGCGGCAAGCGCATGGCGGAAATGGACCGCCGTGCCGAAGCCACCAAGGCCTTCTACGCCCAGCTCAATGCCGAGCAGAAAAAGACCTTCGATGCAGCCACCCTGCACATGCATCACCAGCGCGGTGAGCATCATCATGGGCACCATGGCGGCAAACCCGGCCAGGAGCGTCCCGCAGCTCCGGCCCCTGCGGCAAAGTAAGCCGAGCTCAATCGCCTTCTCCATAAAAGCCCCCGGTCGTCATGACCGGGGGCTTTTTTCATTTCGATATCAATTGGCTGACTACAAGCGCAAGCGCTTGCCGACAGAACATTTATTCACAAGCTTCTAGATTCATATCCACAGAGGGAGCGAAATCAAGGCATTGTCGTAGTATCGATATTGCGACCAGATTCCAAGCATTTAGATGGCAATTGACATGAAAAAACTGCAATTAGCAACAAATCTTGTAGTCCCCATGCTGATCGGCCTGGCAAGCCCCATGCTTCATGCACAGCCTGTGCAATCCTCGAGCAGCGCCCTCTATCTGCAATACGGCTCGGCGGAGCACAGCACCGACAGCTGGACAGGCGGCGTCATCCTCCCCTGGAACTGGAGCTACGCCCTTGGCTCGGGTCGGATGACGGGTTACTGGGATCTCTCTGTCAGCCGCTGGTCGGCCGACTATCAGGGCGGCAATCGTTCAACCTGGGTTCTGGGAGCACAACCTACATTGCGCTGGCGCCCCTCTCAAGGCCAGTCTCCCTGGTTTCTGCAAGCCGGCCTGGGCTTGAGCTATGCCATCAACCACCGCTTCATCACCGATCACAAGGAATTTTCGACCCGCTACAACTTTGCCAGCCATATAGGCATCGGCTACCTGTTTGGCGAGCAACTGAAAAACGAGATCAGCCTGCGCTTCGAGCACCAGTCCAATGCAGGCATCAAGCGCCCCAATCCGGGAGAGAACTTTCTTCAGCTGCGATACGCACGCCACTTCTGAATTTCCGAGCCAGCGCTATCCGCATCGACCAGGCCGCCCAACGGGCGGCTTTTTTCATGGTTTGCAGCAGTCGCACGACCTGTGAATAAACATGGTGATAAAAGACATGGAAATTTTCTGTTTTCCACAGCCATGCTGGCTTCTGAAAAGTTGTTCCCAAATCAAGGACATCGGTAGCCCATGTCAGGCCACAGACTTTTATAAAACGTAAGTTATTGATTTTTAATGATCAAAAACACTTATCAACAATTAAGTGGACTACTTACTATTACTACTAAGTAAAAAGATAAGACTAGAAATAACAACTTTGGTCGAAGTTTACACAGCAATCGGACATGGACTGAATAAAAAAAAGAGGTCGATCAGGTCGGCTTCAAGAAGTTCTTGCTACATCACACCCTCGATATCCGATGTGCTCAAGCATGGCTTCATCAGTTGTTCACTATAAAAATAGTAGCTAAAAACTCATATATATCAATGGATACAGAGTGTTTATTGACAATCAACGAGTAAATGAATTTCTGTGGATAACAACCTATCAACTTTCATGTTTTCCACAAAAATATGGAAGAAGCCAAAGTTGTTCATGAATCAAGGACAGCAGCAACCGTCATTTGTCTCCATGTTTGTCATCACACAAGATGCTTGATTTACCTTGAGTTTTAGAAGTTATCAACAGCAGGTGCCAAGTCTTACTACTACGACTATATTTTTATAAAACTTCTAAAGAACAACTGAAGGTGAAGCCGCTGGAAAGAGTCAGACCCATGCAGAATTGCGGCTGATCAGGTGCTCCAATCCCTTTGATTCAGAGGGAAGTCCAGAAAAAAAAGGGCTTTGGGAAAATTGACGCGTCAGATCTCGAAAAATTGGCGTAAGATGCGCCTCCTCAATGATTGGAGGTGGGGATAAATTCCTGGCCAAGAGTCTTTGAAGCGACTGTTATCCACAGAATGTTATGAACAGCTGGGGGAAACTGGCCAGAATTGCGTGCAATCGATATCAGCCATGATTGCGCCCTGCTCATTCAAAAAAATTCAATGATCTATAGATCATTGTTTTTAAAGAACTTTTCGCTTTTCGCTTGTCGGTGAAGCAAGACCCGACCCAGATGTGGCAAGCGCTGGGAAAGTGCGGCTGCCGCCAACACCGACAGGGCTGGAATCCGGAGTTGCTCAACAACCATGGGGGTCTGCAGCGCACCTGCCCGGCTGCGCCGCTTCGGGCAAGACCTTGCGGGTTGCCAGTCCTGCAAGACGGATGCCGTCTCGTATTGCCCGGCAACTGTTAGAAAAATTACAACTGCGCGGAGTGCGCCGGGACTGAGCGAAAGTGCGCAGGAAGGGCGCTGCAGCAGTGCAGAAAAGAGCCATGCTGCGAAGGCCTGGAGCGCTGAAAACCTGCCTCAGGAATGGCGCAAAAGAGCAGCGAAACGGCCTTGGATCAGCAGTGTGAAAGGCGCGCTTCGCTCAGGACGTCAAGGCATTGAAACAGGGCGCCGTTGCAGCGTGAAGGGCGGCAGGCCCTTGATGAGCAATTGGCCGTAGCTGGTGCCCGTCAGGCGGCGGTCATAGCAGTACACATGGGCCTGGTCTTCCTCGGTCCGGATGGCACGGCCTACCCACTGGGCCAGGCGAATCGCCGTGGCCGGCACCACCAGCTCGTTGAAGGGGTTGCGGCCGCTGCTGCGCAGCCATTCGGCTCTTGCCTCGCCAACAGGGTCATCGGGCGGAGCAAAGGGCAGCTTGGTGATGAACAGGGACTCGCAGAGCGCTCCGGGCAGGTCCAGTCCTTCGCCAAAGGACTGCATGCCGAAGATGATGGAGGGCTCGCCCATCGCCACGGCCTCACGATGGCGTGCCAGCAGAGTCTGGCGGGGCAGGGCGGTCTGCACCAGCACCTGGTTGCGCATGCTGGTGGAAAGCGCGTCCACGGCCTGGCGCATCTGCTCGCGGGATGTGAACAGGACCAGTGCGCCGGCCTCTATGCGGCTCAGATCGTTCAACAGGGCCTCGACCATCTCCTCGGTAAAGCGGGCGGCTTCGCGCGGGTCTGAGGCCGTTTCACGGGCCACCAGCGTGCCCTGGCGCGCATAGTCGAATGGGCTGGGCACTTCCAGCGTGGTGACAGAGGCGTCATTGGTCAGCCCCGCTTCGCGCAGAAAGAAGTCGAAGTGGCCGCAGCTGGTCAGCGTGGCGGATGTCAGCACCGCACCGCGTACCTGCGACCACAGGTGCTGGCGCAGGGTGGAGCCGGGCTGTATGGGGCTGGCATGGGCCTTGACCACGATGAACTCGCCGTCCATCTCCAGCGTGAACCACTTGGCATGGGGCACCATCTTGCCGTCGCCATCGCTCTCGTTGTTCTGCAGCAGCAATTGCGTGGTGTTGAAGATGGCTTCCAGCCTGGGCGCCAGGGCGCCTACCTGCGCATAGACGGTGGACAGGCGCTGTGCTTCCTCGGGTTGTTCCTTGATTTCGGCACGCAGAGCCTTGGAGACGGCACGCAGCGCATCCAGAAAGCCGTCGGCATGGTGCGCAATCTGTCCCAGAGGCTCCAGAAGGGCCTCTGGCAGCATTCCGCGGGGTGCCCGTACCCTGGCTGGCCCATAGCTGTCTTTCTGCGATTTGAGAGTCTCTCCGTAGTGCTCCATGACCAGCCGCGCCAGCTCCTGCATCTGCTGGCGCAGCTGACCCGCATGCTTGGGCACGTCGGCCAGTTCCTCGACTTCGGCGACCTGGTTCACGCGCAGCGCACGGCTGGCCAGCTTGTCGATCCAGCCCAGGCGGCTCAGATCCATCTCGCCGGCAAACTGGTCCAGAGCCGTAGAGGGCAGGTGGTGGGCCTCATCGAGCACGAGCAGGCAATTGTCCAGCTCGGGCAGCAGCTTGGAACCCAGCGAGGAAAGCAGCAAATCATGATTGGCGACAATGACTTGCGCCGCCACCAGGTCTTTGCGGCGTTCGTAATAGACGCAGTTGCCGAAGGCCGGGCAGTGCTTTCCGGTGCATGAAGAGGACTCGGCTGCCACGGGGCTCCAGGCCTCGGCCTCAGGCGGGGTCTCCAGCGAATCGCGGTCGCCGTTCCAGGCCTCCGTGGCCAGCGCATCGGCCATGGATTTGTAGAACTGCATGCGGGCCTGCAGCTCATGCTGAGGACGGCTGAACTTGGTCTGGCCCTGCTCATCGCCAAACAGATCGTCCATCTCGTCCTGTGCTTCCCCCGTGCTCGCCAGACGTTCCAGCTTGAGTTTGCAGACAAAGCGGCCACGCCCCTTGGCCAGTGCGAATTTGAATGGCTGGTCCAGCTTTTGCGCCAGAGCCGGCAAATCCTTGTTCACCAGCTGTTCCTGCAGCGCCACCGTGGCTGTGGAGATCAGCACGCGCGTGCCGCGCGACAGCGCCATGCGAATGGCCGGAATGCTGTAGGCCAGCGATTTTCCGACCCCGGTTCCAGCCTGCACGACAGCGATGGCACGACGCGGTTCCGGTTCGCCTTCATCGATTTTTCCGAGCTGGGCCTGACTCAGCGTTTGCGCGATCTGGGCCGCCATTTTTCGCTGTCCATCACGACTGCGAAATCCCGGCATGGCCCCGACTACGGCATCAAAGGAATTCAGGGCCTCTTCAGCCCACTTTTTTTTCATGCATTTCAGCGTTTTTTTTAGACGCAAAGACGCTGTGCTTTGGCGTTTTATAAGTATTCGTACAGAGATATGTATCAAATAAGATTGAATTTCTTATGTGATACGGCATACAAAACAGGGGAGTTTGTATGTTCTGCGCTTGTATCCAGTGGGCGGTTTCAATGAAACTTTTCCACCACTTGTATGTGACTTGTTCATTGTAGTTGTGGATTCCGCCGGGTGCAGTTACCAAGAAACTTATCCACAGGCAGATCAGAGAATTGGCCTGTACATATCCTGGAGACAACCATGTATTCATGTCTGTGGATATGGTTGTTAAATTTTTATGAATAAAAAACTTTTTCTAGATTTCGATATTGCTGATGTTTTTCGGGATCTGCATAGTTTTCAAGCGCTGTGAGTAAGTTTGTCCATGGCTTGCATCGCTCTTGCAGGGTATGGAGTTCTCGGTTTATCCACAGGTTAGACGGATCTGCTCCTGAAAGCATTCAGGCTCTGAATTTTCCACTGATGACGGTCATACCGCTGGTTTGTATGCCAGAGCGGTCATTTCTGTTGAAATCCGTGGTGCAAAGGAGGGAGGGGCGCAATCTATCCACTGCGTGGATAACTTCAAAGCTCTACTTTTGATAGTAGATATCCATTGCTTATCAATGGATTGATCGTGTTTTCTGAGGAATTCAGATATGAGGCGTGGCCTTGGCTTAGGTCACGATTTTTGGCTACTTTTAATACTCATGTATGAAAAAATACATGGAAAATGCCTGTTTTTTGAGCAATTGACAGATGCAGTCAATGAATTGCCTGGAAAACGGGCAATTCATCAAGTTTGCAGGCTGATTTCCCTGTTCAGCCCTGGCCCAGCTGCTCTCTGGTCGTTCTCGTGCCTGTGTTCGGTCTTACCAAACCGTAATGCGTGTGTCATCCACGCAGCTGGGGGCTGTTCCTAGCATGGTGGCATCACTGCAAGTGAAGCCGCGGACCAGCTCGTCACTTGCCAGTCATGGAAAAGGGTGAACGATGAACAAAAGCCTTGTGGGACTGCCGGGAGCGGCACATTTACCAAACTGGACATGGGCAAGACTGCCGGTGGTGGCTGCGGCCATTGCCGTGGCGGGTCTGTTGGGTGGCTGTGATGCCTCCAAGGCCACCGAGGAAGCGAAGAAACCGGTTGCGCAGCTGCCCAAAGGCTTTATTCAGGTCAAGCCAGAATCCGTGAAGATGCTGGAGATCGCGCCCGTGGCCGATCCGCAAGGGGTGCAGATGGCCTGGGCTCCTGCGCACGTGGCGTTTGTCGAGGATCGTGTGGCTTCGGTTGCAGTGCCGTTATCGGCGCGTGTCGTGGCTGTCAATGCGCATGTGGGCGATATGGTCAAGGCCGGTGATTTGCTGGCGACGCTGGTCAGCCCCGATGCACTGCGCACCCGCTATGACGTGGCTGCGGCCAAGACTGCACACGACGTGGCTGTGGTGGAAGCCCAGCGCCAGCAGACCATGGTGGACAAGGGCGTGGGCGTGGAAGTCGATCTGCGTGCCGCGCAGGCCAAGCTGCGTGAAACCTCGCAGGAGCTTGGTCGTGCACAGGGCACGGCAGCGCTGCTGGGCTCCGGTGGCGGTGATCGGATCGAGCTGCGCGCACCGCGCGCCGGCATCGTGGCCGAGCGCAAGGCCGTGGTGGGTACCGCTGCCGAGCCGGGAGCGGCGCTGTTCATGATTGGCGATCCCCAGGCCATGAATGTGGTCGCTGAGGTGTTCGAGTCCGATCTGCCAGGCATTCGTCTGGGCAGTTCCGTACAGGTCGAGGTACCGCAGCTGCCCAAGCCGATCAAGGGCACGGTCCGTCATCTGGGGGCTACGCTGGACAAGGAGTCGCGCCGCGCTGCCGTGGTGGTGGAGCTGAGCGAACAGAACCCGGTGCTGCGTCCCGGCATGCAGGCCAAGGTGGGTGTGCAGTTGTCGAATCTGCAGGAGATGCTGATTCCCGTCACTGCCGTGCTCATCAAGGATGAGAGCCGCAGCGTGGTCTATGTGCAGCATGAGAACAACCAGTTCGAGGCACGCGTGGTGACGCTGGGGCGTCCATCGCGCGGCATGGTGCCGGTGATCAGCGGCCTCAAGGTCGGTGAGAAGATCGTGGTGCGTGGTGGCCTGCTGCTCGACGGCGCGGCCAGTCAGCTGCTGTAGTCCCGGCAGGAGTCTGAACCATGCTGCGTTCATTTATTGCATTTGTCGTCCATCGCCGGCTGCTGGCGCTGTGCGCCACGCTGGCGATTGCCATCTATGGCGTCTACGCCTATCTGCAGACGGCCATCGAAGCCTATCCTGACGTGACCAATGTGCAGGTCGGCGTGATCACCCAGGCTCCTGGCCTGGCTCCTGAAGAGGTGGAGCGCCAGATCACCCAGCCGCTGGAGCGTGAACTCAACGGCACGCCGGGTCTGATATCGCTGCGTTCGGAGAGCTATTTCGGTCTCTCCATGATCAACCTGGTCTTCAACGACGACGCGAAAAGCTTCACTGCGCGCGCCGAGGTTTCGCAGCGCCTGCCGCAGGCAGATCTGCCCAACGGCGTGACGCCTGAAATGGCGCCCGACTACACACCGCTGGGCAAGATTTTCTACTATCGCCTGCAAAGCGACAGGCACACGCTGGCGCAGCTGCGCACCGAGCAGGAATGGCATGTGGTGCGCGTGCTCAAGCAGGTGCAGGGCGTGGCCGACGTGGTGAGCATTGGCGGCTTCGTCAAGGAGTTCCACGTTGAAGTGGACCCCGAGAAACTCTACAGCCTGGGCCTGTCGCTGGACGATGTGAGCGATGCGCTGTCCAAGTCCAACCGCAACGTTGGCGGTGGCCTGATGCGCCGCGGCGAGCAGTCCTTCATCATTCGCGGTATCGGCCTGTTGCGCAATCCGCAGGAGATTCAGGATGTGGTCGTTGCCATGCGTGGCAAGGCTCCCGTGACCATTGGTGACGTGGCGCGTGTCGCGCAGTCGCATACGCCGCGTCAGGGCTCGGTGGGCATGGACGACCAGAACGATGTGGTGCAGGGCATTGTGCTGCTCAAGCGCGGCGCCAACCCTTCCATCGTGCTCGATGACATTCATGCCAAGGTCGATGAGCTCAACAGTGGCGGCCTGCCTGAAGGCATGCACATGGTCACCAACTATGACCGCTCCGATCTGGTGGGCCATACGCTCAAGACCGTGCAGCACAACCTGCTGTTCGGGGCCACGCTGATCGTGGCCGTGCTGTGGCTGTTCCTGCGCAGCCTGCGTGGCTCGCTGATCGTGGCCACCGTGATTCCGCTGTCGCTGCTGGTGGCCTTCATCGGCCTGCACTGGCTGGGCATGCCCGCCAATCTGATCTCCATGGGAGCCATCGACTTCGGCATCATGGTGGACGGTGCCGTGGTGCTGGCCGAGAACATCATCCGCAATGCACGCCAGCGAAAGCCGCAGACGGCGAACGACATGCGCCACATCATTGTGGATTCGGCCGTTGCCGTGGCCAAGCCCACGCTGTTCGCCATGGCCATCGTGATTGCGGCGCTGATTCCCGTGTTCTCGCTGCAGAGCATCGAAGGCCGCATCTTCCGCCCGCTGGCCATGACCTACAGCTTTGCCCTGCTGGGTGCGCTGGTGTTTGCCATGGGGCTGGTGCCCGCGCTGTGCGCCCTGATGCTCAAGCCCAAGCATGTGATGGTGGAAGAGCCCAAGATCTTCGACCGCGCGCATCATGGCTACCAGCACTGGATCGCCAAGGTGCTGGGCGCCGCCAAGCGCCGCACGGCTGTGATTGCCGTGTTCGTGAGCGTGCTGGTGGTGGCCGGGGTTTCAGCCAAATGGCTGGGCACCGAGTTCCTGCCCGAGCTCGATGAGGGCGATGCCTATGTGCTGGTACAGATGCCTGCCTCCATCTCGCTGGAAAAAGGCCAGGAAGTGCTGCGCGATGTGCGTCTGCGTCTCAAGGTGTTCCCCGAGGTGATCACCGTTACCACGGAGCAGGGACGCCCCGAATCGGGAACCGACAACGAGACGCTCAATCTGGCCAAGGTGCTGGTGCGCCTCAAGCCTCATGGCGATTGGCGCAAGGGCTTGACCAAGCCCGCGCTGATAGAGGAAATGCGTGCGACGCTGGGTGAAATTCCCGGTGTGGCCTTCAACTTTGCGCAGCCCATTCGCGACAGCGTGGAAGAGTCCACATCGGGCGCGCGCGGCCAGGTGGTACTCAAGCTGTTCGGCCCCGATATTCCCACCCTGCGCGGCATTCTTCAGCAGACCAAGTCTCTGGTGAAAGGCATCGACGGAGTGGTTGACCTGGATCTGTATCGCGATGCTCCGGCACCGCAGGTGCATGTGCAGTTCGATCGCCAGGCGTTGGCACGCCAGGGCATCGCCATGGAAGACGCGCAAAAGACGCTGGAAGTGGCCCTGGCAGGCAATGTGGCCACCACTCTGTGGGAGGGTGAATTCCCCGTACCGGTGCGCGTGCGTCTGCCCTATGTGGACCGCATGGACGAGGAACGCATTCGCAACATCGCCATACCGCTGCCCGATGGTGGTTCGGTCCCCCTGGGATCGGTAGGTACGGTCAGCATGAAGATCGGCAACTCCTCCATCTTCCGCGAAGGCAATGCGCGCTACATGGCGCTCAAGTTCAACGTGGAAGGCCGCGATATCGGCTCGGTGGTGAAGGACACGCTGGCCACCTTCAAGCAGAACGTGAAGCTGCCCGAAGGCTACCAGGCCGTCTGGGGCGGCGAGTGGGAGAACCAGCAGCGTGCGGCTGCACGCCTGAAGGTGGTGGTGCCGCTGTCTCTGGTCATCGTCTATGCCCTGCTGTTCGGTGCGCTGGGCCAGGCCCGCAGCGCCGGCATCATCCTGCTGTGCGCGCCGTTTGCCATGGTCGGTGGCATCGCAGCCTTGCATCTGGCACACATCGAGCTGTCCATCAGCGCGGCCATCGGCTTTATCGCCTTGCTGGGTCAGGTGGCTTTGGCGGGCTTGCTGGTGGTCTCTGCGGTCGAGGATTTGCGCCGCCAGGGCATGCCCTTGATGCAGGCGCTGATCGAAGGTGCAGCCGAGCGCATGCGCTCCATCATTCTGGTGGCGCTGCTGGCGCTGCTGGGCCTGCTGCCCATGGCTCTGTCTACCGGCGTGGGTAGCGAAACCCAGCGCCCCTTTGCCTCGGTCATCGTTGGCGGCATGGTGGTGCTGCCACTGGTGGCGCTGGTGCTGCTGCCCGTGCTGTATGCCTTGCTGGGCCCCAAGAACATGTTGACGCAGGAAGAACGTGATGAAAGCGCTCAAGATGAATAAGTGGCACTCTCTGGTCATGGCCGCAGCACTGTGCTGCGGCGCTTTCAGCGGCACAGGCCATGCTGCCGAGGCTATGGATGCAGCCGCACAGAGCAATGCTGCAGCGGGCCGTCTGGCGGCCCCTGCACAGCCTGTGACCCTGCAGGAATATCTGCGCATCGTCGTGCAGAACCAGCCCAATCTGGCGGCAGATCGCATGCAGCTGGATCTGGCAAAGGCAGACAGCAAAACGGCTGCCACCATACCCAATCCCGCCATGCACTACTCCAGCAAGCGCGGAGAAAAGGAATGGGGTGTGGAGCAGGCCATCCCCATCTTCGGCCAGCGCGGCATGCGCATCGAGAACGCCAGGCTGGGCGAGAAGGCCGCCGCGGCCAATGCAGATGTCGCAGTCGCCGTCACCATGAGCGATGCAGCCCATGCCTTCAATGAGCTGCTGGTGGCCCAGCAGCGCTATCAGGTGTGGTTGGCTGCCCGTGATGAGCTGGAGAAGGCCGGCAACATCGTCAAGGGCCAGATCGAGGCAGGCACGCGCAGCCGCTATGACGGCGCGCGCCTTAACCTGCAACAGGCACAGATGAGCATGCAGGTCAGCAAGGCCCAGGCCGCCTTGCGGGATGCTGCATCACGCGTGGCCAGCATTGCCGCCTTGCCGCAATGGCAGGTGCGTGTGGAAGGCAGCCTGCAGGCCACTGACATTCGCAAGGCAGCCAGCTACGAGCAGCTGTGGAACCAGGCGCAGAACCAGTTGCCGAGTCTGCGTGCCGCGCAGGCCGAGCTCGACAGGTCGCGCCAGAAAATCAAGCTGGAGCAGCGTGAAGCATTGCCCACGCCATCCTTTGGTCTGGCCCGCATTCGCAACAGCGTGGACGGCAGTTTCAACCAGGTGGGCGTGAGCGTGGAGATCCCGCTGTTCGACCGCCGTCAAGGCCCCATCGAGCGCGCCAAGGTCGAGGCCGATCAGGCCGAGCTGCGCCGCGATGCGGCTGTGCTTGCCGCCCAGTCCGAGCTGCAGCGCGCCCTGCAGCAGCTGTCGCTGCGCCGAACGGCCGTGCGCGACTACGAGAAGGAAGGGCTGGCGCAGATTGCGCCGCTGCACCAGATGGCACAAGACGCCTACAAGCTGGGCAAGGGCACGATTCTGGAGCTGATCGATGCACTGGGCTCGATCACCGAGCACAGGCTGGAGCATCTGGAGCTGGTCAAGGACATGCTGGATGCGGAATGGGAAGTGCGTCTGGCCAGCGGTGATCTGCCACAGGTGCAGCCTTGAGCGAGGCGAGGGAGATGGCACAAACCCCTGTACCACCTCCTGATGCTGCTGCATCGCCGGCTGCGAAGGTGGAGGCAACGGCTTATAGTGTCTGTCCACCAACGGCCAGAGACAGACTCAGCATGTACCGCTACCTCATCATCGAAGACGATGCGCTCAACGCGCGTTACATCGCTGAAGGGTTGCGCCAGCAAGGCGCGCATGTCAGCGTCTGCGGTGACGGCGTGCAAGGTATTGCACAGGCCGTTGGCGAGAACTGGGATGTCATCATCCTCGACCGCATGTTGCCCAATGGCTTTGACGGGCTGCAGATTCTGCAGACACTGCGCTCCATGGGAAAACAGACGCCGGTGCTGGTGCTCAGTGCCTTGTCTGCCACTGACGAGAGAGTGCGCGGGCTCAAGGCCGGCTGCGATGACTATCTGACCAAGCCCTTTGCATTTTCCGAGCTATCGGCAAGGCTCGAAGCCCTGGTGCGCCGCGCCCAGATCCCGGCTCCCACGCGCGAGATGCAGGTGGCCGATCTGCGCGTCAACCTGATTTCGCGCAGCGCAGAGCGCGCCGGCCAGCCGCTGTCGCTGCAGCCGCGCGAGTTCCGCCTGCTGGCGTTTCTCATGCAGCACGCGCACCAGATCGTCACGCGCACCATGCTGCTGGAGTCGGTCTGGGATTACCGCTTCGATCCGCAGACCAATGTGATCGACGTGCACATCAGCCGCCTGCGCAGCAAGGTGGACAAAGGCTTTGCCACGCCTCTCATCCATACCGTGCGCGGTGTGGGCTACAGCCTTTCGGACCAGCCGCAAGACCTGCCCGAGGTGGTCTGATGATGCGCTCCAGACCCTGGAGTTCGCTGGCCTTCAGGCTGGCTCTCAGCTATGGTGGCCTCCTGGTTCTGACCATGGCCATTGTGCTGGCCGTCTTCTATGTGCAGACCGTGGGCGTGGTGCGGGTGAGGCTCGACAAGCAGGCCGAAAACCATGTGCGCAGACTGACCGAGCACTCAGCCAAATACGGCCCTGGAGCACTGGAAAGCGAGATATTGCAGACCATTCGTGACGGTGTGAATACCGACACGGAAATCCTCATTCTCATGAACCCGCAGGGCGAGACCATTGTCAGCAATGCCGAGGTCTATCCTCCGCGCAAGCTCAGCATCATGGGCGTGCGCGAGCTGACCGTGAAGCGCAACGGGCGGCTGATGGTGGGTCGGGTTGCCGTGGTCGAAATGCCCAATGGCAATCTGCTGGCCGTAGGCAGCGACATGCAGCTGCAGCGCGACATGGAGGAGCTGTTCGGTCAGGCCAGCTTGCTGGCGGCCGTTGCAGCCTGCATCATGGCCCTGATAGGTGCCATGGTCTTCAGGCGTGTGGTGGATGAGCGCGCGGCAGCCATTCGCAACACCATGTCGCGCGTTGCAGCGGGCGATTTGCGCCAGCGCATTCCGGTCGATCCGCGCGGTGATGAATTCACGCTGCTCAACCGCGATATCAACTCCATGCTCGATCGGCTCGAGCAGTTGATGGAAGGCATACGTCATGTCTCCAACAGCATTGCGCACAATCTCAGAACGCCGCTGACGCGCATCCTGCTGCGCCTGCGCAACGCGCAGCAGGTCAGCCCCGAAATGCAGTCCGCCACGCTGGCGCTGGTGGCCGAAGAAGTCGCTGAACTCGGTGTGGTGTTCGAGAAGCTTTTGCAGATTGCCGAAGTGGAAAGCGGAGCCAGCCGCAAGAGCTTTGCACCGGTTGATCTGCAGGCCTTGCTGGTCGATGTGGTGGACTTCTACGAGCCGCTGGTGGAAGACGCCGGGGGCATTCTCAGGCTGGATGTGCAGCAAGGTGTGCAGGCCCTGGGCGATGGTGACTTGTTGGCCAGCGCCGTCTCAAATCTTGTCGATAATGCTATTAAATACGGAGCATCATCCAGCGACATTCATGGCGCTGACGTGCTGCTGCGTGCGGCCCCGGCGCAGGAGCAGGGCAGCGATGGCGCATGGGGGGTGGAGATCACCGTGCAGGACCAGGGACCGGGCGCAGATCCTCAGACCCTGGAGAAAATGACCACCCGTTTCTATCGCGCAGAATCGGATCGCCCAGGCTACGGACTGGGCCTGGCCAGCGTGCTGGCCATTGTCCAGCTGCATGGCGGCAAGCTCAGTTTTCACAACGCCAATCCGGGCATGGTGGCGCGCATCTGGCTGCCTGCCGTGGCCGATGTCTGAATCGCTGCCCAGAAGCTTTCAGATCTGCGAAAGCGCCTTGTTGCCGTAGGCGCAGAACCCCGGTTTGGGCCCCTTCTTGGGATGCAATCTGCAGGTCTCCGGGCGTTTGTCATAGACCGTGCAACGGCGCGTGTTCTTGTCCAGAAAATTGCAGTCTCCGCCTGCCCGGCGGGCCATGGTGAAGATCTCGTGCTTGGGGTTGAAGTGGTCGATCAGGCGCATCTTCAGCAGCCGCTTGGCGATCAGCTTGGGCTCGATGTTTTCGACCTCGAACGGGTCCACCAGCTCCAGGCGCACCAGATCCGGCAGGCGTACCTCCAGCGGCATGGTGCAGCAATTGGCTGCGCAGCTGTCGCACATGCCGGCCTTGTACTTGCTCCAGGTTTCCAGGCGGTCGACGTCAACAATGCGGATGGAGGATTTCATTTCGGGTGGGGCACTTCTGGGAGAAGCGCGATGCTGCCATGAGATGTCGATGTCTGCCTTGCGTCATTGCTATGAGCAGACCCGGCTCATGGGATTGAGCCGGCTGCGCAGCAGCCTACACTGCACAGGCATATCACCATCCACGGGAGAACGATTTTGGCAAGCCAAACCACGCTTTACTACGCAGCTGGCACCTGCGCGCAGGCCGTACTGATTGCGCTTTATGAGGCCGATGCCCAGTTCACGCTCAAGACGCTGAGCTTTGCCGACAACGAGCAGCGCAGCCCAGAATACCTGAGCATCAATCCCAAGGGCAGGGTGCCCGCGCTGGTCACGGAACGTGGCGTGCTGACCGAAACTCCCGCGCTGCTGCTGTATGTGGCGCAGACCCATCCGCAGGCAAGGCTGGCGCCGCTCCATGATCCCTTCGCGCTGGCGCAGATGCAGGAGTTCAATGCTTATCTGGCATCGACCGCGCACATCGCCCACGCCCACCGTCCGCGCGCCTCGCGCTGGGCCGACGACGAGGCCGCCCAGGCCGCCATGCGCGCCAAGGTGCCGCAAAACATGCGCGAATGCTTTGCCGTGATCGAAGAGCATTATCTGGGCGACAAGACCTGGGTGATGGGCGAGCAGTTCACCGTGGCCGACGGCTATCTCTACACCGTGGCGGGCTGGCTCAAGGGCGACGGCGTGGACATCGCCGAATTCCCGCGCGTGGCAGCCCATTTCGAGCGAGTGAAGGCCAGGGCTTCGGTGCAGAGGCTGGGCTGACGGCATCTCAAATGCCGGACGTGAAGGGATAAGAAATACGCATGCCAGCGTATTGGTGAATTGCCATCGCGCTTGTGGCGAGGGCTGTGGCAGGCCTGATTGCGTCCCAATGGGAGAGGGCCATAGGGGCGCTGTTGCATAAATCGTCGTTTGGGGTGGGGTAGCCTCGGGCGATGAGTCAGACTCCGCAGTCCAAGCCCCGCTACCGCACCACCAACTGGAAGC
>NZ_JBANEM010000007.1:0-259977 GCF_040187805.1 Comamonas sp. wu1-DMT
CATCACGCTGGGCAAGGCCGTCGACGCCGCCACCACCATCACCTTCAAGCTGGGTGGTGACATCGAATCCGACGACATCGGCACGCCCGTGGTCACCATCGGTGGCACCACGGTCACCCTGGTGAACAACGGCGACGGCACCTACAGCTTCCAGGTCCCGGCCGGCACCACCGGCGGCATCGTGGTCACCGTTCCGACCACCGACGACGCCGTCTTCGAAGGCAGCGAGAAGCTGACCCTCGAAGCCACGCTGAGCGGCAAGACCGCCAGCGGCGTGGATCTGCCCGCCGGCATCACCGACACCGGCAACGCCGCCATCGTCGACAGCCAAGGTCCGGGCGCTGACGTGCCCAAGCTGGATGTCAAGGATGCGGGCGATGTCATCGAAGGCAACGCAGCGAACTTCAACGTCAGCCTGGACAAGGCAGTTGATGCCGAAACCACGCTGACCTTCAAGCTCGGCGGCGAGATCACCGCGGCTGACCATGGTGTTCCCACTGTCAGCATCGGCGGCCAGTCCGTCACCGTCACTGCCAACGCCGACGGCACCTACAGCTTCAAGGTGCCCGCGGGCACCACCGGCGGCATCGTGGTCACGGTTCCGACCACGCCCGACGGCATTTACGAAGGCCGTGAGAGCATGACCTTGACGGCGACGCTGACCGGTGCCACCGCCAGCGGCACCGCGCTGCCCTCGGGCATCACCGATAGCGGCAACGCCGCAATCGTCGACATCAACAAGCCGCCTGTCGTTGGAGGTGGAAACACGGCCGTCTCCGAAGAAGGCCTGGCTGGTGGCATCAAAGACAGCAACGGCACATCGGATACGACCGATTCGCCCCAGGCGAACGGCCAACTGTCGATCACCGACGACAACAACACCACCTACAGCATTACGCTGGTTGCGCCCGCCAATGGCGCCCTGACGTCCCACGGCACGCCCATAGTCTGGACGCTGTCCGACAATGGACACACGCTGACGGGCCGCGCGGGCGGCACGGACGCCATCGTCATCAAGATCGACGATAACGGCGCCTACAACGTGAAGCTGCTGGCTCCGGTCGACCACCCCGACACCTCGCGTGAAGACACGCTGGGCCTGTCGGTCGGCGTCAAGGTGTCGGATGGCGTCAATCCGGCGGTGTCCACCAACATCAACATCACGATCGAGGACGACTCGCCGGTGGTGCAACCGAACGACCCCGTCTCGGTGCAAACCACCAACATCCCTGATGTCTACACGGGCAAGGTGAGCTTCGCTGGTTCCCAGACCAGCACCAACCAGATGAAGATGACCTTCGGCAATGGCGCGATCGAAGTCACGGCCAAGGGCTTCACGTCCAAGTCTGACTTGACGCTGATCGACGCCAATGTCAACCAAAGCAAGACCGGCCTGGGTGTCGCAAGCAAGGATGCGCCGTATCACAACATCGCCAACGAAATCGACTACCGCGTTGGACCGGATGGCAAGGGCGCGTCCGAAGAGCTGACCATACGCCTGACTGGTGGCAAGGTTGCCTATGGCGCCACTATCGATTTCGGCGCCATGTACGGCGGCGAGGTGGAAAGCGGCGTCGCGAAGTTCTACCGCAATGGCGTGTTGATCGCCGAACGCACCTTCACCTCCGACCAGAACGGCGGCGACTACGCAGCCAACTTCCGCGTCGAAGAAGGCGGTTTCGACACGATCGTGATCTCGGCCACGGACAACCACAAGGATTCGTCCAGCGACAACAGCGACTTCACCGTCACGGGCATTACCTTCCTGGGTAGCAATACCGTCCAGGCTATCGCCTACGGCGAAGGCACTCTGAACTACGGCTACGGGGCCGACGGCGCAGGCCGTCTGGAGCTGACGGGCGCGGAAGGCGGCCTGAAGACGCGCGACGGCGCGAACATCACGACGACGCTGAGCAACGGCAATCTGATCGAAGGCCGCGACCCGTCGGGCAATCTCATCTTCGAGATGCGCTTGACGCCAGCCACCGGCAAGTGGGAGTTCTATCAATACCAGCCGATGCAAGGCACCGCGGACGGCAAGCTCGATTTCACCTACAAGGTGACGGATGCCGACGGTGACTCCACCGCTGGCCATTTCGAAGTGGCGGGTGTGGAACCTCCTGCTCCCAGCCTCAACATCGAGGATTACAACCTCGCTGCGCCGGGCGCCATCAGCGTGTCGGAAGCTCTGGCCTCCGGCAGCGGCACGTTCACGATCACCGCGAGCGCAGGCCTGAAGTCGCTGACGCTCGATGGCCCGGACAACGCCGACGCGTCCCTGACGCTGGACCGTCTGGCCGACCTGGTGAACAATCCGGTCACGCTGACGACCAGCAAAGGCACGCTGACGCTGACTGGATACGACGCCACGACCGGCAAGGTCAGCTACACCTACCAGACCAGCGGCCAGCAGGCGCACACCGGTGACGACACCAACGTGCAGGACCACTTCCAGATTACGGTGGAAGACAAGTTCGGCGGCAAGGCAACGGGCGACCTGGGCGTGCTGATCACCGACACGGCCCCCAGCCTCAAACCGATCGCGGAAAGCTCGGCGCTGTCTTCGCACGGCACCAACATCATGCTGACGCTGGATACGTCCGGCAGCATGAATTACGCCAGCGGCGTGTACAACGGTTCGACACAATTGTCCCGCTTGGCCGTGCTGAAGTCCTCGGTCAACAGCCTGCTCGACAAGTACGGAGAGGCCGGCGACGTGCGCGTTCTGGTTCTGGAATTCAACAGCAGTGCCACGCAAAAGGGCAGCGGCTGGATGTCTCTGGCGGAAGCCAAGGCGTTCGTTAACGCCCTCGTGTCTGGTGGTGGCACCAACTACCAAGACGCGTTGAACAAGGCCATGGCCGCCTGGAACAGCTCTGCCACCGGCAAGCTTGAAGGAAACAACGTCCAGAACATCTCCTACTTCTTCACTGACGGGGAACCTGACAGCAATCGCTCGGTTGGTTCGACCCAGCAAGCGGCCTGGGAGACGTTCCTCACCGACAACCATATCAATTCCTATGGCATCGGCTTGGGCACTGGTGCGACTGGCGGCTACATTGATCCGGTCTCCTACAATCCCGACCGTCCCGGCGACAGCAACACCATCCTGGTGACGAACCTGAACGGTCTGGACGCTGCGATCGACGGCACCATCGCACCACCCATCAACGGCGACATCGCCGCGGGCGGCACGTTGGGCGCCGACCTGAGCGGCGCGCGCATCACGCAGCTGGTCATCGAAGGCAAGACCTACAACTACGATGCCGCAACCAACAAGGTGACCGCCACCTCGGGCGCCACGTATAGCTTCGACGCAGCCACGTCCGAACTGACCGTGACCACCGCGCATGGCAAGTTCACGCTGGACCTGGCGGGCGACAATCTGGGCAACTACCGCTACGTGCCGAAGACGGCCGGCACCGACACCATCCAGTTCACGGTGCAGGACGGCGACGGCGACACGGCTAGCTCCAGCATCACGGTCAACGTGACGCCGCCGGTGTACCAGACCCCGGATGCGGTGAATGACAAGATCATCACCAACATCTTGGGCACGCAGCTCACGGTTCAGTCCGGCGCACTGCTGGCCAACGACGTGCGCGGTACGGGTGCGCTGACTATGGGGCCGCTGACGGTGAACACCGGGTGGAAGGACAAGGGCGCCGACTTCACTGCGGGCTCAGTGTCCCCCCCCAGTTGACTTCGACGGGACGAACAACAACACCTCGAATAAGTTCCTCACGGTAAATCGGGGTAGTTTTGCTCAAATTGGCCAGAACCAGGCGCAACTCAAGGTGGATGGATATCTGGCCTCCGTCGGAGCAAATAACGGCAACGATCAGGACACCATCACCATCTCCCTGATGGCCGGTGAAACTCTGACGCTGAGCCACGATATGCAGGCCAACTGGGCCCGCATGGAGTACCGTGTGGCAGGCAGTTCGGATAATTACACGGTTTTGCAAAGCGGCGGCTTTATTACCGCTTCAGCGAACACCACCTATGAAATTCACCTCGTCAACATCGATGACAATGGCTCGAGTTCGGGTGGCACCGGGGCGGAAGACTATCTGCTCACGATGACGGTCGACTACTCGAACGCCTCGGCCTCGGCGAGCAATGTCGCCAACGGCTCGTACACAATCCAGACGGCGGACGGCCACAGCGACAGCGCTAATGTCTCCGTGAGCTACCAGTCGGGGAACCACCTGATAGGCACCAACGACGGCGAAATCCTGTTGGCGGGCAATGGCAACGACACGCTGAGTGGCGGCAAGGGCAATGACGTGCTGGTCGGCGGCAAGGGCGATGACACGCTGATTGGTGGTGAAGGAGATGATATTTTCCTGTGGCTCAAGGGCGATCAGGGAACCACTGCGGCTCCTGCCAAGGATGTGATCAACGACTTTGGCAAGGGCGGCTCCGACGTCAACGGCAATGATGTGCTGGACCTGCATGATCTGCTCCAAGGGGAGGAGAAGAGTTCGGATCTGTCCCAGTTCCTGAATTTCTCCAAGAGTGGTGCAGATACCGTGCTCAAGGTCTCCACCGACGGGAATCTGGGTGCTGCAGGCTCCAACTACGATCAACTGATCACGTTCAAGGGAGTGGATCTCACCGCTGGGCACCCGTTGACCACCACGGCGGATCAGAACGCCTTGATCAAGGAGCTGATCGATCAAGGCAAGCTCAAGATCGACCACAGCTGATAAGCCGCCCCCGGCGAGGTCAGGCAGAAATCTTGAAATATCAAGTCTTCTGCCTCTTCGCTCGGCGGTGATCGGCAGGTTGTTTCAAGAGCTTGCTTGATTGGTTACATTTGTGAGCATTGAATATTGACTGAGTTCTCGTCGACCTTTCAAGATTCATAGCGGTCATCACAATATTTACAGGCGTCTCAAGCAATTTATGTCTTGCACGCTTGCTCTTTTTGCAACTCGTTTGAGTACTTCGCCTAGCCTCCTGTTTCCACAGCCCGTGGAAAAAATGCAGCGTCTGTCGCGCAGAGGCATGCTTTTGTATGGCTCGGCGATTCTTGGTGCCTGGGCGCTGCAGAACGGGTTTGAAGCCGTTGCGCTGGATTTCGACGGCGAGCGGCTGCAGAGCAGCATGCAGTCCCGCTATGGCGCCGCAGGTGTCCAGAGACTGGGTCAGTGGCTGACGATGCTGCAAGCCCAGAAAGACAGGCCGCTGCAGCAGCTGCTGCCGGCCGTCAACACGTTCTGGAATCGCGCAGTGCTGCAGTCGGAGGACAGCGTCCTCTGGTCCCAGTCGGACTATTGGGCCACGCCTCTTGAAACCCTGGGCAGGGGGGCTGGAGACTGTGAGGATTACGTGATTGGCAAATATTTCTCGCTGCTGCGCCTGGGCGTGGCGGTAGAGAAACTGCGCCTGATATATGTGCGTGCCCGCCTGGGGGGCGTGGGTAGTACGCAGAGCATTGCGCATATGGTGCTGGGCTATTACGAGACACCTGCAGCCGAGCCGCTGGTGCTGGACAGTCTGCTGGACAACATCATGCCGGCAAGCCAGCGCAAGGACTTGACTCCAGTATTCAGCTTCAATGCACAGGGTGTATATGTCGCGGGTGCACAGCCTGCTTCGGTGGACAGGATCACGCGCTGGCGCGATCTGCTGGCACGCATGAAGCAGGAAGGTTTTTTGCCATGAATGCCATGTTTGGCGGTGCGGGCAGCGGAGCCATGTTGAATGGCCGACACAGATAAGGCAGCAAGATGTCGTTGTTAAAGCAACTTTTGATCAGCGTGACGGTGGCCATTGTGGCAATCTTGATCGGCACCCTGGCTTTCAGCATTGGTGCTGCGCGCCAGTATCTGGATGGGCAGTTGCAGTCCGAGAGTGAGAACGCTGCATCTTCGCTGGCCTTGTCGCTGTCGCAGCCGGCCAACCAGGATCCGGTCACGCAGGAGTTGCTGATGATGGCCTTGTTCGATGGCGGGCAGTTCAAGCTGATCCGCCTAGCGTCCCCCCAGGGCGAGACCTTGTTCGAGCGCAGACGCGACAACGGCATTACCGATAGTTCTGCCAAGCTCAAGGACGGTGCTGCTCCGCCGTGGTTTGTGGAGGTGCTGCCGCTGCGTTCGCCAAAGGCAGAGCGTGTGATCAGCGATGGCTGGAAGCAGGTTGGGCAATTGACGCTGGTTGTGGACGACAGCTATGCGAGCCAGGCACTGTGGGGCAGCAGCGTGCGCTTGACGGGGGTGGTGGTGCTGGCCGGGCTGGCCTGGGCTTTCTTTGTAGTCTTGCTGTTCAGATGGTTTCGCAAGGTCTTGCAGCAGGAAATCTCGGCGCAGGTTCAGGCGATTGGACGTCAGGCAGGAAGTGAGGCACCGGCGAAGCCCGTCAAGGCCGCGGTTGCCGAGCTGGTGCCCGTACTCAGCGCCATTGCAGACACCCGAGAGCGGGTGCAGGCTACGGCGCAGGAGCAAATGGAGCGTATCGAATCACTGGAGCTGGAGGTCAATCTTGATCCAGTTACTCAGCTGCCGAATCGCAAGTACTTTGTCAATGAGTTGCGTCGCGCGCTCAGTGAAACTGATGGCGTTGCGGCACATGGCCATGTGATGCTGTTCAGGCAGCGTGATCTGCTGGCTCTGAATGCGCAGATGTCCCGGGCCAGTGCCGATGCATGGTTGGCTGCGATGGGTGAACAGGTCAATCAGGTGTTGAAGAGTCATGCCGAGTGCAAGGCCCAACTGGCGCGCCTCAATGGCTCGGACTTTGTGGTTCTCATGCCGGCCCTGGCCGGGCCCCAGGCCATGTCGTTGGTGCAGCAGATCCGACAGGTGCTGCTGTCCATGCGTGTGACCTTGAGCAGCGGCCAATGGTGCCGCTGGAGCTTTGCCCTGACCGATTACTCGGCATCGAGTTCGGTAACAGGTGTGCTTGCGCGGCTGGACTACGGTCTGATGCGAGCCGAGAGTTCGGGCCAGGCCGAGGTGGAATATGTAGCCTACGGCGATGATGAGGTGGTTTCCGATCTGGCCGGAGAAACCTTGTGGCGTCAGATGCTGATTGCCGCCCTGGAGGCACAGGATGCGCTTTCCCTGTCCGTTCAACTACTGCAATTCAAGGGCCGAAACGGGATGCAGGAGCGCGGCGAAGCGTCGCTCTCGCTGCGCACTGCTTCCGGCGAGACCTTGATGGGGTCGCTGTTCCTGCCGGTCGCCGTGCGCCTGGGCTTGTCGGCAGAATTCGATTTGCGAGCGGTGGCCCTCGGGGCTGCATGGCTTGAGCAGAACGATTGCGAGCTGGTCATTCGAATCTCCTTGCCCTCGCTGGCCCAGCCCGACTTCCTGGGCCGGCTGCGTGAAGAGCTGAGTGCACAGAAGTGGGAGCATCGCCTGTCCCTGCTCTGTCTGGAGCTGGATGCGCATGGACTGACGGCTTATCCCGAGGAAGTGGCCGAGTTCTGTCGGGCCATGGCATTGGCCGGTGTCGGCGTGGGACTGCGCCGTCTGGATCAGCAGCCCATGGGCCTGACCAAGCTCCATACCTTGCCGCTGCGCTATGTGAAACTGGGTGGTGAATTCTCGGAGCAGGCTGCGCAAAGCCCTGGTGCCTTGCATCTGCTGCAGGCCATCGTCGAGACTGCGACCGGGCTTGGAATTCAAGTGGTGGTGACCGATGTCGTCAATACGGAGGCTGCGAAGCTGCTGCGTCAGCAAAACGCGCTGACGCTGCTTACTTGAAATGATGGATCTTCCGTGAAAAGAACAAGGGGCGCATGAAGCGCCCCTTTTTATGGGTCTTGTGCTCTTAATGAGCTTCGCTCTGATCGGCGATCTGCACACGCTTGGCATAGCGCTGCGCCAGTACGGCGCAGACCATGAGCTGGATCTGATGGAACAGCATCAGCGGCAGCACGATTGCACCCACGGAGGCGGCGGGAAAGAGCACATTGGCCATGGGAATACCACTGACCATGCTTTTCTTGGAGCCGCAGAACACGAGAGTGATCTCGTCCTCCTTGCTGAAGCCCAGGCGGCGTGCACCCCAGGTGGTGATGAGGAGCACGACGGCCAGCAAAATGCAGCACAACACGATCAAGCCCAGCAGCGAGGGCATGGGTGTCTGCTTCCACAGGCCGCTGATGACGGCCGCGCTGAAGGCGGCATAGACCACAAACAGAATGGAGCCCTGGTCCACCAGCTTGATGATGGAGGCACGACGCTGCAAAAAGCCGCCGATCACAGGGCGCATCAGATGACCGATGACAAAGGGCAGCAGCAGCGTCATGGCAATCTTGCCAATGGCATGCAGTGCATCGCCACCCTCTGCATTTTTGTGCAGTATCAGGCTCACCAGAATCGGCGTGACCAGAATGCCCAGCAGGGTAGAGGCGGACGCGCTGCACACGGCGGCGGGCACATTGCCGCGCGCCATGGAGGTGAAGGCAATCGCCGATTGCACCGTGGCGGGCAGGGTGCAGAGAAACAGCACGCCGATATACATCTCGGTGGTGACCATGGGCGAAAGCACCGGGCGCAGCGCCAGCCCCAGAACGGGGAACAGCACAAAGGTGGCGATGAAGATCCAGATATGCAGGCGCCAGTGACCTATGCCCGCCAGGATGGCCTGGCGCGAGAGCTTGGCGCCGTGCAGAAAGAACAGCAGGCTGACGATGCCGGTGGTGGTCAGTTCCACATATTTGGCGACCTGGCCCGAGGCGGGCAGAAAGCTGGCGAAGATGACGGTGGCAATCAGTGCCAGTGTGAAGTTATCGGGGACAAAGCGGGGGCGAGACATATTCTTGAACTGAAGCCATCCATGCAAAGCACCGGACCGGTGCGCGATGGCTGCGTATTGGACACGCAATCCATTTAAAAGAGAAATGGATTTATTCGATAGACCTATAATTTTTTGATATGAATATCAGTCTGCGTCAACTGCGTGCCTTTGTGGCAGTGGCCCAAAGCAGCAGTTTCAGTCGTGCTGCCGATGCCCTGGCATTGACCCAGCCTGCTGTCAGCCGCAATGTGACGGATCTGGAGCAGGCCTTGGGCTTGCTGCTGCTGCATCGCACTACGCGTGAGGTGGAGCTGACCGAGGCAGGCCGTCTGCTGCTGGGCAATCTCTCGCGCGTGCTTGAGGATCTCGATGCCTGCCTGCTCGAGGTGCAAGGCCTGGCGACTCAGCGCAAGGGCCGCGTGAAGGTGGCCAGCAGTCCCACGCTTTCCGCCAACCTGCTGCCGCAATGCATTGCGCGTGGCAGACAACAGTCACCGGGCGTCAATATCCAGCTGCTCGATCGTATTCAAAGCGATGTGCTGCTCAGCGTGCGCAGCGGGGAGGTGGATTTTGGGGTGGTGATCGACCCATCCGAGAAACAGGACCTGCATGCACAGACCATCCTGACCGAGCCTTTTTGTCTGGTCTGCCTTTCCTCGCATAGCCTGGCGCGCAAGAAAGAGGTGCACTGGGAACAGCTGGCTGGTGAATCGTTGGTGCTGCTCGATCATGCATCGGGCAGCCGACGCCTGATCGATGCCGCACTGCAGGCGCATGGCGCGGCTGCATCGGTGGTGCAGGAGGTGGGACATACGGCCACCATCTACAGCATGGTGCAGCAAGGCCTGGGTTTGAGCGTGGTGCCGCGTCTCGCCATTCCCTCGGCCTGGGCAGCTCAGACTGCTACGACTGCGGCAGCTGGCAGTGCCGCTTTGGTCAGCCGTCCCCTGGTGCCCCGGGTGCAGCGCAGCATCATGCTGGTCAAGCGGCAGCAGCGTGAGCTATCGCCCGTCGCGCACTTGGTCTGGGATCTGATTGCAGCGGAGGCTGTCGGCCTTCTGGGCGAATAGCGGCTCAGGGCCTGAGCACGATGCGTGAATCAATCACCAGCCCTTGCGGCTGCGGCGCGACATATACCGGCTGGGGCGGGGCTACATAAACCGGTTGTGGCGCATAGTAGGCGTCTGGACGGTTTCTGCACTTTCGCTTTTCCTTGTACTCGCCATTGTTCTTCCACTTGCGCTCCACTTTGCAGTGGCCGTCCCAGTACTCTTCCTTGTGCTCGCGCTTGTGGTGATGGTGATGACGATCATGTGCCTGGCTGCTCAGTGGCGTGGCAATCAGCACCACAGGCAGGCAGATGGAAACAAGAGCAAGGATTTTCTTCATTGTGGGTGGGGCAGTCCATGGCCCAAGCCATGGCCGCATCGGTTTTAAAACGCTGCGAGCATAAGCGCAATGCACCGAAGAGACTGTATCAATTCATGAGCGAGATTTGTGCTGTGGCTGTGCGCTGGACGTGCGTGAGGTGCTGGTACTTATGCAAAAGAGAGCGGCTTGTGCTTGAAATACATTAGCTTTGACATGATTTCTATCTGAAATCAAGTAAATTGAAGTGGAACAAGCTATTCAAAAGATAGCTTTTCAATGGATAACTGCTTTGATCTGGACCGTGGTAGTAGACACAGCTACTCGAATGTCATGGCTTCAGGAGACGGACATTGATTTCGCAAACCGGAGCCGGGATTGACTGAGCCTCGGAAGACCGCTTTGGGCCGGCTCGCTGGTTTCCTATCGAGGCATGTCTGCGCCCGAAGAGGCTTCGATTGCTGGATTGCATGTCTGGACCATGGCCGCTGCTTTCCGGGCAGACCTTTTCTGATGGTGTTGCCTTGGTCGATCGGCTGGCGCGTGCGGTCAAGAGATGGCTCGGCTCTGGCGCTGTCTATCGCCGGATCGATGGCGCCACAGAGGGGTGATCCCATGTCCTGCTCACTGGATGGATCACCCGTCTGCCAGCCGTTCCCATCGGCAAGCCGGGCAGGCGAACCAGAATGTCCTATGTCGATGGGTACCAGGCACAGTCTGCCAACTGCCGCCGCAGCCCTAGCAGCCCTGGGAGCTGTGCCGCATTGTTTCCTTGAGCAGGAATGATCGCTGCGGCCCCGTTGGCAGTGATTGAACCGTAGCTTCAGGTTCGGCCTCGTCTGCTGCTCTGCCCCGTGTCGTTTCACGAGATGGTGGAAAATCCGTCCGACCCTGTCCAATCTAAGCAGGGAAACTACAGGCAATGCAAAAGTGCCGCTCTTGCTAGGTTGACGATGAGAGGAGTGTTGAGGTGTGGTGTCGAAAAAAGAAGAGGGAGGCCAGCGTCACCAGTCGTGGTGGCGGGTGCAAAGTTCTGGCTGCCAAGCGCGATGCACAGCTGGCGACCAGTCTGCTGTTGGTAATCTGGGTCTCTGTACTGGTAGCCACCAGCTGGCAAATCTGGTCGGCGCATCAACGCACTCTGAGCGAGATTGATACCAACAATCGCAATCTTGCACAGACGCTGAACACCTATGCCGAGGGGGTCTTCACCCAGAGCTCCATGCTGCTGCTCGGCATGCTTGAGCGCCTGGAGGTGGAGGGCACCACGCCTGAGCATCTTGCGCGCATGCAGCAACTGGTCGGTCGCCAGGAACATCTGCTTTCCCAGCTCAATGAATTGCTTGTCATCGACGCGAGCGGTAAATGGCTTATGTCATCGAGAGGGAAATTTCTCGAGGGAAGCAACAGCGCTGACCGTCGCTTTTTTTTCATACCACCGCGATAACCCGTCGCACGAGATCTTCATCGGTGCGCCCATACGCAGTCGCTCTACGGGTGAATGGGTGCTTACCATCAGTCGGCGATTTGAGAACCAAGAGGGGGACTTTGCCGGGGTCATCGTTGTCGTGCTGGGGATAGAGAACTTTCTGCACTTGTTCGGCAAGATTGATGTCGGCGAGCAAGGGTCTATTGGATTCGCAACGACCAGCGGACAGTTGTTGGTGCGTTATCCATTTCGTGAACAGGATCTGGGGCGTGATTTCTCTCGCTCCCCTAACTTTCGGCGCTACTACTCAAACCTGAAATCCGGCACGGCGTCCTTTGAGTCCGGCATAGATGGAACGGAAAGGCTATATGCCTTCAGGAGCAATGATCGTTATCCCGTTTTCACGGTGGTGGCCCGGGGGCGGTATGAGGCACTGCAAGCCTGGCGAAGCCAGGCGCTGCTGACGGCTGGTGTGGTGCTAGGCCTGCTGGCAGTTGTCACACTGATAGGCTGGCGTCTGATCCTGCTCATCCGGCAGCGTGCGCAGGCAGAGACATCCTTGATGGCAGTGCGTGAGAAGTTGCTGGATGCCAACCTCGAACTGGAGCGGCTGGCCACCCAGGATTCGCTGACAGGGCTGGCGAACCGGCGACGCTTCGACGAGGTACTGCAACTGGAGGTCCGGCGTGCCGCGCGTGACGGGACGGTGCTCTCGCTTTTGCTCATCGATCTGGACCATTTCAAGGGCTTCAATGACCGCTATGGTCATGTCGCCGGCGACGAATGCCTGAAAGCGGTGTCGCGGCAGCTGGAGCTGTCGGCCAAGCGCTCAGGGGATCTGGCAGCACGTTACGGCGGGGAGGAGCTTGCCATCATTCTTCCTAATACCGCGCTGGAGGGGGCCATGCGCGTTGCCGAGGAGTTGCTGAAGTGCATACGAGGACTCGACATTGCCCATGAGCTCAGCCAATTCGGCCATGTCACTGTGAGCATAGGAGCGGCATGCATGCAGGGCAGGCATGGATTGGCGAGTCCGCTGGATCTGGTTGAAGCGGCCGATCAAGCCCTGTATCGGGCCAAGGCGGCTGGGCGCAATCGTGCCGAGTGCTGAACTGTCGGAGCTGATCTCTCGGATCCTTGGACGACATTCAAGCAATCTGAGGGCGCGAGCCATCATTTCAAATCCGTAGTCTTGCCAAAGGGGAACGCTGCCTGGAGGTATTTGTCGATCCATGGCCAAGAGGTCGGCGCAGGACGCAGCAAAAGCACCGAAGTCGGTTAGC
Organism: Comamonas sp. wu1-DMT; assembly: GCF_040187805.1. NCBI lineage: Bacteria > Pseudomonadati > Pseudomonadota > Betaproteobacteria > Burkholderiales > Comamonadaceae > Comamonas > Comamonas sp. wu1-DMT. Next base: position 12,835 of record NZ_JBANEM010000007.1, read on the forward strand.
GTATTCCTGCGAATATCTGGCCTGAACACTGGTGCCCGCGAACGCAGGCAGGTTGGCCTATCGCATGATTTACGACAGGGCATCATGTTGATGCTGGCTCTGATAGTTATGACCTGCATCGAGGCCAGCGCTACGTGCAGGAAGGTCGCAGATCTACAAGGAAATTCAACACTTGCAGCGAGGGGCAGGAGCTGGGATGAGGCCGGCGATAGCAACGCCACCGATGACTGGTGGCGGACTTTGTGCATGCCTGATTCCCGGCTGGTCAGGCTGGATGTGCAGGCGGTGGGAATCTCAAACAAATGGCGTGAGAGTGCCTCAGCGATCCATATCGATACGCGCTGAAGGCAGTGCGAGCATCGAAGAGCCAGAGCTGACCTCTGCGATCTGCATCTGGAGCAGGCAGAGCTTGCAATTGAGCTGCAGGCCGGGTGCTTGCGCGGCCCCGTGATCCTGCAGCTGACACAAGCATGTCAGAGCTGGTGGCCGTAGCGCACCAGATCAACCGCCGAGGCTTAGTGGCGGCGCTGCTGCGGCGCAGGGTTGCTGTTGTTGGAACGCTCGATATGACGGAAGGTCAGGCGACCCTTGTTCAGATCATAGGGAGACATCTCCAGCGTTACTTTGTCGCCTGCCAGCACGCGAATACGGTGCTTGCGCATCTTGCCGCCGGAATAGGCAATCAGCTGGTGGCCGTTGTCCAGCGTCACACGAAAGCGGGCGTCCGGCAAAACCTCGTCCACTCTGCCTTGCATTTCAATCAATTCTTCTTTGGCCAAAATATTTCCTTTCTACAAAGAGGTCAGTTCAACTGGTTGTCCAGCACCATGCTGCGCCCCTCGGCGAGGGCATATTTGCTGGCCATATCCGGGGTGTCGAACTGGCGGATAAACCTGAAAATCCGGTCATAGGTTCCGCGTCGGATGGAAACCGCTGCAGCAACCTTGCCGGAGTGAGTCATTTGGGTGAGGGCAGTCACAATGTAGTTGCCGACACGCTCTGTGATTTGTTCTGTATGCATATCGAGTCAACGGGCGGCACAAACCCAGGGCAGGGCATGCCGACCAATGAAAAATGAAGGAGTCCAGCTCTGATGAGCTGGGATCAAATAAGCCAGCCGCTTGCGGGTGGCTTAAGCTTCTTGCCATGGAGTGCTATGACTGTATGGAGTCAAGCGTGGGCAACGTGAGAACTGCCTGAGAGATACTGCGCAGGGCAAGTGCCACGCAGCAATCCGCAAATTATAAAGCATTGTTCTTTTATGCGCAAATCGTGATGAAACCGAGGAGCAGCAAAAGAAAAAGCCCCAGGCTCTTGCGAACCTGGGGCTTTTATTCTGGTGCCGGAGAGATGAATCGAACACCCGACCTTCTCATTACGAATGAGCTGCTCTACCGACTGAGCTACACCGGCGATAAGCTATAGATTATAGCGCTTTTTCATCGGCTTCGAGGTGGTAGCTGGTCACGCGTTCCACTTCGTTCTTGGAGCCGAGGACGACGCTCACTCGCTCGTGCAACTGCGTTGGCTGGATGTCCAGGATGCGCTGGCGGCCGTTGGTGGCCATGCCACCGGCCTGCTCGACAAGCCAGCTCATGGGATTGGCTTCGTACATCAGGCGCAGCTTGCCGGCCTTTTGCGGCTCGCGCTTGTCCCAGGGGTACATGAAGATGCCGCCGCGGCAGAGAATGCGGTGGACGTCGGCCACCATGGCAGCAACCCAGCGCATGTTGAAGTTCTTGCCGCGCGGGCCGTCTGCACCTGCCAGGCATTCGTCCACGTAGCGCTTCACCGGGGCGTCCCAGTGGCGCATATTGGACATGTTGATGGCGAATTCCTTGGTGTCTTCGGGGATCTTGACGTTTTCCTCGATGAGTACGAACGAACCTTGCTCGCGGTCCAGCGTGAACATGGAGACACCGTCGCCCACGGTCAGCACCAGGGTGGTCTGGGGACCGTAGATGCAGTAGCCGGCAGCCACCTGCTGGGTGCCGGGCTGCATGAAGTCGCTGTCGTGCACGCCAGGGTGGCCTTCAGGCTTCTTGAGCACGCTGAAGATGGTGCCGATGGACATGTTGATGTCGATATTGGACGAACCGTCCAGGGGGTCGAACATCAGCAGGTATTCGCCCTGAGGGTAGCGGTTGGGCACCACATAGATGCCTTCCATTTCCTCCGATGCCATCGCGGCCAGGTGGCCGCCCCATTCATTGGCTTCAATCAGGGTCTCGTTGGCGATGATGTCCAGCTTTTTCTGCACTTCGCCCTGCACGTTTTCGCTGCCGGCCGTACCCATGACGTCGCCGAGCTCACCTTTGTTCACGGCAAAGCTGATGCGCTTGCAGGCGCGGGCCACCACTTCCAGCAGCAGGCGCAACTGGCCGGGGATGAGCCCGTCAACACGTTGTTGCTCGACCAGATAGCGGGTCAGGCTGATGTTTTTCTTCATGCTTCAACTCCTTGATATTCGATGCAAATCTGAAATGGACTGAGGGCAGGGGGCCCGATCACTTGCCTGGACGCCCTGCATTGCGCTGCTCCAGTTCTGCCAGCAGCTCCTTGACGCGGGTTTGCTGCTTGCTGTCTTTCTGGTTCAGCGCGTATTGTTCATAGCGGGCCAGCCATTGGCGGGCCTGCGGTTCTTGCTTTTGCTCATGGGCAAGGACCATGAGCTGGAAATAGCTGTCGTAGACGGTGGCATGGTCTTGCGCCGCCTGCGCAATCTGCAGACGCTCCTGAAGATAGATGGCAGCTTGATTCAGATCGCCCAGCTCATAGCAATTTTGCGCAATATTGGTGAGTACACCGCGTATTTGCTGCAGCTTGCCCATGGCTTTGAGTCGTTCACGTGCGACAGGAAGCAGTCGCTCGTTGGCTTGCCTGGCCGCGCGAAACTGCCCCAGTTCATGCAGCAGATATCCTTCGTCCTCATAGACGCCGAGAATCTGCATCTGGCTCGGAAAATCCAGAGCCCGTGCAGGCCTCACGCTCTCGTCCCAGCGCATTTCGGCGGGTAGCACGGCAATCTGCTGCAGCGGGTATTGAGCCTGAAAGGCTTTGACCCACTTGAGCGCCGCTTCATGCTGCCCGGCATCTGCCAGCCAGCGGATGCTTGAGTAGCGCAGAAAAAAAATGAGCGTATGAAAGCTCCGGGTCCTGAGTGCCGGACAAAGCCGTCAGTGCCGTCTGCGCTGCTCCGGCTGCCTCTTTGGGCATGCTTCGGCGGGCGTAGACGCTGGCCTGTGTGTAGTAGAGCCGGAAGATATCGCGTGCAGCGAACCCCGGCTTTTTCAACAGCGGCTCCAGCGCCTGCAGATCGGCACTCATGGCTCGTCCGCTGAAGCTGCCGCCTTCGCTGAAGACAGTGGCATAGAGGGGCGCAAAACGGGCTTCGAATCCCGCATCAGGCTTTGCTGCCTGAGTGCTCAGCGACATGCTCGCCGCAGCGACGGCAAGGGCCTTCATGCCCCGAGCCGCGTGTCGAGCAAGCATGTTCAGACCCATCAGTCCGCCAGGGCGCGGGTGATGACCTCGCGCACGTCGTTGGACAGATCGGGCTTGGCAGCCACACGGGCGATGGCTTCGCGGGCCGCAGAGCGGTAAGGCTCAGCCAGTTTCTTCCAGCGGTCCATCACCCGGGCCAGGCGGGAGGCCACCTGGGGGTTGATGCCGTCGATCTCGATCACGCGATCGGCCCAGAACACATAGCCCGCCGCATCGGCGCGGTGGAAGGCGCCGGCATTGTTGCAGTAGCTGAAGATCAGGCTGCGTGCGCGGTTGGGGTTCTTGATCTGGAAGTCGGCATGCTTCATCAGCGCCTTGACTGCCGGAAGCACATCGCCACTGCGGTCGCTGGCTGCACCTTGCAGCGCAAACCATTTGTCCAGCACCAGTGCGTCCTGCTTGAACAGGGCGTGAAAGCGCTGAAGCGCCTGCTCGGCCAGCGGGCTGGCACTGTAGACCAGGGCGGAGAGGGCCGCCATGCGGTCCGTCATATTGCCGGCATCCTTACAGCGCTGGTAGGCCTTGCCGGGCCAGACCGTGTCGCCGGTGCGGGCCGCCTGCAGGCACAGCATGGACAGGGCGCGGCCCGCCAGCGCACGGCGGCCGGCGCTGACATGGTCGGGGCGATAGGCGCCGGTGTCGCGGTTGGCCTCCCAGATGCTCTCCCACTCGGTCTGCAGGGCGGTCGCCAGCTGCAAGATCATGGCTTCGCGCACGGCATGAACGCGCTGCGGATCGACTTCGGCCAGTTGCTCGGCGATATAGCTCTCGGACGGCAGCGTGAGCACCAGGTCCTTGAACGCCGCGTCCAGCTTGTCGTCGCGCAGCACGCGGCGCATGGCTTCGATAAAGGCTTCAGGCAGGATCTCGGCACTGGCGTCGCCGCTGGCCGCGATGGCCTTGAGGGCATAGCGCAGGCCCAGGCGCTGGCTGGCTTCCCATTGGTTGAACGGGTCGCTGTCATGAGCCAGCAGGGTCAGCAGATCGGTATCGCTGAATTCATGCTCCAGCACCACGGGTGCGCTGAAGGTGCGCAGCAGCGAGGGCACGGGGGCTTCGCTCACATTGCTGAAGACAAAGCTCTGCTCGGCTTCGGTCAATACCAGCATGCGGCTGGTGACTGGCTGGGCCGCATCTTCGCCTTGCAGTTGCAGGGCGATGGGTTGGCCGCTGGCCGTGAGCAGACCCATTTGCACGGGAATGACGAACGGCAGTTTCTCGGCCTGACCCACGGTGGGCGCGCAGCTTTGCGACAGCGTCAGCGTATAGGTCCGGGCGTCGGCATTGTATTGGCCAACCGCCTTGAGCACAGGCGTGCCGGCCTGGCTGTACCAGCGGCGGAATTGCTGCAGATGTTGAGCCAGAGCAGAGTCCGGGTTGGCATCGGCAATGGCTTGCGAGAAGTCATCGCAGGTCACGGCCTGACCGTCATGACGCTCGAAGTACAGCTTCATGCCCTTGGCAAAGCCTTCGCGGCCGACCAGGTTGTGCTGCATGCGCACGACTTCCGCGCCTTTTTCGTAGATCGTGACCGTGTAGAAGTTGTTGATCTCGATATAGCTGTCGGGGCGCACGGGGTGGGCCATGGGGCCGGCATCCTCAGGAAACTGCACGGTGCGCAGCACGCGTACATCGTCGATGCGCTTGACGGCACGGGCCGAAGCCGTGCCCGCCATGTCCATGCTGAACTCCTGATCGCGGAATACCGTCAGGCCTTCCTTGAGGCTGAGCTGGAACCAGTCGCGGCAGGTGACGCGGTCACCCGTCCAGTTATGGAAGTATTCATGACCGACGACGGATTCGATATTGGCGTAATCGGTGTCGGTGGCCGTGGCCTGACTGGCCAGAACATACTTGGTGTTGAAGATGTTCAGGCCCTTGTTCTCCATGGCGCCCATGTTGAAGTCGCTGGTGGCGACGATCATGAAGCGGTCCAGGTCCAGGCTCAGGCCAAAGCGGGCCTCGTCCCATGCAACGGAGTGCATGAGGGAGTTCATGGCGTGCTCGGTCTTTTCCAGATCGCCAGGGCGCACAAAGACCTGCAGCAGGTGGTCGCGGCCGGCACGGCTCTTGATCTTCTGCTCGCGTGCTACCAGATTGCCGGCCACCAGCGCAAACAGATAGCTGGGCTTTTTGTGCGGATCGACCCACTTGGCAAAGTGGCGGCCGTCCTCCAGATCGCCGGACTTCACCAGATTGCCGTTGGACAGCAGCACCGGATACTGGACCTTGCTGGCGCGCAGCGTGACGGTGTACATGGCCATCACGTCGGGGCGGTCCAGGAAGTAGGTGATGCGGCGGAAGCCTTCTGCCTCGCACTGCGTGAAGAACGTGTCCTCGCTCACATACAAGCCCATGAGCTTGGTGTTCTTGATGGGGGCGCAGGTGGTGAAGATTTCCAGCTCCACGGGCTCGTTGCCCTCGGGCAGATTCTCCAGCACCAGCTGGTCGCCATCCATCTTGAAGGAGGTACCACCACCGTTGACCATCACACGTGCCAGATTCAGCTCGTCGCCGTCCAGGCGCAGTGCCTGTGCCGGCACCTCGGGGTTGCGGCGCACGCGCATCTTGCTGAGCACGCGCGTCTTGGCCGGGTCCAGGTCAAAAGTCAGGTCCACCGTGTCGATCCACCAGGCCGGGGCCTCGTAGTCGGCACGATAAATCGCGGTGGCCGGGGCTTGCCCGTCACGCAGTTGCAGCATATCGATTCCTTTCTAGGATCAGAGGCCTTGCTTGAGCGAGGCTTCGATAAACACGTCCAGGTCGCCGTCCAGCACCTTCTGGGTGGCCGAGACTTCGACGTTGGTGCGCAAGTCCTTGATGCGGCTGTTGTCCAGCACATAGGAGCGGATCTGGTGACCCCAGCCCACATCGGTCTTGGTGTCCTCGAGCTTTTGCTGCTCTTCCATGCGCTTGCGCATCTCGAAGTCGTACAGCCTGGAGCGCAGGCGCTGCCATGCCACGTCACGGTTGCTATGCTGCGAGCGGCCGTCCTGGCACTGCACCACGATGCCCGTGGGGATGTGGGTCAGGCGCACGGCCGAGTCGGTCTTGTTGATGTGCTGACCGCCGGCGCCGGAAGCACGGTAGGTGTCGGTACGCACGTCGGACGGATTGATGTTGATCTCGATGGAGTCATCGATCTCGGGGTAGACGAACAGCGAGGAAAAGCTGGTGTGACGGCCGCCCGAGCTGTCGAAGGGCGATTTGCGCACCAGGCGGTGCACACCGGTTTCGGTGCGCAGCAGGCCATAGGCATACTCGCCTTCGACCTTGATGGTGGCGCTCTTGATGCCGGCCACGTCGCCCGGAGTCTCTTCTTCCACCGTGGCCTTGAAGCCCTTGCGCTCGGCATACTTCAGGTACTGGCGCAGCAGCATGCTGGCCCAGTCGCAGGCTTCGGTGCCGCCGGCACCGGCCTGGATGTCGATGAAGCAGTTGAGCGGATCGGCTTCGCCGCCGAACATGCGGCGGAACTCGAGCTCCTCGATCAGCGGCTTGAGCTTGGCGGTTTCGGCTTCGATGGTTTCAAGGCCGGCATCATCGCCTTCTTCCTTGCTCATCTCGAACAGCTCGGAATTGTCGGCCAGTTCGGTGGTGAGCTTCTCCAGGGTCAGCACGACGGAGTCGAGCGACTTCTTTTCCTTGCCCAGCTCCTGTGCCTTCTTGGGGTCGTTCCAGACGGCAGGGTCTTCCAGCGAGGCGTTTACCGTGCGCAGGCGTTCGTACTTGGCATCGTAGTCAAAGATACCTCCGGAGATCTGCCGTGCGCTCGGCCAGATCTTGGAGGGTGTTGCCGATAGAGTTGACGCGTTCTGCTTCCATGGTGAATCCGTTGTTCTTGCTGATAAATAAGGGCTGATTTTCTCATGCCGGACGGCTGTAAGGATGCAATGGCCTTCGACAGGGTTTTTGAGTGCTTCATCGGGGTGTCTTTTTGAACCCAGCTATGCCCCTGATACCACCATCGGTTTTATTCATGGATGCCGTTACTCGAAGTAACAAATTCTGAATAGAATTCGCAGGCGCGCGCAGTGTGTACGCGCTTTCAGGCAGTTTTCCCTATATCCCATCTCGCAGGTGCCAGACCTTGCAGGTCGCCCAGGCGCCCAATTCCCCCATGAACTTCTTTCGCAACCTCAAGCTGGCCAACAAGCTGCTGGTGTCTTTTGTGCTGATCCTGCTGATCAGTGCGGTATCGGGTCTGTATGGCCTGGTCCAGATGGAGCGTGTCAATGCCACGGCCACCGATCTGGCGCGCCAGTGGCTGCCGGCGGCCCGCAACCTGCAGGACATGCGTTATCAGCTTCAGCGCTATCGCTCGCAGACCATGCAGCATGTGATGGCGCAGTCGTCCGAGGAAATGGCGGTCTATGACAAGAGCATGCCCAAGCTCTGGGACGAGCTGGTCCAGAACCAGCAGTCGTATGCCAAGTACGTGAGAACCGACAAGGAGCGAGCCCTGCTGGCCGAAATCGGCGAGGAGCTCAAGGCCTATGCCGTGCAGACGGCCAAGGTGGTGGATCTGTCGCACAAGCTGCTCAACGATGAGGCCAGCGAAATCTTGCGCGGCGAGTCGCTCAAGATCAGCCGCGGCATCAATACACGTCTGGATGCTCTCAGCGAGATCAACCATCAGGCGACCGAGGAAACCAATCAGGCCGGCGATGACCTGTATGCCGCTGCCCGCTGGTGGGTGATGGCGCTGCTGCTGGGCTCCATCGTCATCGGCGTGGCGCTGGCGGTGCTGATCGCACGCTCCATCTCGCGTCCTTTGCAGTCGGCCGTTCAACTGGCCCAGTCCGTGGCTGCGGGCGATCTGAGCGCCAGCATCACCGTGCAAAGCCAGGATGAGGTGGGCCAGCTGCTGCAGGCGCTCAAGGACATGAACACCAGCCTGCAGCGCATCGTGGGTCAGGTGCGCCAGGGCACGGACTCGATTGCCTCGGCCAGCAGCCAGATTGCCAGTGGCAACCAGGATCTGTCTTCACGCACCGAAGAGCAGGCCAGCTCGCTGGAGCAGACGGCGGCCTCGATGGAAGAGCTGACCGCCACCGTGCAGCAGAACGCCGGCAATGCCCAGCAGGCCAATCAGATGGCGTCTGCAGCGTCCCAGGTAGCCGTACGCGGTGGAGCCACCGTGGCCCAGGTGGTGCAGACCATGTCGGCCATCAACGATTCCTCGCGCAAGATCGTGGACATCATCGGCGTGATCGACTCCATCGCCTTCCAGACCAATATCCTGGCGCTGAACGCGGCGGTGGAAGCGGCCCGTGCGGGTGACCAGGGCCGTGGCTTTGCCGTGGTGGCCTCCGAAGTGCGCACCCTGGCCCAGCGCTCGGCAGAGGCGGCCAAGCAGATCAAGCAGCTGATCGACGACTCCGTGAGCAAGGTGCAGGAAGGCAGCACCCAGGTCGACGAGGCCGGCAGGACCATGGACGAGATCGTGATGAGCGTGCGCCGTGTCACCGACATCATGGGTGAGATCTCGGTGGCCAGCCACCAGCAGACCTCGGGCATCGAGCAGGTCACCCAGGCTGTGACGCAGATGGATCAGATGACCCAGCAGAACGCTGCCCTGGTGGAGGAGGCCGCAGCCGCGACCGACGCGCTGCGTAGCCAGGCCGCCGCGCTGGCCGAGACGGTGAGCTTCTTCAAGCTCGGCGCCCAGTCCGGTCTGCAAGCCACGCCAGCCCTGGCGCCTGCGGCGCTCAAGTCCGCGCCTGCCAGGGCTGCGATCAAGGTTTCGGCCCCGCTCAAGGCCCCGTCGGCTGCGCTCAAGCGCCCGGCGATGTCGGCGGGGAGCAAGCCGCCGGTCCTGAGCCCCGCGAAAAGCGCAGCAGCGCCCCAGCCGCAAAAGGTAGCAACGGCAGACGATGGCGAGTGGGAGAGCTTCTAAGTCCGGTACGGGCGTGCGGTGCCGGGCCTGGTGTTGTTAGCTATTTTGCTATTGATTAAGGAGCTTCTATCGTATTTATTCATTGAATTTCAATATGTTTTTCATCTGAAATCCTTTGATATAAGGCGGTATAAGCTTCTTTGTTGATAGCGAGTAACAAGCCTGCCTTCGAAACAAAAACACCCCGCAGCCGTGGCTGACGGGGTGTTTTTGTTTCCGGGGAGCAGGAGCGGCGTGATCCGCTCTTGCCGCCTCGCATCAGCCGCCGCGCGTGATGGGCACTTCGGCGTTCTTGCCGTAGCTGCCGTATTTGCCCAGCTCCCATTTGGCGATCGCGTTGCGGTGCACCTCGTCGGGGCCGTCGGCAAAGCGCAGCGTGCGTGCTGCGGCATAGGCATAGGCCAGCGGGAAGTCGTCGCACATGCCGCCTCCACCGTGGACCTGCATGGCCCAGTCTATAACCTGGCAGGCCATGCTGGGGGCGACGACCTTGATCATGGCGATCTCGGTCCTGGCCACCTTGTTGCCGGCCACGTCCATCAGCCAGGCGGCCTTGAGCGTGAGCAGGCGCGCCATGTCGATCTTGCAGCGCGCTTCTGCAATGCGCTCCTGCGTCACGGTCTGCTGGGCCACGCTCTTGCCGAAGGCCACGCGGCTGCTGGCGCGCTTGCACATCAGCTCCAGCGCGCGCTCGGCCAGGCCGATCAGTCGCATGCAGTGGTGAATGCGGCCCGGGCCCAGGCGGCCCTGGGCGATCTCGAAGCCGCGCCCTTCGCCCAGCAAAATATTGCCGACGGGAACGCGCACGTTCTCGAAATACATCTCCATATGGCCGTGGGGCGCATCGTCATAGCCCATCACGTTCAGCGGGCGCTCGATGCGGATGCCCTTGGCATCGGCCGGGATGATGATCATGCTCTGCTGCGAATGCTTGGCCGCTTCGGGGTCGGTCTTGCCCATGGTGATGAAGACCTGGCAGCGAGGGTCGCCGGCACCCGAGATCCACCACTTGTGGCCGTTGATCACGTATTCGTCGCCCTGGCGCTCGATGCGCGTGCAGATATTGGTGGCGTCGGAGGAGGCGACTTCGGGCTCGGTCATGGCGAAGGCCGAGCGGATCTTGCCTTCCAGCAAGGGCTTGAGCCAGCGCTCCTTGAGCTCGGCACTGCCGTAGCGGGCAATGGTCTCCATATTGCCGGTGTCCGGCGCGGAGCAGTTGAAGACTTCGGAAGCCCATGGCACGCGGCCCATGATTTCGGCCAGCGGTGCGTATTCCTGGTTGGTCAGGCCCGCGCCGTGGTAGCCCGAGGCTTCGGCGCTGTCCACGGGCAGGAACAGATTCCACAGGCCCGCGGCCTGGGCCTTGGGCTTGAGCTTTTCAATGGTTTGCAGCGGCGTCCAGCGCTTGCCGGCGGCCGTGTTGGCCTGCATCTCCTCGGCATACTCCTTTTCCGCCGGGTAGATGTGTTCGTCCATGAACTTGAGCAGGCGTTGCTGCAAGTCCTTGGTTTTGGGCGAGTAGTCGAAGTCCATGAGTGCTCCTTTTATTGTGGGACGGTCAAGTTGCGTGGTGGTGGATAAAAAGTCAGGCGCGCTGAGCAAAGGACCAGGCCAGCTCGGCCATGGGGCGGGCGGTGTCGCCCGAGGCCTTGGCCTGGGCGCTGGAGGCCGTTCCGGCCTCGACGCGCTTGGCAATGCCTTGCAGGATGGCCGCGATGCGGAACATGTTGTAGGCCAGGTAGAAGTTCCAGTCGCGCTGCAGCGTGGCCACATCGGCAATGCCGGTGCGCTGGCAGTAGCGCTGGATGTAATCGTGCTCGGCAGGGATGCCCAGGCCCGCGATGTCCAGCCCCGCGATGCCGCGGCCCAGCTCGGCCGGTATATGCCAGCTCATGCAGTGGTAGCTGAAGTCGGCCAGCGGATGACCCAGCGTGGACAGTTCCCAGTCCAGCACGGCGATCGCGCGCGGCTCGGTGGGGTGGAACATCAGGTTGTCCAGACGGTAGTCGCCATGCACGATGGAGACACGTCCCTCGTCGCGCGCGCTGGCCGGCATATGGGCGGGCAGCCACTCCATCAGCTTGTCCATCTCGGGAATCGGCTGGGTGACGGAGGCCACATACTGCTTGCTCCAGCGACCGATCTGGCGCTCGAAGTAATTGCCGCTCTTGCCGTAGTCGGCCAGGCCGCGCTCGGCAAACTTCACGCTGTGCAGGGCCGCGATCACGCGGTTCATCTCGTCGTAGATCTCGGCGCGTTGCGCAGGCGTCATGCCGGGCAGGGACTGGTCCCAGAGCACGCGGCCTTCCATGAACTCCATGATGTAGAAGGCGCGGCCGATGACGGATTCATCCTCGCACAGCGCATACATATGCGGCACGGGCACATCTGTGCCGGCCAGGCCCTTCATCACGCGGTATTCGCGCTCGATCGCATGGGCCGAAGGCAGCAGCTTGGCCACGGGACCGGGCTTGGCGCGCATCACATAGCTTTTGCCGGGCGTGATCAGCTTGTAGGTGGGGTTGGACTGGCCGCCCTTGAACATCTCCACCTGCAGTGGACCTCCAAAGCCTTGGACATGACGGCTCATCCAGTCGGTCATGGCATTGGTATCAAACGCATGCTGATCGGAAACCGCGCGGGTGCCGACGAAATGCTCATAAGTGCTCATGCTGTCTCAGTCCTTTGTTCGATTTGTGATGGGCAAGGCGCAGCCCGCCACGCCGCACAAAAGTGCAGCGAGCGAATGCGTGAAAGGGGGGGAGTTGCCGCAGAACGCGCGGCGAAGATGCAAGAAAGCGTGAACGCTGAGGACGGCCAAAGATAGCTGCCCCGAAAACAGGCGCAGCCCAAGAGTGAGACATCAAGCAAGGGCCGCCCCGCAGCGAAGATGTCGTCCCCCCTTGGGGGGAAGCGGCGGGGCCGCCCCCGGCAAAGCGGCTCAGGGGGGTCAGTGATCCGTGTCTGCAATACGCAGCAGCGTCACCCGGTCGCGCACGATGAGGCCACCCGGCTCGATGCGAATGACTTCCTCGCGTTCCATGGACTTGAGTTCCTGGTTCACGCGCTGACGCGAGGCACCCAGCAGCTGCGCCAGCTCTTCCTGCGCCAGATGCAGGCCGATGCGGATCTCGTTGCTGTCCGACAGGCTCATCACGCCATAGCTGCGTGTCAGGTGCAACAGCTGCTTGGCCAGGCGCGCGCGCAGCGGCAAGGTGTTGAGGTCTTCCACCAGGCCGTAGAGCTGACGCACGCGGCGCGCATTGAGGCGCAAGATCGCTTCGGAAAACTCCACATGCTCTGCCAGAATGCGCTTGAAGTCCGCCTTGGAGACGCACAGCAACGTGGTCTCGCCATGTGCATAGGCGTCGTGCGTGCGCTTGTCGCCATCCAGAATCGCCACATCCCCGAACCAGATGCCCGGCTCCACATAGGTCAGCGTGATCTGCTTGCCCGTGATGGAGGTGGAGCTGACCCGCACCGCTCCACGTGCACAGGCAATCCACTCCTCGGGCGGTTCGCCGCGAGCGCAGATGAGCATGCCATCTTTGTATCGTTTGACGTAAGCGCATCGAAGAATGTCGTGCCGCAAAGAGGGCGAAAGGGATGAAAACCAGCGACCAGAGTTGATCGCCTCACGTTCTTCCATACTAAGAATTGGCTCGTCCATGTTCTGTCTTATGCGTGACTGGTAACCGCCCCATTGTCGCGTGTGGGACCGGCTGTGCCGCAACTGCGGGACTCAGGGTTGTCACCTGTGCGTCCGCTTTTACCGCGAACAGGGCTTGCGCCGATCAAGAAAACCCAGCAGATATGCGGTCTGCACAGCGGCTGCCAGCAAAAATGCCCGCTGGCTGCGGGCATTCAATCTTGTCATTTCCGGAGTTTCGTGCACCAGGCATGTTCGGCACTGCTGCAGTCGTTGAGCATGCAGTAAAAAAAAGCTGCCGGCACCTATATCAAGCGCTGGCAGCTATTGAGTCGGAGGTAGATGCGCTCAGGCTGCGGCCTGCATGCGCTGCAGCAGATGTTGGGCGGCGGCTTCCGGATCGGGGGCGTTGACCAGGGCGCGCACCACGGCTACCGAGCCCACGCCCGTGGCACGCACGGCGGGGAACAGGTCCTCGGAAATGCCGCCAATCGCCACCAGCGGGTATTGCTGCATCAGTCGCACATAGGCCGCCAGACGCGCCAGACCTTGCGGGGCAGTCGCCATCTTCTTGAGCGTGGTTGGGAATACGGCGCCCAGGGCGATATAGCTGGGCTGGACCGCATGGGCGCGCACCATCTCGGCGTAGCCATGGGTGGAGACGCCCAAGCGTGTGCCCGAGTTGCGGATGGTCTGCAGATCGCGCTGGCCGATCACGTCCAGATCTTCCTGACCCACATGGATGCCGTAGGCGCCTGCGTCCAGCGCAGCCTGCCAGTGGTCGTTGATGAACAGGCGTGCCTGCGTGCCCTTGACGGCTTCGACAGCAGCCTTAACTTCACGGGCCACGGCGGCCTGGTCGCCGGATTTGAAGCGCAGCTGCACCGTGGGCACGCCCGCGCGGGCCATGCGGCCCACCCATTCGGCCGTGGGCAGCACGCCATACAGGCCCAGCTCGCGCGGGCAATGGGCAAAAGCCAGTGCCGGGTCGGCCTTGCCGAGACCGAAGTCGCGTGGGTCGTCGGGCCAGTGGGTGACATCGAAATGATTGTTGCGTTCGCTCTGGCACTGCCAGGCCTGGGCCAGTGTTTGTGCATCCACGGCGATAAAGCCCAGCTCGCTGCAGGCTTCCAGCGCAGCCAGATAGGCGGGCTCCTGGCGCAGCGCGGGCGGCACGGGCTGGGGCGTCAGCTCGACCGAGTTGGCATCGTGGTGCAACTGGGCGCCAAAATGGGCACAGTGCTGGTGGACGATGGCTTGCGCCAGGGCCTTGATTTCTGCGGAGTCCATGGGCCGGCCTTTATTCCTGATGCCAGAAAGGGGTGCCCAGCACGGGCGTGCTGGGCTGGGCGGCGTTCTGTTCGGCCATGGCGCCAGCGCGCCAGGCGGCGTGACCGGCATTGACGGCATCGGAGAATGCGCCGGCCATGGCTACGGGGTCTTCGGACAGGGCCACGGCGGTGTTCAGCAGCACGGCGTCATAACCCCATTCCATCACGGTGCAGGCATGGGAGGGACGGCCCAGGCCGGCATCGACGATCAGCGGCACCTTCAGGCGCTCGCGCAGCATCTGCATGGCATAGGGGTTGATGGGGCCGCGGCCGGTGCCTATGGGCGCAGCCCAGGGCATGACGGCCTGGCAACCCACGTCGACCAGTTTTTGGCACAGCACCAGGTCGTAGGTGGTGTAGGGCAGGACCTGGAAACCGTCCTTGATGAGGATAGAGGCAGCCTCCACCAGGTTGAGCGTGTCGGGCTGCAGCGTGTAGTCGTCGCCGATCAGCTCCAGCTTGATCCAGGGTGTGTCGAAGACTTCACGCGCCATCTGGGCCGTGGTCACGGCTTCCTGGATGGTCATGCAGCCTGCCGTGTTGGGCAGCACGGGCACGTTGAGCTTGCGCAGCAGTTCCCAGAAGCTGGCGCCGGTCTCGGCCGCATTGCTGCCCTGGCGGCGCAACGAGGCCGTGACCATGGCGGGCCTGGAACGCTCCACAGCCGCTTCGAGAATGGCGGGCGAGGGATAGCGCGAGGTGCCCAGCAGCAAGCGGCTTTCAAAACGTTGGCCGTAGAGAACCAGGGTGTCGTCGGTGGTTTTTGTATTCATGATTTATCTATATCTCTTGTCTTTGTACCGCAATGCGTGTGAAGCCCAGTGAGCCTCAAACAGACATGTGCCCAGTCAGTGACACCGAGCAAGAGCCGCCTCGCCGCGAGGGTGTCGCCCCCAGGGGGAAGGCGCGAAGCGACTCAGGGAGGTCATTCCTAGCCGCCTGTCACTGGAGAGATGACTTCCATCCTGTCGCCCTCGTTGAGCGCATGGTCGGCGTACTGCGTCTTGGGCACAAACACCGTGTTGACCGCCACGGCAAACGGGGGCTTGGCCTGCATCTGCGCCAGCGCATCGGCCACGGTGGCATGGGCTTGCAGCTCGGTGGCTTGCTGGTTGAGGGTGATCTTCATGGCATGAAACAGAAAATAAAGCGGGTGCTAAGTTAAACCTCTGCACGGCGGCGCTTGCGTGCGCAGGAGGTGCAAGTGCTGTGCGCCAAAGTTCGGGCTCGCGGCTCAGCCGCGATGCACGGCGACATCGAACTCGCGCGCCAGCGGCGAGTCGTTGCGGTCCACCAGCTCCAGCACCACGTCGAGCATGGCGGGCGAGATCATGAAGCCGTGGCGGTAGAGGCCGTTGACTTCCATGACGCGCGGCGTCAGCAGGCGCACGGCGGGCAGATTATCGGGCAGGGTGGGGCGGCACTGGGTGGCGATCTCCACAATCCGGCCTTCGGCAAAGCCCGAGTGCACGGTATAGGCCGCGCTCAGCAGCTCCAGCGTGGAGCGCACGCTGGCCGGCGACATATCGTCGGATTCGATCTCGGTCGCGCCAATCACGAACAGATGGTCTTCCTTGGGCGCGATATAGATGGGGTAGCGTGGATGGATCAGGCGTGTGGGGCGCTGCAGCGTGACTTCGGGCGCATGGATGCGCACCACCTCGCCGCGAATGCCGCGCAGCTGCTTCCATTGGCTGCGGGCACCCAGGCCCCGGCAGTCGAACACGAAGTCGGGCTGGCCGGCCTCGCCGGGACGTAAGTCGCCGACCTCGCGCGGGCTGTCCCAGTGCAGCTGCACGCCCAGGGCGCTGAGCTTGTCGACCAGCGCCGTCAGCAGCTGACGGTTGTCGAGCTGGCCTTCGCCGGGCAGATAGACGGCCTGGTTGAAGCGTCCCTGCAGCGCGGGCTCGCAGTCCTGCAGCGCCGCGCCGGTCTTCTCCTGCATGGCCGGCAGGCTGGGGTTGATGCGCCGGTTTTTCTCCAGCAGACCGAAAAAGCGCGCCGCATCGCCCTGATCCTGGCGGTGCCAGAGAATCAGCGTGCCGTTTTGCTGCAGAAACACATGCTGCTCGAGCTGAGCTATGAGCTCGGGCCAGCGCTTGAGCCCATGCTGGCCCATGCGCACCACGCCGGGCTCGGTAATGGCCGACTCGGCCAGCGGCGCCAGCATGGCAGCCGCCACGCGCGCCGCAGCACCATCGCCTTGCGGGCCATGGGCGTCATAGAGGTCGATGGCGTGACCGCGCTGGGCCAGGGCCAGAGCCAGCAGACGGCCCATGAGGCCGCCGCCGAGAATTGCGATCTTTGAAGAAGCTTGTAGCAATGACATGTGCAAATCGTTTTCCATCCGGACACAGGAACAGGGCCATGTGCAGGACAAAACGCGGCATGCCTTGCGGCTTGTGAAACTCCCCACGCCAGCATGACCTGGATCGGGTGCAGGGGGCACAGGGCACGGATGGTGCTCTGGTGCGCAGCCGGCAGCTGGCGCAGCCCCAGGGTGTTTCTCAGTCCGCACAGGCTGCTTGCCTGCGGGACACCCCTGTTTCGTCCGTTGGACATTACAGCACAACCGCAAACAGCACGCATTGACCATGCGCATGGGCGATAATTTTTGCCATGACAGTGATTGCTTCTTCCTCCATCTCCGGCGCCGCAAAAAAGCGCTATGCACGCGTGCTCTCCATCGCCGGCTCGGACAGCGGCGGTGGCGCCGGCATCCAGGCCGACCTTAAGACCTGTGCGGCTCTTGGCTGCTACGGCATGACGGCGATCACGGCCATCACCGTGCAGAACACGCTCGGCGTGACGGGCATTCACGGCATTCCGCTGGATACCGTGCGCGGCCAGATCGATGCCGTTGTGCAGGACATAGGCGTCGATGCCGTCAAGATCGGCATGCTGGCCACCCCCGATGTGGTGAGCGTCGTGGCGGATGCGATCCGTCGCCACCGGATCAGGAACGTGGTGCTGGACCCCGTGATGGTGGCCACCAGCGGCGACCGCCTGATCGTTCCCGAGACGGCCCAGGCGCTGGTGCAGGAGCTGTTCCCGCTGGCGACGGTGATTACCCCCAATCTGGATGAAGCAGCTTTGCTGCTGGGTCGCAACATCGACGGCATTGGAGCGCTGGATGCGGCCGTGGCCGATCTGCTGGCCATGGGCGCGCCTGCGGTATTGCTCAAGGGCGGGCATCTGAGCGGTGATCTGGTCATGGATGTGCTGGGCCGGCAAGGTCAGCAGGCCAGCGACTATCTGCGTCTGCAGTCGCAGCGCATCGTCACCCATAACGGCCATGGCACGGGCTGCACGCTTTCGTCGGCGATTGCCTCCTTCCTGGCCCAGGGGCTGGCGCTGGAGGTCGCGGTGACCGAGGCGCGGCGCTATATTCTGGGCGCCATCGAGGCGGGAGCCGAGGTCTACACCGGCCAGGGCCACGGCCCCCTCAACCACGGCTATGCGCCGCGCGCGCAGCTGATCGTCGAAGGCTGATTGCCGACACTCGCAAGAAAGGCCTGCAGCTGCAGGCCTTTGCCTTTTCGGGCGCCTGTTGCCGAGCTTACCAGCCCCAGACCAGATTCTTGGCGACCCAGCCGCTCTGGCCGTTGCTGCGCTGGACCTGGGCCCAGCTACCTTGCTTTTTCAGCGTCTGCAACACTTCATTTTGTTCCAGCTTGCCTACCCGGCTGTGCTTCTGGCCGGGGCCGGAGCGCAGATTGGCCGTGCGTGCCGTCACCACCATATGCGGGCTCTTGCTGGTCAGCGGGGCGTGGACCCAGCCCAGTGTGGACTCATAGTCCTTCACACGCAGCCACTGGCCTTTGCGCTGGGTCACTTGCAGCGGGTAGCCCTTGCTCAGTTCCCAGAGGGTGGCGGAGCGGGTGTTGGGCTGCTCGCGCACATTCACGGTCTTGCCCTTGATGCTGACGAATTCCTGGGCTTGTGCGAGGGCCGGCAGCAGGCCGGCGGTGAGCGCACCCAGCGCGATCAGGCTTGAAGTGGCGGCGGTGCGGATCCAGCGGTTGCAAGACACGGGGCAGATTCTCCTTTTATCGATTGAAAACATGCTGTAACCCTCATCGGACTTGCGTGGTTAGCTATAGTTCCTGTAGAAAGCTGACAGGGGCTGAACACCCAGCCAGCCATCAAGGAATGCCATGAACCAGCCAGTCCGCGCCCGTGGGAGCGCCTCGTTGACTACCCGATTGACGATTGCATTGACGGCTTCGGCCGCAGTGACGCTGCTCACGGCCTGCCAGAGCGGCTCGTCGGCGAATGCTGCCGCTGCAACACCTGCCGCTGCTGCGGCGGCAAAAGCCGGTGACCCGCAGATGCTAGGCCAGCAATTGCTGGCCGCTGCCGCGCAGGGCGATGCCGTTGCGGTGCGCAATCTGCTGGCTGGCAACGCGCCCGTCGACGTGCAGGACGCCCGAGGCAATACCCCGTTGCTGCTGGCCACGGCAGCCAACCATATCGAGGTGGCACGTTCGCTGCTGATGCATGGTGCCAGCCCCAATATCCAGAACCAGATGCAGGACAGCGCCTATCTGCTGGCCGGCGCGCAGGGCCGGCTGGAGATTGTGCGCATGACGATTTCCTATGGCGCTGATCTCAAGAGCACCAACCGCTATGGCGGCACGGCCCTGATTCCGGCCTGCGAGCGCGGCCATCTGGAAACGGCGCAGGCGCTGATCGCCGCTGGTGTGGATGTGAACCATGTCAACCGGCTGGGCTGGACCTGCCTGATGGAGGCCGTGGTGCTCAGCGACGGCGGGCCGCGCCATCAGGCCATCATCCAGGCCTTGATCGACGCGAAGGCGGATCTGAATCTGCCCGACAAGGATGGGGTGACGGCCCTGGCCCATGCACGCCAGCGCGGGCAGCAGGCCGTGGTGCAGCTGCTGCAGGCGGCGGGCGCCAGGTAAAAAGCAGAAAAATGGCTGAAGCGCTCTGTTAAAAGGCGCTTGTTGCTATTGAATTTGATTTTTTCTCAGGCGGCAACGGAGCGTGGCTGCAGCTGGCGTGTGGCGACTGCCATCGCAAAGGTCAGTGCCAGCGTGGGCAGGGCCGAGCCCAGGGCCGTGCTGACATAGGGCAGCAGGTGATAGAAGGCAATCCCCAGCACCCAGATGGACACGGCATCCCAGCGCACGGCGGGCGCTTTTTGCATCAGTTGTACGGCATCGGTGCCAAAGGCCAGGCGACCCAGCATCACGCCGAACAGCGGCACAAAGCAGGAGCTGAGCAACAGCAAAAACGGTTCCAGACTGTGCATGGGCAGTACCATGGCCAGCGCCGTGCACAGGGCCGCGATCAGCAGGCCCCAACGGCGAATGCTCCAGCGCGGTTGCAGGCTGTGGGCCGACATGGCGCCCGAGTAAGCATCGCCATAGGCGTTGTCCACCTCGTCGATCAGAATCAGCGACAGCGCAATCAGCCCGCCCTGGGCCAGCAGCAGGGCCGTGACCAGGTCTTCGCTGGGCAGGGTCAGGGCCACCAGCACGCCCAGGGAGTAGCACCAGATATTGGCCAGGGCAAAGCCGGTCCAGGCGCCCGTCAGCGCGGACTTTCCGCTTTTGCCGTGGCGCGCATAGTCGGCCACCAGCGGCAGCCAACTGATGGGCATGGCGATCACCAGATCGACGGCGCCGAGCATGCTCATGCCGCCTGCACCTTCGCGGGCCATCAAGTTGCCCAGGCCGGTGGCGCCGGCCATTTTGAGGAATTGCCAGCTCAGCCACAGCAGCGAGGCAATCACCAGCGGCAAGGCCACGCGCGAAATGATGCGGCGCACCAGGGTGGTCATGGAGCCGCTCATCAGCAGCAGGATCACGCCACCCCAGAGCAGCGTGGCCAGCCAGGGCCAATGGGCAGCGCCCATGATGCCGCTTTGTTTGCCCAGCGCCACGGTCGCGTCACGCATCACCACCAGCTCGAAACTGCCCCAGCCCAGCAGCTGGATGATGTTGAGCACGATAGGCAGTCGTGCGAAGCGGCGGCCGTAGACACTGTGCATCAGCCCGGCGCTGGACAGGCCGCTGTCGCAGCCCAGCTTGCCCACCCAGCCCAGCAGGCCGGCTCCGATCAGGGAGCCGATGGCTATCGCAATCAGCGCATGCAGCGGGCTGAGCGCAGGCAGCAGATAGGCGCCCATCTGCATGACCAGCAGGCCAACGCCCAGACTGAACCACAGCGAGGCATGGTCGCGCCAGGCAAAGACGCGCTCCTTAGCCGTCACCGGGGCCAGGGCCCGATTGGCCGATGTGGAAGAAGATGAATTCATGAATGCTCCGCCAGAAAAACGAAGCAGGGGCCGCATGGTTTGCGCGGTGAGCCAGCAAAGACATGGCCAGTCGCGGTCTGACACCTTGGACAGCTTCCCTGCGCGAGGATGATCTCGGGCAAGCGGTGGTCAAGACACCGCTTGCGCAATCAGGTTCAAAGGGACTCTCTCAGCCCTGACCGGTCATGGTCAGGACACCCCCAGCATTGCTGCCTGCCTTGGGCTGCAGCGAGCGCGATTGTGCCAGACATGCTGCGGCGGGGCAGAACTGCAGCGCAAAGCTGTGTTGCAAATGCTTGCAAATCAAAGTGCCTGTCTTGACCCCGTTGCGTCTGCTGCTGCGTTTCAGCCTCCGACAAGTTTGTTTCAGCCGCTGTGGCTGTATCTTGAGGAGGCCTTGTCCATGTTGTCTGTCCCTATCGAACCCCCGGTTCCTGGTTTCTTGCTGTCGCGCGGCCGTTTGCTGCGCGCTTCGCTGCTCTGCGCTGCCGCGATGGTGGCCGCCACGCCGGCTTCGGCCTGGATGCGCGGCAACCCAAAGCTGGCCCAGATCAGCATCGTCGAACGCGCCACGGGCCGGGTACTGCCCCAGTACAGCCACGAGGGCGAGCTGTGGGTGGTGGGCCGCCCCGGTGCCAATTACGCGGTGCGCATCCGCAACTTCGAGAGCCGCCGCATCATGGGCGTCATCAGCGTCGACGGGGTCAATGCCATCAACGGCCGCACGGCGAGCTCCCGCGCCGAAGGCGGCTATGTGCTGGATGCGGGCGACAGCTACGACGTGCGGGGCTGGCGCAAGAGCAATGACAACGTGGCTGCGTTTTATTTCTCCGAAAGCGATATGTCCTATGCCGCCAGAACCGGCAGGCCGCAGGATGTGGGCGTGATCGGAGTTGCGCTGTACCGCGAAAAGCTGCCCGAGCCTGCTGCCTACCAGGGGCCGCTCCATGAGCCGCAAGCGCAGGCCAGTGCCTCGGCGGCTGAATCTGCAGCGGCGGATGTCGCCGTGCCTCAGGCCGCCAGCAAGAGCCGCAGCGCCGAGCGCCGTGCGCCACAGGCCTCGCCGACCCCCTCGCTAGGCACGGGCCATGGCGCGGTGGAGCGCTCGCAAGTCACCCAGGTGGACTTCGAGGCCGATACAGACCAGCCCCGGCAGATGGTGCGCATCCGCTACGACAGCTATGCCAACCTGGTCGCCAGAGGCGTGATTCGCGAGCCCCGTCCACGGCCGTCCCAGCCGCGCGCGCCCAATCCTTTTCCCGGGGACAACGGCTTTGTGCCGGATCCACCCCGCAACTGAGTTGATTGCGCTGTCGTCGGAGTTTGCATAATCGCGGGCATGCTTGCACCGCCGCTTGCCCAAGCCCAACTCGCCGATGAAGCCCTGATGCGCAGCTATGCCGCAGGGCAGGCCACGGCGTTCGAGACGCTTTATGCCCGGCACAGCCTGCGCATATGGCGCTATTTCTATCGCAACACGGGCGATGCGGCGCTGGCCGACGATCTGGCGCAAGACCTCTGGCTTACCGTCGTGGACTGCGCCTGCCGCTATGAGGTGCGCAGCAGGTTCACGACCTGGCTGTTCACCATGGCGCACAACCGCCTGGTCGATCACTGGCGCAGGCAGCGGCCGGGCATCAGCCTGTCGGCAGACACGCAAGAGTCCATGCGGCTGGCCGAAAGCCTGTTTGCTGCCTCGGGCTTCGAGCCCGAGCAGCATCTCGATCGTCAACTCATGGCCCAGGCCATCCTGGCAGCGCTGGCCCGGCTCCCGGCCGAGCAGCGCGAGTGTTTTCTGCTGCAGGTCGAGGCTGATCTGACGCTGGCCGAAATTGCCCAGGCCACCGGCGTTGCCGAGGAAACGGCCAAAAGCCGCTTGCGCTATGCGCGTGCCAAACTACGCGCCGCGCTGGAGGAACTGGCATGAATATGCACCCCGAAAACCCGTCTGGCGACGACAAGCCCGATGCGATGCGCGAGCTCTACCACGAGGCCGTGGCAGAGGATCGTGGCCCCAGTGCGCAAAGCAGCGCAGCCATCCTCAAGCGCGCACGCCAGCGCGCGGCTGCTGTGGGGCAGGAGCCCACGGAGCCTATGGACAAGCCTGCCGCCAATGACCGCTTCTGGCTGCGTCATGCGCTGGGCGGACTGGCGGCCGTCGGACTGGTGGGCTGGCTGATGCTGCAGCACGCCGCCTGGTGGAGTGGGCCGGACAAGGAGGGCGAGCGAGATTCCAGGGCCGAAGCAGTGGCCCAGCCAGCTGAATCGCAGCCGGCTCCGGCAGTTGAGGGTGCGGATCGCGCCGCCCTGGTGGAATCGGCTCCGGGCGCGGCGGCGCTGGCGCAGAAATCCACGGAAAAAAAGACTCGAATCCAGGCTGGGAAAACACCAGAAGCTATGGATATGGAAGCATCTATAGCTGCATCAGCCCCTGTGCTGCGGCCAGAGGTTGCTCCGGCCCCGGGTGCGGCAGCCTCTGCCAGCCTGGCGCGCTCCGCAAAGCCGGCTGCCAAAGCGCCATCCCGCAGCGATGAGACCACAGAACCTGCTGCCACGGCGGAGGCCATGGCGCCGCAGATCTCCAGGTCAAGCGCGCAATTGCCGCTATGCCCCTTGACGGCCGAGGTGCATGGCAACACGCAAGCTGCAAAAGAGGGGGCGGACAAAGCCTCAGGCATCGCAGGCAAGCCGCTGGATTGCCGCCCGCGAAAGCATGGGGAAACGCAGCCGGATGATGCCAAGTCTGGGCAGGATGCTTCTAAATATATAGCATATCCGCCACAGTGAGACAAAAAAAAGCCCGCTTGACGCGGGCTTGGGTGATGGTCTGGCCAGTACTTTTGGGTACTGACGTTAGATCATGTTACTGGATTTTTGCGCTTTTGCGCAGCTGATCTTGGAACTGCTGCTCTTTTTGCTGCTGCAGCTGTTGCGTGATCTGGGGTTTGACATCTTCAAACTTGGGCATTTCGGCCTGGCGCTCGTCATCCATGCGGATGATGTGCCAGCCGAACTGGCTCTTGACGGGCGCGTCGGTCATCTCGCCCTTCTTGAGCTTGATCAGGGCTTCGGTGAACTCGGGTACGTAATTGTTGGGGTTGGCCCAGTCCAGATCACCGCCACGGGCACCCGATCCGGGATCCTTGGATTCCTTCTTGGCGATGTCTTCAAACTTCTTGCCGGCCTTCACCTCGGCAATGATGGCCTTGGCGCGGTCTTCGGACTCCACCAGGATGTGGCTGGCCTTGTATTCCTTGCCGCCATTGGCAGCGACGAATTTGTCGTACTCGGCCTTGGCTTCGGCATCGGTCACGGGGTTTTTCTTGCGGAAGTCGTCAAACAGCGCGCGGATCAGCACGGTCTGGCGTGCCATTTCCATCTGCTGCTTGTAGGCTTCGGAGCCGGCCAGACCGCGGCGGTTGGCTTCCTGCATGAAGATTTCACGCGCGATGACTTCATCCTTGATCATCTTTTCCATCTCGGGCACAACGGGCTGGCCGCTGGCTTCGATCTGGGTCTTCAAGGCATTGACGCGGGCCATGGGAACGGCCTTGCCATTGACGATGGCCACATTCTGGGCCGAGGCGGACAGGGCGGCTGCGCCCAGAACAGCGGCGGCCACGATGCGGGCCAGTTGCTTTTGTTTCATGCTCATTCGAGTTGTGATTGAGAAAAGTGAGTGAAGTTCAGTCCATACGCAACAGGCTCCCGTCAAGGAGCCTGTGGTCAGAACAGTGCGTTCTCAAAGTACTTCAATGGCGATGGCATGAACACCCTGGTCAATGAAGTCTTGCAGTGCATCATACACAAGGCGGTGGCGTGCCACGCGGGTTTTTCCATCAAAGGCAGGGCCGGCGATGCGCACGCGAAAATGCGTGCCCACACCGCTGTCGTTGGCGCCGGCATGACCGGCATGCTGATAGCTCTCGTCGATGACTTCGAGTCGGGTCGGGGCCAGACGCTGGCGCAGGGCGGCGTCCATGGCCTGGGCACTGATGGTCACGCTCATGGCTGCTTGTCCTTGGCTTCGGCTGCGTTTGGCACGTCGTCCTGGGGCAGGTAGCGGCTCATGTAGATGGCTTGTGCAATCACAAACACCACCATCAGTCCCATGCCGCCAAACAGCTTGAAGTTGACCCAGGTATCGGTGTCGAAGTTATAGGCTACCCAGATGTTGAGTCCGCCCATGGCGGCGAAGAAAGCAGTCCAGGCCCAGTTGAGTTTGAGCCAGATGGCGTCGGGCAGTTGCAGCTGCGCGCCCATGACGGAGCGCAGCAGGTTCTTTTTGAACACCAGCTGACCGATCAGCAGCGCGCCGCCCATGAGCCAGTAAAGCACCGTGGGCTTCCATTTGATGAAGTTGTCGTCATGGGCCAGCAAAGTGGCGCCGCCAAACAGCACGATGACGCCGAGGCTCATCCATTGCATGGGTTCGATCTTGCCGGTCTTGAAGCGCAGATAGGCGATCTGCGCCACGGTGGCGGCAATGGCCACGGCCGTGGCGGTGTAGATGCCCCAGACCTTGAAGGCCACGAAAAACAGGATGATGGGGAAGAAATCAATCAGCAGCTTCATGCGCGAAATGGTAGTCGTTCTGAAATTCAGACTGTGCAGTACCGACAAGGTTCCCGGTGCTGCGAGCAAAGTCGCATCATGCACCAAAGCGCGGGTCTTACCGTGGGCAAAGCCTTGTACGCCGGACGGATTCAGCTATCAAAGCTGATGTGCAAGGCCGGCGCAGTGAGCCCGGCCCGAAGCCGCGCGGCCCTTGCTGCTCAAGCCTTGCCAGCTCTTATTTTGGGGGCTCGTCCTGGAAATCCAGCGAGGCCGAGTTCATGCAGTAGCGCAGGCCGGTGTCGGTGGGGCCGTCGGGAAAGACATGGCCCAGATGGGCCCCGCAGTTGCTGCATACCGTCTCGGTGCGCACCATGCCATGGCTGCGGTCCACGATATTGGTGATGGCACCGGGCAGGGCCTGGTCAAAGCTGGGCCAGCCGCAGCCGGCGTCAAACTTGGTATGGGAGTCGAACAGCTTGTTGCCGCAGCAGATGCAGTGGTAGCTGCCATCGGCCCAGAACTGCTCGTATTTGCCGGTGAAAGGTCGCTCGGTGGCTGCGTGGCGTGTGACCTGGAAGGCCGCAGCTTCGGCGCCCTTGTCCTGCAACAGGGCTTGCCATTCTTGGTCGGATTTCTGGACAGGAAAGCTCATGATGAACAGCTGATTTCAATCGAGGAAGCCCAGTCGGGCGGGAAGCCGGCCCAGTCGGCGTGGTCCGGGTGCGAGTCATAAGGCGTCTGCAACACGGCCAGCATCTGCTGCACCGGGGCGAAGTCACCGGCCTGGGCGGCGCGAATCACGGTTTCGCCCAGATGGTTGCGCAGCACAAAGCGCGGATTGGATTTTTGCATCAAATCGACGGTCTGTGCTTTGTCCACTTGCGCCAGCTGCTCTGAATAAGTGAGTGACCAGGCATCAAAGCTGGCCCGGTCAAGAATGATGTCACGCAGTGGCTCAAAGTCGATTTTCGTTTCCTGCCTTTGTGCAACAGCATCGGTCAGGCGGCTGAAAAAGATGGTGTAGTCCACCTTGCTGTCGGCCAGGATCTGCAGCAGCGGGTTGACCAGCTGCGCAAAGCGGCCTTCGGTGGCAGGCGTGCCGGCCTCGTTTTCGGGCAGGCCCAGCTTGGCCAGCATCTGGCGCGCATAGGCGGCGGGGAAGACGGTCTTGTAGGACTCCAGCGCAGCAATCGTCAGCTCTTCGTCGCCGATCAGCGGCAGCAAGGCCTGGCCCAGGCAGTAGAGATTCCAGTAGGCCACCTGGGGCTGGCGGTTAAAGGCATAGCGGCCCTGGCTGTCGCTGTGGTTGCAGATATGGCCGGGGTCGAAGGCATCGAGAAACTGGAAGGGGCCGTAGTCGATGGTCAGGCCCAGAATGCTCATATTGTCGGTATTCATCACACCATGGCAAAAGCCCACGCCTTGCCACTGGGCCATCAGTCGGGCAGTGCGCTCGCTCACGGCCTGCAGAAAATTGGCATAGGGATTGCCTTTCAGTGCAACGGCCGTGCGGCATTCCGGGTAATGCTGGTCTATGACCAGATCGGCCAGGGTTTTAAGTTCGGTCTGCATGTCGCGCGCGGCGAAATGCTCGAAATGGCCGAAGCGGATGAAGCTTTCGGCCACACGGGTCACGACGGCGGCAGTTTCCATGGTCTCGCGCGCCACGGGCAGGGGCGAGCCCGTCAGCGCCAGCGCTCGCGTGGTGGGAATGCCCAGGGCTGCCATGGCTTCGCTGCAGAGAAATTCGCGAATCGACGAGCGCAGAACGGCCCGGCCGTCGCCCATGCGTGAATAGGGGGTGCGGCCAGCGCCCTTGAGCTGGACTTCAAAGCCCTGCTCAGTCTCGCCCAACAGGATGGCACGGCCATCGCCAAGCTGGCCGGCCCAGACGCCGAACTGGTGACCGCTATAGACAGTGGCCAGCGGCTTGCTGCCGCCTTTGCCATGGCCGGAGACGGCATTGCCGCTGAGGATTTGCAGCGCTTCGGCGCTGTGCAGCCACTCGGTGTTCAGACCCATCCAGCGGGCCGTGCTGACGCTGGCGGCAATCCAGTGCGGCTCTGGCACGGGCGTGGGTTGGAGATAGGTGAAAAAAGCCGGGCCCAGAGCTTCGAAGCGGCCGGGCTTGCGCCATTGCGGGGCAGGGGATTCGCTCATGCAATCATTGTGCTTGAGCAGCATCAAGGACAGGGTTTGCAGGGTTGTTGAGCCGGTTTCCGTTGGAGAGCAGCCTAGGTTTTTCCCTGAGTGCGCGCACATCGTTCAGAGGGAGGATGCAGACAAAGGTCGCCAAGGTTACGCATTGGTGACAGTCCTCAGATGACGGCCTGGAAGCCCGCGCTAGGATGCTTCCCGATCATCACAACGATATCCAGGAGACTGCCAATGTTGGGTCTGATGCAAAGCCAGCCGCTGTTGATTTCTTCCCTGATCGAGTTTGCCGCGCGCAACCATGCCGATGGAGAGATAGTCTCCCGCCGTGTGGAAGGCGATATCCACCGCTATACCTACAAGGATCTGGCGGCGCGCTCGCGTCAGCTTGCCAACAAGCTCGATGCCATGGGCCTGGTGCCGGGCGAGCGCGTGGCCAGCCTGGCCTGGAATGGCTATCGCCACATGGAGATGTATTTTGGCGTCAGCGGCTCGGGCCGGGTGTTGCACACCATCAACCCGCGCCTGCATCCCGAGCAGGTCGCATGGATCGTCAATCACGCCGAAGACAAGGTGCTGTGCTTTGACCTGACCTTTTTGCCCATCATCCAGGCCGTGCATGCCAAATGCCCGCAGGTGCAGCAATGGGTGGTGCTCTGCGATGCAGACCGGCTGCCGGCAGACAGCGGCATTCCAGGCCTCATCAGCTACGAGAGCTGGATTGCGGGCCAGTCCGATCAATACCGCTGGCCGCAGTTCGACGAGAACACCGCATCCAGCATGTGCTACACCAGCGGTACGACGGGCAACCCCAAGGCCGTGCTCTACAGCCACCGCTCCAGCACGCTGCACGCCTATGCCGCAGCGCTGCCCGATGTGATGTGCCTGTCGGCCCGTGATTCGGTGCTGCCCGTGGTCCCCATGTTCCACGTCAATGCCTGGGGCTTGCCATATTCGGCGGCGCTCACGGGCTGCAAGATGGTCTTTCCGGGCCCGGCGCTCGATGGGAAGTCGGTCTACGAGCTGATCGAGTCGGAAGGCGTGACCTTTGCTGCTGGCGTACCCACCGTCTGGCAGATGCTGCTCGGCTATATGAAGCCGGGCGGCCTGCGTTTTTCCAAGCTCAATCGCACGGTGATCGGCGGCTCCGCCTGCCCGCCCGCCATGATCACCGCCTTCCAGGACGACTACGGCGTGGAGGTGCTGCACGCATGGGGCATGACGGAGATGAGCCCGCTGGGCACGCTGTGCACGCTCAAGAACAAGCATCTGGAACTGCCCAAGGAAGAGCAGATGAAGATCCGGCAGAAGCAGGGGCGCGCGATCTATGGTGTGGAGATGAAGATCGTCAACGACGCCGGTGACGAACAGCCCTGGGATGGCAAGAGCTATGGCGACCTGCTGGTGCGCGGCCCCTGGATCATCGACAGCTATTACAAAGGCAGCGGCAACCCCCTGGTGCGCGGGGCTGACGGCCACGGTTGGTTCCCGACGGGGGATGTGGCGACGATAGACCCCGATGGCTATATGCAGATCACCGACCGCAGCAAGGATGTGATCAAGTCCGGCGGCGAATGGATCAGCTCCATCGATATTGAAAACATCGCCATGGCCAACCCGGCCGTGGCCATGGCGGCCTGCATAGGCATGCCGCATCCCAAGTGGGACGAGCGCCCCATCGTGGCCGTGGTCAAGAAGCCCGGCGCGGAAATCACGCGCGAGGAGTTGCTGAAGTTCTATGAGGGCAAGACAGCCAAGTGGCAGATTCCCGATGATGTGGTGTTTGTGGACGCTATTCCAATCGGTGCCACAGGCAAGATGCTCAAGACCCGTCTGCGCGAGGAACTCAAGGACTACCAGCTGCCCACGGCGGTCTGAACGTTCCCCGGCCTGGCCGGAGCAAAGCCATCATCGTGAGATGATGGCTTTTTTGCCTGTGCCTTTTCTGGCGCCATTGGTTGACATCCATGCCTTCAGCTCCCGGTTTTTGCGACTGCTCGCCACCCTTGATATCGGATGGTGGTCGTGCCCACGATTTGCCGCGACGCCAGCTTCTCGGAGCCGCCTTGCTGGGCGGGCTGGGTGCATGGAGTCTGCCTGCAGCAGCCTGCGGGCCAGAGACTGTCGCCCCGGCTGCGCCGCGCAATGTGTGTCTGGAATGTCTGGCACGCCGGGCACAGCAGCGCTCGGCCTTTGTGAACAAGGAGTTGCCATGAGCGCCGGGCCGCTGTGGCCGCAAACAAGGCCTGCACGCAAGAGCTGGCCTCTGCGCTGGTCGCAGCTCAATTCGACCGGCAAGCCAACAGGCAAGCCCTTGCAGCTGTATCTGTTGCTGGATGCGGCGCAGAACCGTGACTTGTTGGCACAGGTGCCGGAAAGTGGTGCCGAGGCCTTGTTTGCTTTCACGCGCGCGAGCAAGGAGGGCAAGCTCAGTCCCTGGTTGGTACACCTTGGCAGCACTGCTCAGGCCTTGAAAACGCCACAGCAGAATTTTCTCGATGCCGTGCTCGATGTGGTGCAGGCCAGCCCTTGTGCCAGCTTGCTGGCAAGCGAGTGCGAGATGCCGGTGCTGCTGGCCCATCTGCGCCTGGCCATGGATCCAAGATTGCCTGGCGGCGACGGCAGCTATCTTGCCTTCTGGGACCCTGCCGTGCTGGCGGCCTTGCTCGGGCAAAGCGATCCGGACACGCAAACCGGCATCGAACCCGTGCTGCGCCCCGCACAGTGCCTGGCCTTGCTGGGTCCGGTTGCACGCTGGTGGTGCTGGAGCCGATCGGGCCGGTTGCATGAATATGCGGTGGCTGATTTTGTCGGGCCTGCGGCGCCCCTGCCGCTTCAGCTCGGCACCGCTCAGGTCGATGCGTTGGTAAAGGGCAATGTGCCCGATCTGCTGATCTATTACCTGAATCTGAACCAGGTCCATCTGCGCGACAGATTGCCGCCGCTGGCAATGCATTGGTTTGCGCGTCAGCAACTGGAGTTTGCGCGCCGCCATGGGCTTGCTGGTACGCGCGACCTGCTCAACTATCTGTGTCTGGCGCTGATTGCAGGAGCACGCTTTGATCAATTGCCCGGAGTGGTCGAACTGCTGGCCAAGGTCAAGGCCGGCAGGCTGAGTTTCGACGAGTTGATGCGCGATATAGGTCCGCATCTGGAGGACAGGGAACTGCCGGAGCCGCAGGTGCTGACCAGCTCCAGCGGCCTGCCGCTGACGGAAAGCCAGTTGCCGCTCTAGGTCGCTGAATCAGATAAGTCTCTGCACTTTTATAGGCGGGCGCCAGCAGCTATTGTTTTGGGAGCTTCGGCCTGAGGTAAACCCTGCAGTCGCCAAAGTGATATGCGCTAGGGCAACCCCCAAGCCGCAGGCGCTGGCTTGCCCTTTAGTCTGGGCGTCGCTCATAACCACCAACGGAGACGCTCTATGAAGTTTGCAATCAAGGCTTTGACAGCATCGGTGATCCTGGCGTGCGCGGGGAGTGCGATGGCGCAGAAGGGTGAGACCGTCAAGGTCGCCTGGATTGACCCGCTCTCGGGCCTAATGGCAGCGCTGGGATCCAATCAGCTCAAAAGCCTGCAGTACGTGGCCGAGGAAATCAACAAGAGCAGTGCTTCGGGGGTGAAGTTCGAAATCATCGGCATCGATAACAAGCTCAGCCCGCAGGAGACTACGGCCGCGCTGCGCTCGGCCATGGACCAGGGCGTGCGCTATGTATTCCAGGGCAATGGCTCGGGTCCGGCGCTGGCCATCATGGATGCGCTGGAAAAGCACAATGCGCGCAACAAGGGCAAGGAGGTCGTGTTCCTCAACTATGCGGCGGTGGACCCGGACCTGACCAACAGCAAGTGCAGCTACTGGCATTTCCGCCTCGATGCCGATACCTCCATGAAGATGGAGGCCTTGACCACGTATATGAAGGACGTGCCAGAGGTCAAGAAGGTCTATCTGATCAACCAGAACTACTCGCATGGCCAGCAGGTGTCCAAGTTCGCCAAGGAGATGCTCAAGCGCAAGCGCCCCGATGTGGAAATCGTGGGTGATGACTTCTCTCCTCTGGCCCAGGTGCGAGACTTCGCGCCCTATGTGGCCAAGATCAAGCAGTCGGGCGCCGATACGGTGATCACCGGCAACTGGGGCTCGGACCTGGCGCTGCTCATCAAGGCCGCCAACGATGCAGGTCTGAACAACGTCAAGTTCTACACCTATTACGGCATTGCCACGGGCGCGCCCACGGCCATGGGGGCGGCGGCGGCGGGCAAGGTCTATATGGTGGGCTACGGCCACCTGAACATGCCCGGCACCATGGACAAGATCGTCAAGGGTTTCAAGGCCAAGGTCAACGAGGATATGTACACCGGTACCGTGTACACGGGGCTGAACATGCTCGACCAGGCTTTTGCAAAAGCCAAGACCACCGATCCGGTCAAGGTCGCCGCGACCATGGAGGGCATGAAGTTCCAGAACTACAACGGCGAGGTCGAGATGCGCAAGACCGATCACCAGCTGCAGCAGGGCCTGTACATCGCGCGATGGGAGAAGGCCGGCGGCAAATACCCCATGGACTCAGAGAACACGGGCTATACCTTTGCTCCCGTGAAGTACTTCGAGCCCTATGTGGCCAGCACCCCCACCAGTTGCCAGATGA
Source organism: Comamonas sp. wu1-DMT (assembly GCF_040187805.1). Taxonomy (NCBI): domain Bacteria; kingdom Pseudomonadati; phylum Pseudomonadota; class Betaproteobacteria; order Burkholderiales; family Comamonadaceae; genus Comamonas; species Comamonas sp. wu1-DMT. The sequence continues at coordinate 44,855 of NZ_JBANEM010000007.1, forward strand.
AACGCCCCTCCTGAGCGGGGGAGGCGGGATCGATATTCGGGGCGCCCTGGTGGCGTCCTTTTTTATTCCCGGGTTTCATTCGCCTGCAAGTGCGAGCAGCTGTCGCACAAGTGTCGCCAACTGCCGCGAATCGGCCTTGGAAGTCGCATGCGTGATAGTTACTAAGGCTTTCCCCAGCGGGAAAAAGTCTACCGACCGGTAGATTGGCGGCAGTCGCTAGCAAAAACAATGAAAGGAGACAAGTATGAAATGGGTTATACGTGCGGTGGCCCTCTCGGCCATGGCAGTGAGTGCAGGTGGAGCCTGGGCTCAGAAGGGTGAAACCGTCAAGGTCGCCTGGATTGATCCCTTGTCGGGTCTGATGGCTGCCGTGGGAACGAATCAGCTCAAGACTTTTCAGCTGCTGGCGGAAGAGTTCAACAAGAAAAATGCCTCGGGCGTGAAGTTCGAGGTCGTGGCGCTGGACAACAAGCTCAGCCCGCAGGAGACCACGGCTGCGCTGCGCTCGGCCATGGATCAGGGCGTGCGCTATGTGACGCAGGGCAATGGCTCGGGACCGGCGCTGGCCATCATGGATGCGCTGGAAAAGCACAACAATCGCAACAAGGGCAAGGAGCTGCTCTATCTGAACTACGCTGCGGTGGATCCCGACCTCACCAACAGCAAGTGCAGCTACTGGCATTTCCGTCTCGATGCCGATACCTCCATGAAGATGGAGGCATTGACCACATTCATGAAGGACGATGCCGAGGTCAAGAAGGTCTATCTGATCAACCAGAACTACGGCCATGGTCAGCAGGTGTCCAAATACGCCAAGGACCTGCTCAAGAAAAAGCGCCCCGATGTGCAGATCGTGGGTGATGACTTCTCTCCTCTGGCTCAGGTGCGCGACTTCGCGCCCTATGTGGCCAAGATCAAGCAGTCGGGAGCCGATACGGTGATCACCGGCAACTGGGGAGCGGATCTGTCGCTGCTGCTCAAGGCCGCCAATGATGCAGGGATGAACAACGTCAAGTTCTATACCTACTATGCCTTCGGTCCTGGAGGGCCTACTGCCATGGGCGCAGCGTCCGAGGGTAAGGTCTATACCGTGACTTACGGGCACTACAACATGGGTGCGCCGATTCAGGCCAGCATGGAAAGCTTCAAGAAGAAGTTCAACGATGACCTGACGCAAAGCTCCATCTACCATGTGTTCGCCTTGCTGGATGCAGCTTTTGTCAAGACAGGCTCCACTGACCCGGTCAAGGTTGCGGCGGCACTCGAGGGCATGAAGCTCAAAAGCTTCAACGGCGATGTCGAGATGCGCAAGAGCGACCACCAGTTGCAGCAAGGCCTGTATATCTCCAAGTGGCAGAAGGCTGGCGGCAAGTTCCCTTATGACGCGGAAAACACAGGCTACACCTTCGCTCCCGTGAAGTACTACGAGCCCTATGTGGCCAGCACGCCCACCAGCTGCCAGATGAAGCGTCCGTCCTGAGTCAGGCTCACTCTCCCTCGTGCTGCAGCATCCGTACCCACAAGAACGCATAACAGGTGCAGTGCTGCAGCAGTCTTTTTGCTCATGAGAACAAGGCAAGTCGATGACGCCTGAATTTTTCACCATATCGATGCTCAACGGTGTGAGCTACGGGCTGCTGCTCTTCATGCTCAGCTCAGGCCTGACGCTGATCTTCAGCATGATGGGCGTGCTTAATTTCGCTCACACCAGTTTCTACATGCTGGGGGCGTACTTCGCATACACGCTCAGCGGCATCATCGGGTTCTGGCCCGCGCTCTTTTTCAGCCCGGTGCTGGTGGGCGTGCTGGGGGCGCTGTTCGAGCGCTACAGCCTGCGCCGCGTGCACAAATATGGCCATGTGCCCGAGTTGCTGGTGACTTTTGGTCTGTCCTATCTGATTCTCGAGGTGGTGCAGCTGGTATGGGGGCGGGGCACCGTGCCTTATGCGCTGCCATCGGCGCTGCAGGGGCCGCTGTTTACCCTGTATGGCACACAGTTCCCCAAGTCGCGCTCCTTTGTGATGCTGGTGGCGCTGCTGATGCTGGTGGCCGTCTGGCTGCTGCTGACGCGTACGCGCATCGGCCTGGTGATTCAGGCCGCGCTCAAGAACCCCGAAATGGTGGAGGCGCTGGGCCACAACGTGCCGCGTGTGTTCATGCTGGTGTTTGGCGGCGGCTGCGCGCTGGCCGGTCTGGCCGGCGTGATCGGCGGCAACACCTATGTGACCGAGCCCGCCATGGCGGCCTCCGTGGGCTCCATCATTTTCGTGGTGGTGGTGGTCGGTGGCATGGGCTCGCTGGCGGGGGCTTTCGTGGCTTCGCTGCTGATCGGCATGGTGCAGACCTTTGCCGTGGCGCTGGACTGGTCGCTGGCCGGCCTGTTCGCCTCCATGGGGCATCAGGTCAATGAATCCACCTTTGGCTGGCCCGTGCTGCGGCTGACGCTGTCGCAGGTTGCGCCCATCCTGCCTTACCTGTTCCTGGTGCTGATTCTGATCTTCCGCCCCAAGGGCTTGCTGGGTACCAGAGGGGATTGAGCCATGTCTTCGATTGCAAAAACATCCATGAATTCTTCTGCTGCCGACAAAGCTCGGGCTCAGGCGCATTACCGCTTCAAGCCCTTGAACATAGGGCGAATTCTGATCTGGGGCCTGTTTGCGCTGGCGCTGATCGTGGCACCGCTGATCTTCACCAGCTCGCTGGCGCTGACCATGCTCAGCCAGATCGGCTATCTGATCATCATCTGTCTGTCCTACAACATCCTGCTGGGGCAGGGCGGCATGCTGAGCTTCGGGCATGCGGTCTATACTGGCCTGGGCTCGTTTCTGGCCATTCATGCCATGAACAAGGCCGCTGCAGGCGAGATGGCCATTCCGCTGGTGCTGATTCCCATCGTGGGCGGCCTGGCGGGCATGTTCTTCGCGGCGCTCTTCGGCTATGTGACGACCAAGAAATCGGGCACCACCTTTGCCATGATCACCATGGGTCTAGGAGAGCTGGTGGCCTCCATGGCGCTGATGTTTCCCGAGTTCTTCGGCGGCGAGGGCGGTATCACCACGGACCGGGTCTACAGCAAGTTCTTCGGGCTGGATTTCGGCTCCGGCCTGCAGGTTTACTACCTGATTGCCGTGTATTGCTTTGTCTGCACTGCTGCCATGTTTGCCTTCACCGGCACGCCGCTGGGGCGCATGCTGAATGCCGTGCGCGACAACCCGGAGCGTGTCGAGTTCGTGGGCTACAACACCCAGCGCGTGCGCTACTTCGCCTTCATCATTGCAGGCTTTTTTGCGGGCATTGGTGGCGGGTTGACGGCCATCAATTTCGAGATCATCACGGCCATGGACAGTGTCAGCGTGGTGCGCTCGGGCGGCTATCTGCTGTTCACCTTCCTGGGCGGCGCCACCTTCTTCTTCGGCCCCATCATCGGTGCGGTGCTGCTGGTGCTGGCTTCGGTGCTGCTGTCCGAGCTGACCAAGGCCTGGCTGCTGTACCTGGGCCTGGTGTTCCTGCTCATGGTCATGTACGCGCCCGGCGGTGTGGCCAGCCTGATCATGATGAATCTGCGCGTAGCCAAGTTCGGTCATTTCAAGCGCCTGCTCATGCCCTATCTGGGCATTCTGGCGGCCGGCATCGTGACGGTGGTAGGTGCCGCGTCGCTGATCGAGATGATCTATCACATGCAGCTCAATGCGGCGCTGGGCCCCAAGGTGCCCTTCATGGGCGCCGAGCTGGACACTAGCGCAGCCTCCACCTGGACCGTGGCGATTGTGGTGTTCGTGGTGGGCCTGGGCCTGCTGGAGGGCGTGCGCCGCCTGACGGCCCGTCGCTGGGGTCGCATACAGGAAGCGATTGAAGAAAGCATCAAGAAAGGGGAGGGCTGAACCATGTCCAGCATCGCCATCCATCAACCGGCTGCGCAAGCGGCGCAGCAGTCAGGCCATGCACTGGAGCTGCGCGATCTGCGCAAGAGCTTCGGCAAGACCGAGATCATTCGCGGCGCCAACCTGGCAGTCAATGCCGGCGAACGTATTGCCATCATCGGCCCCAACGGTGCTGGCAAGAGCACTCTGTTCAATCTGATCAGCGGCCGTTTCGAGCCCAGCAGCGGCGAGGTGCTGTTGCACGGCCAGCGCATCAACGGCAAAAAGCCGTTCGAGATCAACCGCATGGGGCTGTCGCGCAGCTTTCAGATCACGAATATCTTCCCCAAGCTTTCGGTGTTTGAAAACCTGCGCTGCAGCGTGCTCTGGAGTCTGGGCTACCGCTATAGCTTCTGGCGTTTTCTCTCCAATCTGCACGATGCCAACGAACGCGCCAACGAGCTGATGGAGATGATCGGTCTGCACCGCAAGCGCGACACGCTCGCGGTGAACCTGACCTATGCCGAGCAGCGTGCGCTGGAGATCGGCATCACCATCGGCGGCGGTGCCAGCGTCATCTTGCTCGACGAACCCACGGCCGGCATGAGCAACAGCGAAACCGCGCATTTCATACAGCTGATCAAGAAGGTTACCGAAGGCAAGACGCTGCTGACCGTGGAGCACGATATGGGCGTGGTCTTCGGGCTGGCGGACAAGATTGCCGTGGTGGTCTACGGCGAGGTCATCGCCTATGACACGCCTGAAGCCGTGCGTGCCAACGCCAGAGTGCAAGAAGCATATCTGGGATCTTCCGTCGCAGACCAACAGGCAGGAGCGCATTGAGATGCTGAAGATCAACGATTTGCATGCCTACTACGGCAAAAGCCATGTGCTGCATGGCGTGGACTTCGAGGTCCATGCTGGCGAGATCGTGGCCTTGCTGGGGCGTAACGGCTCGGGCCGCTCCACCACAGCCAAGGCCATCATGGGACTGGTGCACTGGGAGGGGGCACTGGACTGGAAAGGCAAGAACCTGCATGGCAAGAAAGCCTATGAGGTGGCCCATCTGGGTATTGGCTATGTGCCGGAGAGCCGCGATGTGTTCCCCAATCTGACCGTACATCAGAACCTGATGCTGGGGCAGAAAGGCAAGGGCAAAGGCAGTCGCTGGGGTTTTGACGACATGTATGCCATGTTTCCCCGCCTCAAGGAGCGTCAGCACACCGAGGCCGGCGTGATGTCGGGCGGCGAGCAGCAGATGCTCACACTCTGCCGCACGCTGATGGGCGACCCGGATCTCATCATCATCGACGAACCCACGGAAGGGCTGGCACCCAAGATCGTGGAGCTGGTGGGCGAATACCTCAAGAAGATCAAGGATCGCGGCGTGTCCGTGCTGCTGATCGAGCAAAAGCTGACCATCGCCATGAATATCTCGGACCGGGCGCTGGTCATGGGCCATGGGCATATTGTTTTTGACGGAACTCCCGAAACCCTCAGAGCGAACGAAAAGGTTCGCAAGGAGTGGCTGGAGGTTTGAGCTGATACACCGCCTTGAGCGGCTTTGCCGCTTCCCCCTCTCTCGCTTTGCGAGAGGGGGACGACATCCTGGCTGCGGGGCGGCGGGGCCGCCCAGGCCCTTGCTTGATGTCTCTGATATGAGGTGTGCTCATTCTGTGAGCTGTCTCGCTCAGGACAAGCATCAGTTGCGCAACGCAGCAAAATTCGGAAAATAAAAACGCACGACCGTTCTTTTCTATTTATTGAACAGGGGACAACAGCATGACTGCTGAATACAAAGTGGACGGAGCCATCGCCGTCATTACCTTGAACAACCCGCCGGTCAACGGCCTGGGTCTGGCCACCAGACGAGGTGTGGTTGAGGGTTTGCGCCAGGCTCTGGCGGATGACGCCGTCAAGGCCATCGTCATTACCGGCGCCGGCAAGGCCTTCTCGGGCGGAGCCGATATCACAGAGTTCGGCAAGGAAGATGCCTACCGCGAGCCGCATCTGATTTCGGTCATCCAGCAACTGGACCTGTCGACCAAGCCTGTGATCGCCGCGATTCACAGCGTCTGCATGGGGGGCGGGCTGGAGCTGGCGCTGGGATGCCATTACCGCATTGCCGCCCCCGGCACGGCCGTGGCGCTGCCCGAGGTCAAGCTGGGCCTGCTGCCAGGCGCCGGCGGCACCCAGCGCCTGCCTCGCGTACTGGGTGTGGAAGCCGCACTCAATATGATTGTCAGCGGCGAGACCGTGATGAGCGAAATGCTGGCCATGCTGCCCGGCCAGAAGCTGTTCAACAAGATGTCTGCATCGGCCGAGACGCTGCTGGCCGAGGCCAAGGCCTTGGCGCTGGAGGTCGCCGATGTCCGCCCGCTGCCGCGTGTGCGCGACCTGTCCTGCAAGCATCCCCAGGGCGAGGCCTATTTCGAGTTCGCCGCCACCATGGTGCAGGGCATGTCCAAGAACTTCCCTGCGCCCCTGCGCTGTCTTGAGGCCGTCAAGAACGCCACGACCAAGAAGTTCGACGACGGCATGGTGGCCGAGCGTGAAGCCTTCATGCAGCTGATGATGACGCCCGAGTCGCGTTCGCTGCGCCATCTGTTCTTGGCCGAGCGTGCCGCCTCCAAGATCCCCGATGTGCCCGGCGATACACCGGTGCGCGAGATCCGCACCGTGGGCGTGATCGGCGCCGGCACTATGGGCGGCGGCATTTCCATGAACTTCCTCAATGCGGGCATTCCCGTCACGATTCTGGAGACCAAGCAGGAAGCCCTGGATCGCGGCGTTGCGACCATCCGCAAGAACTACGAAGCCCAGGTCAAGAAGGGCAAGCTCTCCGAGCAGAAGTACGAGCAGCGCATGAGCCTGCTGTCCACCACGCTTAACTATGGCGATCTGAAGAATGCCGACCTCATCATCGAGGCCGTGTTCGAGGAGCTGGGCGTGAAGGAGCAGGTCTTCAAGCAGCTCGATGAAGTGGCCAAGCCCGGCGCGATTCTGGCATCCAACACTTCGACCCTGGATGTGGACAAGATCGCCGCCTTCACCAAGCGTCCACAAGACGTGGTGGGCATGCATTTCTTCAGTCCCGCCAATGTGATGAAGCTGCTGGAAGTGGTGCGCGGCAAGGCCACAGCCAAGGATGTGCTGGCCACGGTGATGAAGGTGGGCAAGAAGATCAAGAAGACGGCCGTGGTCTCCGGCGTCTGCGACGGCTTCATCGGCAATCGCATGATCGAGCAGTACTCGCGCCAGGCCGGCTTCCTGCTGGACGAAGGTGCATCGCCACAGCAGGTGGACAAGGCCATCGAGAAGTTCGGCTTTGCCATGGGCCCGTTCCGCATGGGCGATCTGGCGGGCAACGACATCGGTTGGGCGATTCGCAAGCGCCGTTATGTCGAAAAACCCGATATGAAGTACAGCGCCAGTGCGGACCGTCTGTGCGAGCTGGGCCGCTTTGGCCAGAAGACCGGTGCGGGCTGGTATGACTATGTGCCTGGCAAGCGCGATGCCATCCCTTCGGAGGTGGTGGCCAAGATGATCGACGAGCACCGCAAGAGCCTGGGTATCACGCCGCGCAAGATCTCCGACGAGGAAATCGTGCAGCGCCTGGTCTATGCGCTGGCCAACGAAGGCGCGCACATTCTGGAGGACGGCATTGCCAGCAAGTCCGGCGACATCGACATGGTGTATCTGACCGGCTACGGCTTTCCGCTGTGGCGCGGCGGCCCCATGCACTATGCGGGCGAGGTCGGCCTGTTCAACGTGGTTCAGGCGATGGGTCGCTTTGCCAAGAACCCCAACGACGATGCCAAGTTCTGGCAGCCCGCACCGCTGCTGGCCAAGCTGGCCGCCGAAGGCAAGCAGTTCAGCTAGGCGCGGACGATTTGCCACGAAACACCCAGAATCAAAGGACAGAACATGACATCCGCAGTGATTGTTTCTACCGCGCGCACTCCGCTGGCCAAGAGCTGGAAGGGCGCTTTCAACATGACTTACGGTCCCACCCTGGGGGCCCACGCCGTCAAGGCCGCAGTGGAGCGCGCCGGCATTGAGGGTGCCGAGGTCGAGGACGTGATCATGGGCATGTCCCTGCCCGAAGGCACGACCGGCGGCAACGTCGCCCGTCTGATTGCCATGCGTGCAGGTCTGCCGGTCACCACATCGGGTCTGACCATCAACCGCTTCTGCTCTTCGGGTCTGCAGGCGATTGCGCTGGCTGCCCAGCGCATCATCGCGGGCGAGAACGATGTGCTGGTGGCGGGCGGTCTGGAGAGCATCTCCTGCGTGCAGCCCCACCTGAATCCGCACATGGCCTTCGATCCCGAGCTGACGGCCATGAAGCCCGAGATCTACTGGAGCATGCTGCAGACTGCCGAACAGGTGGCCAAGCGCTACAACATCAGTCGCGATGCCCAGGATGAGTACGGCGCCTCCAGCCAGCAGAAAGCGGCTGCGGCACAGGCGGCCGGCCTGTTCGAAGCGGAAATTGCTCCCATGAAGACCGTCATGGGCGTGGCCGACAAGGTGCGCGGCCTGATCACCAAGGAGGTGACCGTCAGCAAGGATGAGGGCATTCGCGAGGGCACGACCAAGGAAGGCATCAGCGGTCTGCGCAGCGCGCTGCCCGGCGGGGTGATCACGGCCGGCAATGCGAGCCAGTTCTCCGACGGGGCCGGCGCCTGCGCCGTGGTCAGCGAGGAATATGCCTCGCGCAAGGGCCTCAAGCCCCTGGGCCGTTTCCTGGGCTTTGCCGTGGCCGGCTGCGAGCCCGACGAAATGGGCATCGGCCCCATCTACGCCATTCCCAAGGTGCTCAAGAAGCTGGGTCTGTCGATCAACGATATCGACCTGTGGGAGCTCAACGAAGCCTTTGCCGTGCAGGTCATCTACTGCCGCGACAAGCTGGGCATTCCGGCCGACAGGCTCAACGTCAACGGCGGCGCGATTGCTGTGGGCCACCCCTATGGTGTCTCGGGCCAGCGCCTGACGGGGCATGCACTGATCGAAGGCAAGCGCCGCGGCGCCAAGCGTGTCTGCGTGACCATGTGCATTGGTGGCGGTATGGGCGCAGCGGGCGTGTTTGAAGTGCTGTAAGCAGGGCTTCAGCCAAGCCGCCTTCTGGTCACCTTGGGGTAGGGGCTGGAGGCGGCTTTTTTCTCCTCTGGATATATGAAATTGATAGCTTCAAGCGCTTTATCCATAAGCGATGAAGCCTGCTTTGATAGGTAATCTATGCGCCTGCGTTCCACCATTGACTTTCTGCTCTACGACTGGCTGCAGGCCGAAGGCCTGACCAGCCGCCACCGCTTTGCCGATCATTCGCGTGATACTTTCGATGCGGTGATGGATACCTGCGAGCGTATCGCGCGCGAGAAATACGCGCCCTTCAATCGCACGGTGGATCTGCAGGAGCCGCAGTTCGATGGCGAAAAAGTCATCCTGCCTCAATGCACCTATGAAGCCCGCGAGGCCTATGCCGAATCGGGCATGCTCAGCGCGGCTCAGGACTACGAGATGGGCGGCATGCAGCTGCCCTACACCGTGGAGGCGGCGGCCAACTGCTTTTTCGCGGCGGCCTCGATCAGCATAGGCTCGAACATGCTGACCTCGGGCAATGCCAATGCCATCATGGCCCATGGCAGCGAGCGGCAGAAAAAAGTCTTTGCCGCCAATGAGTTCAACGGCCGCTGGGCCGGCACCATGGCCTTGTCCGAGCCGCAGGCGGGCTCGTCGCTGTCGGACATCGCCACGCGCGCCGAGCCCGATGGCATCGAGCATGAGAGTGACGCGCTGGGGCCGCGCTATCGCCTCAAGGGCAACAAGATGTGGATCAGCTCGGGCGACCACGAAATGACCGAGAACATCGTGCATCTGGTGCTGGCCAAGATTCCGGGCGCCGATGGCAAGACCATTGCCGGCGTGAAGGGCATTTCGCTGTTCATCGTGCCCAAGAAGCTGGTCGATGCCGAGGGCCGGCTGACCGGCGAGCGCAACGATGTGGCCCTGGCAGGCCTCAACCACAAGCTGGGCTGGCGCGGCACGACCAATACCCTGCTCAATTTCGGCGAAGGCAAATACCCTGTGCGCGGTCAGCATGGTGGTGGTCTGGACGGCCGCGGCGCGGGTGCGATCGGCTATCTGGTCGGCAAGCCCGGCGAGGGCCTCAAATGCATGTTCCACATGATGAACGAGGCGCGCATTTCCATCGGCATGGCGGCCTCCATGCTGGGCATGGCCGGCTATCACGCCAGTCTCGAATATGCGCAAAGCCGTCCTCAGGGCAGGCCCATAGGCGAGGGCGGCAAGGATGCGAGCCGGCCGCAGTCGCGCATCATCGAACATGCCGACGTCAAGCGCATGCTGCTGGCGCAGAAGGCCTATTGCGAAGGTGCGCTGGCCTTGAACCTGCTGTGCGCCAGATTGGTGGACGAGCAGTACACGGGCGAAGCACAGCAGGCGGCAGAAGCCAGGCTGCTGCTGGAGGTGCTGACGCCGGTGGCCAAGAGCTGGCCCAGCGAGTTCTGCCTGGAGGCCAATTCGCTGGCCATCCAGATCCATGGCGGCTATGGCTATACGCGCGATTTCGCGGTCGAGCAGTACTGGCGCGACAACCGCCTGAACATGATTCACGAGGGCACGCACGGCATACAGGCCATGGATCTGCTGGGCCGCAAGGTCGTCATGGATGGCGGCAAGGGCCTGCAACTGCTGGCTGCACGCATCAATGCCACCATTCAGCGGGCCATGCAGCATGAGAAGCTGGGCAGCTATGCCAATCAACTGGCGCGTGCGCTGGCCGATGTTGGATCAACCACCAAGGCAGCCTGGGCCACGGGCAACCCGCAGGAGGCACTGGCCAATGCCGTGCCCTATATGCAGGCCTTCGGTCACCTGGTGCTGGCCTGGATCTGGCTGGATGTGGCGCTGGCCGTTCTGGCCATGGACAAGGATCTGGCAATTGCAGCTCATCGCGGCAGCATGGCGGCGCAGCGCTACTTCTTCCATTACGAGTTGCCGCGCATCGGCGCCTGGCTACAGGTGGTCAAGGCGCGCGACATGACCTGTGCAGGGATGGAGGAGGAGGCGTTCTGAGCCTCGCAGTGCAATAAAAAGGCCCGCATCAGCGGGCCTTTTTCATGGAGCAGGTTCAGCTCAGGGCTTTTCGCAGTTGCCGCTCATACCCACCATACCGGACAGCTTTTGAAGGCTGGAGCGCTGTTTCAGGCAGTCCTGATAGCTGGCTTCGGCGGCTTTCTGCTGCGCTATTTGAGTGGCTTTGGTGCGTTCGGCGCGCAGCTGGGCGATGCGTTCGCGAATCTGCGGCATCAGTGCAGTGGCGGCCTTCTCGCCTTCCACAATCGCGTGGCTGCGCTGTGCGAAGTCGGCCGGGCCGATGTCCAGCACCTTGGGACGAATGATGATGTCGGCACGCGCCAACTCGGCCTGGCCCAGCTTCTGACCCATGATGGCAATCGACTGATTGAGCGCTCCCAGCATATTGGCGGGGGTCTTGCCGCTGGCCTTGTTGGAGATGTCCACGGCGATCACGATGTCGGCCCCCAGATTGCGCACGGCATCCACCGGCACGGGGCTGACAATGCCGCCGTCCACATAGTGGTGCCTGCCGATGGTGACGGGCTGGAACACGCCCGGCACGCTGCTGGAGGCACGCACGGCCTGGCCTACATTGCCACGTGCGAACACGGTGCGTTCACCGTCTTCCAGGCGCGTGGAAACCGCAACAAAAGGCTTGGCCATCTGCTCCAGCGGCTTGCGGTGGACTTGTTCATTCACATAGTCCTCAAGCTTCTGGCCCAGCACCAGGCCGCCAGCGGACAGCTGCAGGTCGCGGATCTTGGCTTCGTCCAGCGCCACGGCTTTTTCCTGCAGCTCAAAGGCGTTCATGCCGCTTGCATAGAGCGCACCCACCACGCTGCCGGCGCTGGTGCCGGCCACGAACGAGGGCGTGAGGCCATTGGCCTCGAGCATCTTGATGACGCCGATATGGGCAAAGCCCTTGGCCGCACCGCCGCCCAGAGCCAGGCCGATCTTGATCGGGGGGGGCTGATGTGGTTGCGGTGGGCGGCTCGGGTGTCGCTGCGGGGCTGGGGGGATTGCTGCCGCAGGCGGCAAGGCCAAGCAGACTCAAACAGACCAAGGGGCGCAAAAAAAACGTTCAGGCGCATGCCGGGAAATCCTGCTGTCATTAGGGCGCAAAGTATAGCGACGGGTGTTTGATGCGTTGACGTACTGGTTTTGATCGTCAAAAAGCATAGCCCCCTGTGCTTGGCAGCAAATAGTTTGGGGCATGTATCCTTTGTTTGGCCTATGCGTGCCGATGCGGCTGTGCAGACAATGTTCTCATCACAAGCAGGTGGCTGGCCCGCTCTGACGGCGCGGCAGGACCAACGACTGTCCGCTCTGACCCTGTCGTAGGCCCGACCCGATCAAGAGGCAGCAAATGTCGCAAAGCAATACATGGCAGGCCGGCGCCACAACGGCACAGGCCTCGGTCTGGTGGGTGGGTTTCGGCCTGGTGGTGGGTGTGCTGGGGGCGGCGCTGATCAGTCCCCTGTATGCGCTCTATCAGCAAGCCTGGCAGTTGCGGCCCAGCGATATCTCGCTGATCTATGTGCTCTATATGTGCGGCGGCCTGTGCGCCCTGCTGTTTCTGGGGCGCCTGCCCGACCGCATCGGCTTTCAGCGCGTGATGCTGTGTTTCCTGTGCCTGACGCTGGCGGGCACCCTGATCTCCATGCTGGCCTGGAATCTGCCCAGCCTGATCGTCGGGCGCTTTGTGGTGGGGCTGTCCTCAAGCCTCATCACCATCAGCGCCACCACGGGGCTGACGCTGCTGGCTTCCAGCGCAAGCACCGGTCTGCAGCCGCAGCGCGTGGCCATGGTGGCCAGCTTTCTCAATGTGCTGGGCTTTGGTCTGGGGCCCTTGATCGGTGGCGTGGCGGGGCAGTGGCTGCCTCAGCCCTTGACGACGGCCTATCTGGTGCCGCTGGTGCTGGGCTGCATCGGTGTGGCGGGCGTTGTCATGCTCAAGCTGCCGGAGTCGGTGCAGCGGGATGCGGGCCAACTGGGACAGGCCCCCGAACGTCTGCACTGGCGGGACTGTCTGCCGCGGCTGACCTGGCCTGTGCGCGAGGATTCCCTGGCTTTTGCACTGACCTGCGGCTATCCGTTCGTGGCGTTCGGCGTATTCGGGCTGTATGCCTCCATGGCGCCGCTGTTTCTGCAGCAGATGATTCCCTGGAGCGGCCCTATGGTCAGTGGTACGGCCATTGCGGTGATTTTGCTCGTCTCTGCGGGCATTCAGCTGCTGGCTGCCAGCCTGCCGCTGCACCGCTGCGGTTTTGCCGGCATGGCGCTGCTGGTGCTGAGCAACGGCATGCTGTTGCTGAATCTGCAACTGCAATCAACGCTGCTGTTCATCTTGGGCGTGGGCTTGACGGCACTGGGGCATGGCATGTGCATGCTGGCCGGCATGACCATGGTGGGCCGTCTTGCCAGGCCCGATAACCGGGCGGGCATGTTGTCTACCTATCAGACCATCGGTTTGCTGGGCTCCATGCTGCCCATGATGGCAGTGGGCTGGATTGCCGACCACTGGAGCGTGAAGCTGGCCGTGAGCCTGTTTGCCTGCTTTGTCATGCTGTTGGCTACCCTGCTGGGCTTGGCATTTGCGCGCCATCCGCGCATGCAAGGGGTTGCGGATTAGTGCATGGCTTGCATAGAGTTTCTGTAAATCACAGAAGAAAACATTTATTAATCAAATGTCACAAATTCGGACAAATTTGTCCTACAGGGATGCGGGAAAAGTTCGTATCCGAGCCAAAATGGTGGTTCGTTACAGTTGACCGTCATGTTTTTGCAAGCATTAAGGGAGAAATCGATATGACCACTATGTTCAAGCGTTCCGCTCAAGTTCTGGCCATTACCGCCTTGGCCTTTGGCTTGGCTGCCTGCGGCAAGTCCGACGACAACAAGACCGCTGGCCAGAAGCTCGATTCCGCCATTTCCCAGACCGAGAAGGCTGCGGAAAATGCTGGCAGCAAGATTGAAGAAGGTACGGCCAAGGCCGGCGATGCAGCTGCCGATGCATTGGCAAAGGCTGGTGAAGCTACTGGTGCCGCCATGGAAAAGGCTGGCAACAAGATGGAGGAAGGCGCTGCCAAGGCGGGTGCTGCCCTCGATGACGCTGGCATCACCGCTGCCGTCAAGACCGATTTGATCAAGGCCCCGGAAATCAGCGCTCTGCAGATCAATGTGGACACCAAGGGCGGCGCAGTGACCTTGACCGGCACCGTGCCCAGCGAAGCTGTCAAGACCCAGGCCGGCGATATCGCCAAGGCAGCCAAGGGCGTGACCTCGGTCAACAACAATCTGACCGTGAAGGCTGGCTGAGACCTTTCAGCCTGCATCTCGCATGAAGCCAGAGCGCGCAAGCCCTCTGGCTTTTTTGTGGCTGCATGGCACTAAGATCAGGGCATGACCCAAGCCGACCACAAGCTTTCCACCCATCTGATCCACCATCCCTACAAGCCACCCACGGACTTCGAAGGCCCGCAGCCGGCCGTGCACAAGGCCTCGACCGTGTACTTCGAGAACGTGCAGGCCATGCGCGAACGCCGCTGGCTGGACAAGAGCAGCTACACCTACGGCCTGCATGGCACGCCCACGACCTACGCCCTGGAAGAGCGTCTGGCCTCGCTGGAGGGCGGTCTGCAATGTCTGCTGGTGCCCAGCGGCCTGGCCGCGATTGCTATGGTGTCGCTGGCGCTGCTCAGGACGGGTGACGAGGTGCTGGTGCCCGATAACGCATACGGTCCCAACAAGACGCTGACCGAGGGCGAGCTGGCCCATTTCGGCATTCGCCATCAGTACTACGACCCCATGAGTGTCGAGGATCTGGCGGCCAAGATCACGCCGGCCACCAAGCTGGTCTGGCTGGAGGCTCCGGGCTCGGTAACCATGGAGTTCCCGAATCTCGTCGAGCAGGTGCGCCTGTGCCGGGCCAGGGGGGTGACCATGGTGCTGGACAACACCTGGGGCGCGGGCCTGGCTTTTCGCCCCTTCGACCTGCTGGGCGATGGCAGCCTGGGCGTCGATGTCACGGCCCATGCCCTGACCAAATACCCCAGCGGCGGCGGTGATGTGCTGATGGGCAGCATCATCACGCGCAACCAGCCCCTGCATATGCGCATCAAGCTCGCGCACATGCGCCTGGGCCTGGGCGTGAGCGGCAACGACGCCGAAGCCGTGCTGCGCAGCCTGCCCAGCATCGGCCTGCGCTATCACGCGCAGGATCGCTCGGCACGCCAGCTGGCGCAGTGGCTGGCTGCCCAGAGTGCCGTGGCGCAGGTGCTGCACCCCGCCATGCCTGATGCCCCGGGCCATGCTTGCTGGAAGCAGCTGTGCGGACAAGGGCAGGGCCAGGATGGCGTGGCCGCCGGTCTGTTCAGCGTGGTCATCGACGAGCGCTTCGACCAGGCGGCCGTCGATCGCTTCTGCGACAGCCTGCGCCTGTTCAAGCTGGGCTACAGCTGGGGCGGGCCCGTGAGTTTGGTCGTGCCCTATGAGCTGCCCGAGATGCGCAGCCGTGCCACACCCCACATCAAGGCGGGCACTGTGGTGCGCTTTGCCATCGGCCTTGAGGATACTAGCGATCTGCAGGCCGACCTGGCCCAGGCCCTGCTCAGGGCCTTTGGTTGAAGCTATTTAAATAGGAGCTGACAGCGCTTGTCGAGAAGCGATTTCAATGCTTTTATTGACTGAAGTCAATAAAGAATGGGCGCTATAAGCTCTTGTTTTCATAGTGAAAACGCGGAGGCCGGCATGCGGGCTTTCCGCAATGCAGATTCGAGGTTGAGCGGGTAACTTGTTCCTGTCAGCTGCCGCCACCGAGGCGCGGTACGGGCGACAAGGAGGGTCTCGCATGCAAGCTTCCCCTGTTTCCGAGGTCAAGGCCGAGTCCGGCAATCTGCAGATTCTGCAACTGCGCTGGAGCGAGCCCTGGCAATGGCTGCTGCTCGGCCTTAGCGATGTGCGGCGCGCACCAATGATTGCGCTGTTCTATGGCCTGTGTTTCTGGGGCATGGCACGTCTGATGGCCTGGGTGTTTCGCTCCAGCCCTGAATATCTGATGTCCATGGCCAGCGGCTGTCTGCTGGTAGGCCCCTTCCTGGCCATGGGCCTGTACTACGTCAGCAAGCAACTGGAGCAGGGCAAGCCCGTGCTGCTGTCGGAGTCGTTGACCTGCTGGGACAAGCATCTGGCCAGCATGGGCATGCTGGTCATGGTGCTGATGGTGCTGGAGATGCTCTGGGGGCGCGCCGCCATGGTGGTGTTCGCCATTTCGTTCGATACCGGCATGCCCAGTACGGCAACCCTGCTGCAGACCCTGCTGCGGCCCGAGAACTGGGAGTTCCTGCTGGGCTACACCGCGGTTGGCGGGATATTTGCTGCCTTGGTGTTTGCCAGCATGGTGGTTTCACTGCCCGCCATTCTTGATCTGGATACCGATGCCTTGACGGCCTGCATCACCAGCATGCGCGTGGTGGGTGCCAACACGGGTGTGATGCTGCTGTGGGGGCTGATCATCACCGTGTTGATCGCGGTCTCGCTGCTCTTCTACAGTGCAGGTCTGATCGTCATCGGGCCGCTGCTGGGTTGCACCAGCTGGCATGCTTATAAAGCCAGCGTCCGCGCCGAAAGCAAGGAGAACCCTGCTTAAGGTGCAATGAGGGGGGATGTCATGGAGTTCTGGAACTGGTTGAAAAAAAATCTTCTCGCCTCAGTCCGGCGTGCCGGGGCGCAGCGCTGATTCGCAGCTGGCCTGGACTTCGGCAAGCAGTCGTGAAGACGGCAGCGACGTCTTCAACGACAGCTATTTTTGTGGCTCGGGCAGCGGCGAAGGTGTCTGTAGCTCGGACGGCGGCGACTCCGGCGGTGATGGCGGAGGCAGCGGCGACTGAGGCCGCGCGGCCGTCACTTATTTCAGCAATGGCCTGAGCTTGGGCCAGACATTGGCCAGCATCTGTGGCTGAGCCTGGGCATTGGGGTGAATGCGGTCGCTCTGAAACCATCGCTCGGCGTCCGCAGCATCGCCGATGCCCGACAGCAGAAACGGCACCAGCGGCAGCTTTTGCGCGTCGGCAATGCTCCTGAACATCTCGGCAAATTGCTCGGTATAGGCCGCACCATAGTTGGGCGGTACCTGCATGCCCACCAGCAGCACCTGGGCCCCGGCCTCCCTGGCGGCCTTGATCATGACTTCCAGATTCTGCTGAGTGCTCTGCAGCGCCAGGCCGCGCAATGCGTCGTTGCCGCCCAGCTCCAGAATCAGGATGCCCGGCTCATGCTGCCTGAGCAGCGATGCCAGGCGCGCTCTGCCGCCGGCCGTAGTCTCGCCGCTGATGCTGGCATTGACCACCTTGCGCGGATTCTTTTCGTCATTCATGCGCTGCTGCAGCAACTGCACCCAGCCCTTGCCGCGCGTCAGGCCGTATTCGGCGCTCAGAGAATCGCCAAGTACCAGCACCGGGCCGGGTTTCGCGCCGGGAGCGGCCTTGGCCGGCTCCTTGTTCCTGGCGGGCGATGAGGCCACTGCCGCACCGCAAGCCCCTGAAATGGCGAGCGACAGAGCAACAGCGATACAGTGACGGCGCTGCAGTGCAAAGTGCTGGTTGCGACTCTTGACGTTTTTGCTATCCAATTGATTCATGTCCACAACTCTTGCCATTCCTTTGATTGCCGTTGAGCAACTGTCCAAATCGGTGAGCGATTCCACAGGCGTGCTGGATATTTTGCGGGATATCAATCTGAGTTTCACGGCCGGCGAAACCGTTGCCATTGTGGGTGCCTCCGGCTCGGGTAAAAGCACTTTGCTGTCGATTCTGGCCGGCCTCGATACCCCCAGTCGCGGCACGGTCCGCTTGCTGGGCCAGGATCTGTTTGCACTCAGCGAGGACGACAGGGCAGCGGTGCGGGCACAGAAGATGGGCTTTGTCTTCCAGAGCTTTCAGTTGCTGGGCAATCTCACGGCGCTGGAAAACGTCATGCTGCCGCTGGAGCTGGCGGGTCAGCGCGATGCGAGAGCACGAGCTTCGCAGATGCTGGAGCGCGTGGGCCTGGGCCAGCGTCTCAATCACTATCCCAGGCTGATGTCGGGCGGCGAGCAGCAGCGCGTGGCCCTGGCGCGTGCTTTTGTGGTGGAGCCGGCCGTGCTGCTGGCCGACGAGCCCACCGGCAGTCTGGACTTCGCCACGGGCCAGACCATCATGGAGTTGATGTTTGCGCTCAACCGCGAGCGCGGCACGACTCTGATTCTGGTGACGCATGACCGCGAGATTGCGGCGCAATGTGATCGAAGCATCACCATAGAAGCCGGGCGCTCTGTCTGAAAAACCAAAAGGCCTGTGTGATCACAGGCCTTTTTGGGGATCTGGCGCTTATCAAATAAGCGCTTGCAGCTATCAAATCAGTAGATTCTGAGTTCAAGCCTCAGATGCGCGCGACTTCCAGCCCGGCCCTGCGCTCTGCGGCGCGGCAGGCGGCCGCGGTAAACAGCACGTCGGTCGAGGAATTGAGGGCTGTCTCGGTCGAATCCTGAATCACGCCGATCACATAGCCGACACCGACCACCTGCATGGCCACATCGTTGGGAATGTTGAACAGGCTGCAGGCCAGCGGAATCAGCAGCAGCGAGCCACCGGGTACGCCCGAGGCACCGCAGGCACAGACCGCAGAGACCACGCACAGCAGTATGGCCGTGGGAATGTCCACCGAGATATTGAGCGTATGGGCAGCGGCCAGTGTCAGCACGCTGATGGTGACGGCAGCGCCGGCCATATTGATGGTGGCGCCCAGCGGGATGGAGATGCTGTAGGTGTTCTCGTCGAGCCTGAGCTTCTGGGCCAAGGCCAGATTGACGGGAATGTTGGCTCCCGAGCTGCGCGTGAAGAAGGCGGTCACTGCGCTTTCGCGCAGGCAGGTCAGCACCAGCGGGTAGGGGTTGCGGCGAGTCTGTGTCCAGACAATGACTGGGTTGATCACCAATGCCACAAACACCATGCAGCCGACCAGCACGGCCAGCAGATGGGCGTAGTCCTTGAGTGCTTCCAGCCCGCCGGAGGAGAAGGTGGCGACCACCAGGCCGAAGATGCCGAAGGGGGCCAGGCGAATCACGCCTTGAATCACGCGGGTGATGGCATGGCCAAAGTCCTCCACCATGGTGCGGGTGGTGGGCGTGGCGTGGCGTAGTGCCAAGCCCAGCGCGATAGCCCAGGCCAGAATGCCGATGTAGTTGGCGTTCAGCAATGCATTGACGGGGTTGTCGAACAGGCTTTGGACGACGGTGCTCAGCACCTGGCTGATCTCGCCGGGCACGCTCTGGACTTTGGGCGCTTCACGAAAGTGAATCACCGAGGGAAAGAGCGCGCTGGCTGCAACGGCCACGCAGGCCGCCGCCAGCGTGCCGATGACGTACAGCCAGAGCACGGGCTTGATTTGCGTTTCCTGGCCGGGGCGGTGGCTGCTGACGGCAGCCATGACCAGCAGCAGCACCAGAACCGGAGCGACAGCCTTGAGCGCGGCAATGAACAAGCTGCCCAACAGGGAAACCGACTGGGCGGCGGCCGGCCATAGCCAGGCCACCAGGCCGCCCAGAATCAGGGCAATCAGAATCTGCAGCACCAGGCTGCTGCGGTTGAACCAATCGAGCAAGGCGTTGAGCATGCTGGGTATTCGTTATGGGATGGGAGGGAGATACAAACACGTAAGCCTCCTCATGCCGGACATGAAGAGGCTATATGCGTGAATGCCGGGGCAGCAGGCTCAAGCCTGTTGCCAGTCGTTCTGGGCGGCAGTGGAGCTTCATGTGAAGACTCGCACTCGGAAAAAACCATGCTGGTACTGCTTGATGAACCGGTGCCTTGCCCGTTGGGGGCGCAGTGTAGCGGCAATGGAAAACCTCAGCTGTCAGCCCAGACATGGCCCTGCGAGTCTCAGGTCTGCCGTAAACGCCGGGATAATGTGGCCCCATGTCGTCCCCCAAAGTTCTTTTCGGCTTTCACGCCGTAGGCGTGCGTCTGAAGACCGCCCCCCAATCCATCATCGAAGTCTATTTCGAGGCTTCGCGCCGCGATGCGCGCATGCGCCAGTTTCTGGAACGTGCCAAGGAAGCCGGGGTGCGTCTGATCGAGGCCGATGCCCTGCGCCTTGCCAAGCTCGCCGGCTCTCACGGCCATCAGGGCGTGGCTGCACGCGTGGAAGAAGTCAAGGACACGCGCACGCTCGACGAGCTGCTCGACGACCTGGAGGAGGAGGGGGTGAAGGCCCCGCTGCTGCTGGTGCTCGATGGTGTGACCGATCCGCACAACCTGGGGGCCTGCCTGCGTGTAGCCGACGGCGCCGGTGTGCATGCCGTGATCGCTCCCAAGGACCACGCGGCCGGCATCAACGCCACCGTGGCCAAGGTGGCCAGCGGCGCGGCCGAGACCGTGCCTTACTTCATGGTCACCAATCTGGCGCGCACGCTCAAGGAACTCAAGGAGCGCGGCATCTGGATCATCGGCACCAGCGGCGATGCCGACAAACATCTCTACCAGATGGATCTGACCGGACCGACGGCACTGGTGCTGGGGGCCGAGGGCGATGGCATGCGCCAGCTGACCCGCAAGACCTGCGATGCGCTGGTCAGTATTCCCATGCAGGGCGCGGTGGAGAGTCTGAATGTGTCCGTGGCCAGCGGTGTGTGTCTTTATGAGGCTTTGCGCCAGCGCCTGGCCGAAGCCGTGGCGATCAAGGCCTGAGCCGGCTTTCCCTGTATCTGAGGCAAGGCGTGGCTGCGAGAGCAGCCACGCCTTTTTTGAAGGTCCGGCCGAGCCGTTCTCAGACGGCCGGCAGATCGGCTGGCGTCGTGAAGTCCGGATGCAGCATGCGCTGCACGGTGCGTGCCAGCTCGCCAATCTCCATGGGCTTGCTCAGCACCACGTAGCGGCATTCCTGGGCATGCGGCACTTCGGCCTCTTCGCTGCTGGTCATGAGGATGAGCGGAATGAGAACATGCTCCCGGGCCAGCTTTTCCTGCATTTTTGCGATGCTCAAGGCACCGGAAAACTCATCGGCGGCAATGATGAGATCCACCTTCATGCCGCTGTTGATATAGCGCAGCGCGACTTCGGGTAAATATGCGGTCACGACCTGATAACCAAGTCCGTAGAGCACCTGGGCCATGGCATTGCGCGTGGCCAGATCAGGCTCGATGAGCAAAATCGTTTCCTGCCGGCCCGCAGGGGCCGAGGCTTGCGGGCTCTGCGGCACGACCGGTTGTGCACGCGGAAAGTACAGGCTCACGATGGTGCCCAGGCCTGGAGTGCTTTCCACTTCGATCAGGCCCTGGACATGGTCCATGAAGTTCTTGACCATGGGCAGGCCCAGGCCCGCGCCCTTGCCTTCGGGCTTGGTGGTGAAGAACATGTCGAAGATGCGGGCCTTGATCTCCTCACTCATGCCCATGCCGTTGTCGGCCACGCTGATCATCACGTAGTCGCCCGCATGGCTGGCGCGCTTTAGCAGCACGTTCTCCGCTGTCAGCGTGATCTGGCCCTGCTCTTCGGTGGCATCACGCGCATTGATGCAGAGATTGATCAGCGAGTTTTCGAAATACAGCTTGTCCACGCTGATGGGCCAGATGCTGGACGCCATATGCAGCTGCAGTTCAGCGTTCTGGCCTACGGCCTTGCTCAGCAGAGGCTCCAGATCCTGCACCAGTGCACGGGGGTCGGCGGCAGCCAGCTGCATGGATTTGCGACTGCTGAATCCCGTCAGATGCGATGCCAGGCTGCCTGCTTTCTGAATGGTGTTGAGTATCACATCCACATGTTCGAGCTGCTCGGGCTCGCCCAGCTGCTTCTCCAGCATGCCGGCATGCAGGCCGGTGATGAAAAGCAGGTTCTTCATGTCATGCGCGACACCGGCAGACAACTGGTTCACCATGCCCATTTTCTGGGCTTGGGCGAGGTAGGTTTCGGCCTGATCCAGCGCCTGCTGCTTGAGTCTCAGCTGGTGGCTCAGCGTGGTGATCTGGTCGCGCAGCTGATTCTCGGATTGCCGGACGCTGTCTATGCCCAGGTTGGCGCCGACCCAGTAGAGAATTCTGCCCTGCGCATTCTTGACGGGAGACAGCGACGAGAAAAACCAGTGGAACTGTCCGTCATGGCGCTTGATGCGCAGCCGGTATCCCGTCGGCTTTTCGGTGATCAGGGCGCGTGACAGCCCGGTGTTGACGGTCGCCAGATCGTCTGGATGCACGATATCAATCCATATGCCTTCGCGCAGGCTCAGGGGGCGTACTTCCCGGTAGGCGTATTCATGCAGGGCCCGGTTGAGCCAGGTCACCTCTCCATGGGGTGTTGCAATCCAGACCTGGTAGGGCAGGTGGTCCAGAAAGTCCTCAAAGCGGTTGACATGCCCCAGCCCGAGCTCGTCATCGGGTTCACGAAACGAGGTTTCGGTCGGCAATACATAGCATTGCACCGCTTCTGCCGCGCCATTGCCCTGAATCGGCGAAAAATGCCAGAGTCCGGGGTGATCGGGCAAGTTTGCAGTCGCTTCCAGGCCTGTCTCCACGCACTGCCTGATAGCCAGCCTGGCTGTTTCCAGAATCTCGCGCGCGGGAATGCCGGGTGCCTGGTGACTGGGCTGCAGAAGGCGCTGCAATGCAGGATTGGCAAAGCGCAGTTCCAATGTCTGGACATCAACAAGACCCCATGCCAATGCTGCAGGCGTCATGGCTTGCTGAAGTGCGAACAATTGGCCCGATTCGTTCATATGCTGGTGTGGTGCAATATCAGGCAAAGAAGAAGCTCCGCAGGGAAATTCAAGTATTCCACGTTGCAACTCGATTTTTGAGGTTATAGCCTTGGTTCAAGCACTTATTGACAATTCTTCGACGTCCTTGGGTGCGATTGCCTGCGTACGTCGCTGGCTGGGCGAGGCGCAGCGACTGGCCGTGCTGACCGGGGCAGGTGTCAGCGCCGAGTCGGGAGTGCCCACTTTCAGAGAGGATGCAAACGGGTATTGGTCCCAGTTCAAGCCCGAGGAAATGGCCAGCGAGTTGGGGTATCGCCGCGATCCGGCTCATGTCTGGCGCTGGTACGAGCACCGACGTGCGCTGGTTGCCAAGGTGACTCCCAATGAGGGGCACCTGGCGCTGGCGCGTTGGGCAAGGCAGCATCCCGGTCGAATGACACTCATCACGCAGAATGTGGATGGTCTGCACCAGCAGGCGGGCAGTGAAGGTGTGCTGAGCCTGCATGGGGAGCTGAGCAGGAATCGCTGGCTGAATCGCCGTTGTGCGTCCTGCGACATGGAGCAGGCTGTCCCGGGCGAGCCGCCTCATTGCGCCGCCTGCGGCAATTTGCTGCGGCCTGCCGTCGTGTGGTTTGGCGAGTCTCTGCCGAGCCAGACCTGGGCCAGGGCAGAGCAGGCGGCAGAGCAATGTCAGCTGATGCTGGTGATCGGCACGTCGGGCGCAGTCTACCCGGCAGCAGGTCTGGCCAAGATCGCACGGCGCAACCGGGCGCGCGTGGTCATCATCAACCCCCATGCCAGCGAGCTGGACTCGGTGGCCGACCAGATGATCGCCATGCCATCGGCACAGGTGCTGCCCTTGCTGCTGGCAAGTCCCGAGTAGGCCAGGATGGGATTGCTAGCGGCTGTCTCGGTGAGGAGACTGCTTTGGCAGTTGACGTCGATCTTCCGACCCCGGGGGCGGTACTGCGTTTACACCCAGCCCAGCGCACCCAGCGCCGCGCCGGCAGCCAGCAGCCACAGCAGATGAATGCGTGTGCGCCATACCAGCAATGTGCATGCAAGGCTCAGCAGCCATAGCTTCCAGTCCCTGCCAGGGTTGCCGTTGGCGCTGCCCAGCAGCCAGCCTGTCGCCAGCAGCAGACCAATCACCAGCGGAGCCATGCCTTGCTTGAAGGCGCGCACGCCGCGTTTGTCCCGGTTGCGCTGACCCCAGCGCGAGGCCTGCCAGGTCAGCAGCGAGCTGGGCAGCAAAATGCCCACCATGCATACGGCAACTCCGAGTGCTCCCAGTCCCCAGGCCGCCGGGCCGGTGCCGCCTCCTGCATTCAGACCCACGTTCCAACCCAGCAGGGCGATGAACAACACATTGGGGCCGGGGGCGGCCTGGGCAATGGCGATGGAACTGGTGAACTGGGTTTCCGACAGCCAGCGATTGCCGTCGACCAGATAGCGGTGCATATCGGGCGCAGCGGTGATGGCTCCACCCACGGCCATCAGCGACAGCGTCAGGAAATAGGCAAACAGATGCAGCCAGTCCACGGTCTGCAGCTCGATCGTCAGCGTGCTCATGCCAGCCTCCGGTAGGTCAGCACGCAGCCTGTTGCGCCCACCAGCAGCAAGGCCCAGAACAGCGGCAGGCGCAGCACGGCCACCAGCACAAAGGCGGCGATGGCCAGCCCTGCGCAATACCACTTGCCCAGCGGGTGCTTGCGCAGCGTGCCAGCCAGCTTCAGGCCCATGCCCGCCACCAGCCCTGCCGCCACGGCGCCCATGCCGCGCAGGGCTCCGGCCACGGCCGGGTTGGCCGCAAACTGGGTATAGATCAGGGTGAGGCTGATGACCACCAGCATGGGAAACGTCAGCATTCCGCACAACCCCACGATGGCGCCGCGCCAGCCGAAGTAGCGTTCGCCCAGCATGATGGAAAGATTCACCACATTGGGGCCGGGCATGATCTGTGCCACGGCCCAATCCTCCATGAACTCCTCATTGCTCAGCCATTGGCGTTTTTCGACCAGTTCGCGCTGCACCACGGCCAGCACACCGCCAAAGCCCTGCAAGGCCAGAAAGGTCAGCGACCAGAACAGTTCGCTCAGATGGCGCGGGCGTGGCCGCTCGGCTTGCGGCAGTGAGGAAGGGGCGGGTGAGCTCATTGAAAGGGCCTCTGGGCCTCTGGAGAAAGTGATGGCGATCAGCCGTGGATGCTAATGCGGACGCCCCTGCCCGGATAGCTGCCAGCCATCTTCAGTAGAGAAGGGCGTATCGATCACTTTGATGGCTCCCGTTGCCGGATCGCGACGCCTGGCGCAGGTCAGAGGTCGCCCAGTATCTGTTCCAGATCTGCGTCGTCGGCATCGGCCTCCAGGCGCAGGCTGCCCTGTATGTGATCCAGATGGCTGAGCATCAGCTGTTCTGCCAGCTCGCCATTGCCCGCGACAATGGCATCGACCACGGCCTCGTGCTCGTCCACCAGACAGCAGGTGTTGACCGCCGATTCATACAGCGAAATCGTCAGGCAGGTCAGCGTGGACAGTTCACGCATGCTGCGCAGCAGCGCGGAGTTGCCGGCCAGTTCGGCAAGCAGTACATGAAATTCGCCGGACAGGCGAACCGTGGCTCGCTTGTCGGAATTGGCGCGAGCATCGCGCTCCTGCTTCAGATGAGCCTGCAGGCGACGGATCTTGCTGTTGTCCATGTTCAGAACGAGGCGACGCACAATGCCTGGCTCTATCAGCCGGCGCGCTTCGAAGACGTCCAGCGCCTGCTCGATGCTGGGCTTGGCAACAAAGGCTCCGCGCTGCGGGAACAGCTCCACCATCTGGTCGCGGGCCATGCGGGCAAGGACCTCGCGCACGCGAGCCCGGCTGGTGTTGAAGATATTGGCCAGCCTGTCTTCGCCGAGCTTGGTTCCCGGCAGCAGGCGGTGCTCATGGATGGCTGTGGCAATGCGGGCTGCCATTTCATCCACGGTAATTTCAGATCGAGATGTGTTGCTTCGATTGTTCACTTTTGTAGTGTGTTTTGTCGACATGCCGGTGAATTCTAGTGTCACGCGGCATGTCGGATTCGAACATCCCGATTGAGGTTATCCCGCAGCCTGTTCAGGGCAGCTGGCTCAATAGCTGGGTGAGCCCCGGGGGGAGGTTCTTGAAGTCCTTGCGCGGTGGTTTGGCAAAACTGCCTGCGCGTGCCGCAGCGGGAGCCAGCGAGACCAGGCTCTGCGCATGATTGACGGCGCTGGAGACGCCATCGACGGCTGGCACCGGCAAACTCTGCTTGATGGAGCGTGCCAGGCCCGCCAGCGGGGCGCCGGCAATGATCAGTACATCGGCGCCATCTTCGCTGACCGCTGCTTCGCACAAGGCCTGCAGGAGTGCTGCATGGTCATCCTGCACACTTCCGATATCTCGCAGAGGCTCGTCCAGGCAGCGAATGCTGGCCAGCCGGTCTATGAGTCCGTTGCGCTCGACCATATCTCGGTACCAGGCGGTAATGCGCCTGGAGATGGCAATGATCGAGAAGCGTTTGCCCAGCATGCAGGCGCTCATGAGTGCGGACTCGGTCATGCCCAGCACGGGAATGTCCAGAGCCTCGCGCAGGCCTTCGAGGCCCGGATCGCCAAAGGCCGCCAGGATGACGGCGTCATGTTGGTGCGCATGTTCGGCGGCCAGCTCGGCCACGGCGTAGGCGGCAATCATGGCCTCGAAGCGCGTCTCGATATAGGCCACCCCCATGGGAGCGGTCAGCATGGTGATTTCCGTGTCTGGCGCGGCGGCCAGCCTGGCCTCTTTCTCGATGAGCGCGGTGACGCTCTCGGAGATATTGGGGTTGATGATGAGCAGTTTCATGGTGTGTTCGTGCTGAAGTTTCAGAAGCGGGCCTGGTGGCGCTTGGGCAGCAGTGTGGGCGCGCCGCGCTGCAGGAAGCGGCCGCTGCCGGCGCGGGCGTGGAATTGCTCGCCGTCCCAGACTACCTGTCCCGCAGACAGGGTGAGGCAGGGCCAGGCCTTGAGCTGCTGGCCTTCATAGGGCGTGTAGTCCACGTTGTGGTGCAGATCGCGGTTGCTGATGGCGCGTTCGCCTTCCTGCCAGACCACGAGGTCGGCATCGGCGCCGATGGCAATGCTGCCCTTGCGCGGATGCAGGCCGTAGACCTTGGCCGGGTTGGTGGAGGTCAGCTCCACGAAGCGGTTGAGTGTCATGCGGCCCGTCAGCACACCATGCGTGTAGAGCAGCGACAGGCGGGTTTCGATGCCAGGAATACCGTTGGGAATGTGACCAAAGGACACCTCCTCGCCATTGGGCTTCTTGCCTTCGGGGGAATCGTAGTTGAACGGCGCATGGTCCGAGGAGAACACGGTGAACAGGCCGTCGTTCAGCCCGTTCCAGATCACTTCCTGGTTGGCCTGATCGCGCGGCGGTGGGCTGCACACGCACTTGGCGCCCTGATAACTGTCATCTATGCCCAGATCCTCGGCGCTGAGGAACAGGTATTGCGGGCAGGTCTCGGCCATGATGTTCATGCCGTGGGAGCGGGCCCAGCGGATCTGCTCGACGGCCTCGCGGCCCGAGACATGGACGATGAGAATTGGCACATCGGCAAGCTCCGAGAGCGCGATGGCGCGGTGGGTGGCTTCGCGCTCCACCAGCATGGGACGAGAGACCGCGTGGTAGCGCGGAGCGGAGCGGCCGCTGGCTTCCAGGCGCTTGGTCAGCCACTGGATGCAGTCGGCGTTCTCGGCATGGATCATGGCGGTGGCGTCGTACTTGCGCGCCACGTCCAGCACGTCGAGGATCTGGCCGTCGTTGAGCTTCAGATCGTCATAGGTCATGTAGATCTTGAAGGAGGTATAGCCTTCGCGGATCAACTGGGGCAGTTCCTTCTCCAGAACTTCGGGGGTGGGGTCGCTGACGATCATGTGGAAACCGTAGTCCACGTGGGCTTTGCCGTCGGCGCGGCGGTGGTAGTCCTCCACGGCCGCGCGCAGCGACTGGCCCTTGGCCTGGGCCGCGAACGGAATCACGGTGGTGGTGCCGCCGCAGGCTGCGGCGCGCGTGCCGCTGTCGAAGTTGTCGGCCATGCGCACCGGCGGTTCCATGGGTTGGTCCAGGTGGCAGTGGGCGTCGATGCCGCCGGGCGTGACCACGCGGCCGGCAGCGTCATATTCGCGGGCGCCGGCGGGCAGGTTGGCGCCCAGCTGGACTATCTTGCCGTCGCGAATGGCTATATCGGATTCAAAGATGTCGCTGGCGGTGGCAACGCGCGCATTGCGCACTACGAGATCAAATTCGCTGGATTTCATGCTGAATATCAGAGTTTCGGGGTGTCGGTCGGGTCTGCCGGTGCTCCGGACTTGCCCTGGTGTTGTGATGCGAGTTCGAGTTCGCGCGCCAACGCCTTGTGGCGGGCGGGCGTGGGTTTGGCATGGGCCTGGTTGCTCAGTGCGGGCAGCACGTAGTCATTGACCATGCGGCGGATGGCCAGCACGTTCCGGGATTCGCGCAGGCCGCCTTCGATGGGCAGCATGCTGGTCATGACCACCACGGCATTGCGCTCGGGCAATACCACAATGAACTGGCCCTTGAAGCCTATGGCGTGGGTTTCGGGCTCGGTGGCGACGATGTCGTTGATCCACCAGTAATAGCCATACCATGGCGCCGAGGCGGGCGCGGTCATGGTCCGGACCCAGGCCTGGGAGACGATCTGCTTGCCGTCCCAGCGGCCGCCGGTCAGCACCAACTGGCCTAGCTTGGCCATGTCCACGGCGCGCAGGCGCAGTCCCCAGCCGGAGGAGACCAGGCCTTTGTCGTCAGCCCGCTCCCAGGTGTAATGGCTCATGCCCATGGGCTTGAAGAGTCTCTCCTTCGCAAAGTCCTGCAGTGGCATACCGGCGTCGGCCCCCAGCGTGGCGCTGGCCAGGATGGGGTTGACGTCGGTGTAGTCGAAGGTCGTGCCGGGCGCTACCTTGGGCGTAGTTTCGGCCGCCAGCTTGAGACGGTCGGGGGCGCCGTAGTAGATGGGGTCGTCGGTGGGCTTGAAGTTATAGACCAGGCCCGTGGACATGGACAGCACATGCCGCAGTTCGATGGATTGCTTGTCGGAGAAGGCATCCTGGAGGTCGGGGCGGGCCTTGGTCAGGATGGGCGCCACTTTCTCGTCGAGCTTGCTGCGGCCCTCGTCCACCAGAACGCCGGCGGCCAGGGCCGTCACGTTCTTGGTGATGGAGTACAGCTCGTAGTTGTGGTTGCGCGTCAGGCCCTGGCTGTAGCGCTCATAGATCAGCTTGCCGTCCTTGACGACGAGAAAGCTGCGCACGTCGAGGTTTTCCTTGCGGATCATCTCGGACAACTGCACCAGAGGGCGCGAATCCACGCCTACGGACTCGGGGGCGGCAGCAGGGAAATCGGGACTCGCCTGGACGGCGACGGAGTTGCGGCTGGCTGGCGTGGCGGCATATGCGCTCAGGGTAGAGGCGATGGCCGTGGCGCAGGTCAGGGCCACGGCTCGGCGTGTGGGCAAGGGCATGGGGTTCTCCATCAAAGTGTCCAGGCGAGGCAGGGCGGTACTTAGACCGGGATCTTCTTGCTGTAGTCGATCATGATCGACGAGCAGACGAAGAGGCCTGCGCCCGCAGCAGCGAAGAGCATCATGGCCATGTCGTAGGAGCCGGTGGCCTGCACGATCAAGCCCACCAGAATGGGTACGCCGATGCCGGCGAAGTTGCCGCCCAGGTTCATGACGCCACCCAGGAAGCCGACGCGCTTGCGGGTGCCCAGAATGGAAGGAACGCACCAGAACAGACCGCACCAGCGCAGGAAGAACAGCGTTACCGACAGCAGGATCACGATGGTCACGGGGTCCTTGAAGCGGGCCACGTTGTAGATGGCGATGGTGGCGATGATCGAGGCGATACCGAACAGCGTGCGCAGCACCTTGGCTTGCGAAGCGCCCGCAGCCTTCCATTTGTCGGCAATCCAGCCGCCGACCATCTCACCGACGAAGCCGGAGAAGAACATGATGAACACGGCGCCACCCATCTGCTTGATGTCCATGCCATGCACCTTGGACAGGTAGGTGGGCATCCAGGTCAGCAGGCCGTAGAACAGCGCGTTGAAGCACATCCAGCCGAAGAACATGCCCCATACCGAGCGGTACTTGAAGAAGTCCATCACCTTGCCGCTGGCATGGGCGGGCTCGGCGGCGAGGTCGGCGGCATGTGCTTCCTCGATGAAGGCAGCTTCGGCTTCATTGACGCCGGCGTGCTCACGGGGATGGTTGCGGATATACCACCAGGCAAAGACACCCGCGATCATGGTGCCAACGCCCGCGACGACGAAGGACACGCGCCAGGAGTCGAAATGGGTCAGCAGGCCGGCGATGATCAGCGCACCCAGGGCGGCACCCAGAGGTGCGCCACCGTCCAGCAGTGTGGCGCCGCGGCCGCGTTCGTTCTGGGTCATCCAGATGCCGTTGAGCTTGCCGCCTGCAGGGTAGATGGGGGCCTCGGAAGCGCCCAGACCCAGACGGGTGATCAGCAGCGACACCCAGCCGGTGCAAGCTGCGGCGATGGCCTGGAAGAAGCCCCAACCCAGGGTGGAGCAGACGATGACCACGCGTGGGCCGAAACGGTCGGCCAGCATGCCGCCGGGAATCTGCATGAAGGCATAGGTCCAGAAGAAGGAACTCATCAGCAGGCCCTGAACGGCAGGGCTGAGATCGAACTCCTTGGCGATCATGGGCATGGCCACGGACAGCGATGCGCGGTCAATGTAATTGACCGCGATCAGGAAAAGCATCATCAGGAAGATCTTCCAGCGCACCTTGGTCGGCGCTGCCGCCGCCTGTGGCGCGGCAAGTGTGGTTGGGTTTTGCATCTCGGGTCTCGCTCCATCGGTTGGTTGATTGTTCGATGTGAGGTCGAAATCTAAATGTCGACAATATTGTCAACAATATCGTAAACACCTATTTGGGAATTTTTCTCTGAAATATGTTGTGAGGCGAAAGGCGGTGACGAAGTGAAGATTTTCTTGTCGGATAACTTTGAGAGATTGGATTTTGATTTATTGTCAACAATATTGTTGACGTTTGTTTGGGTGAGGTGAACAATGCCGGCCAACCGGTTTGCCGGTTGGCCATACAACGGAGACAAGCAAGATGACTGCAACTACGACATGCCTGGGCGTGCTCACGCCTTCTTCCAACACCGCGCTGGAGCCTCTGACCAGCGCGCTGGCTGCCAGTGCCGGCAACTGCTCGGCCCATTTTTCGCGCTTCACGGTGACTGAGATTTCGCTGGCCGAGGGGGCACTGAACCAGTTTGACGACAGCAAGATCCTGGCCGCAGCCGAGCTGCTGGCCGATGCCAAGGTGGACGTGATCGGCTGGAGCGGCACGGCCGCAGGATGGCGCGGCTTTGAGACCGATATGCGGCTGTGCGAGCGTATTACCGAGCGCACCGGCATCAAGGCCACGACGGCCATCCTGGCACTCAATGAGCTGATGGGAAAGCTCTCCGTGAAGAAGCTGGCCATCGTCAGCCCGTACACGGCGGACGTGCAGCAATGCATCGTCAACAACTACCGCGCCGCAGGCGTCGAGACCACGGCAGAGCGCCATCTGGACATCTCGGTCAACCACAGCTTTGCGCTGGTGGAGCCCGAGCAACTGCTGCAACTCATCGGCAACGTGATCGAAGAAGGCAAACCTGACGCCGTCGTGACTTACTGCACCAATTTGCGCGCTGCGCACCTGGCCGAAGAGGTGGAGCGCCGTTGGGGCGTGCCGCTGCTCGATACCGTGAGTACCACGGTCTGGGGCATGCTGCGCGCGGCCGGGCGTGATCCTTCCGCCGTCAAAGGCTGGGGCCGCCTGTTCGATATTGCATGATGAAGGCCTTAGAGGGCGACACTGACCGATTCATAAGGAGACAACCATCGTGAAACTGCTTCGCTATGGCAGCGCGGGTGCGGAGCGCCCGGGCGTGCTGGACGCCGACGGCGTGCTGCGTGATGCATCGGCCCTGGTGCCCGATTGGGGCCCGGGCCAGCTAGGTCCCGATGCGCTGGAGCGCATACGGCATACGGACTGGAGCCGTTTGCCCAGGGTTGACGGAACGCCACGCCTGGGTTGCCCCGTGGCACAGGTGGGCAAGCTGGTCTGTGCGGGTCTCAACTATGCTGACCACGCGGCCGAGGCCGGACTGCCAGCGCCGGCCGAACCCGTGCTGTTCATGAAGGCCGTGACGGCGATCTGCGGTCCGGGCGATGCGGTGCAGATTCCGCAGGGCGCGGACAAGGTCGACTGGGAGGTGGAGCTGGGCGTTGTCATCGGCAGCCGCGCGCGGCGCGTGACCGAGGCGCAGGCTCTGTCCCATGTGGCCGGTTATCTGTTGGCCAACGATGTGTCCGAGCGCGGCTGGCAATTGGAGCGTGGCGGCACCTGGACCAAGGGCAAGAGCCATGACACCTTTGCGCCGCTGGGCCCCTGGCTGGTGACGGCCGACGAAATTACCGATCCGCATCGCGTGGGCCTGTGGCTGGAAGTCAACGGCAAGCGCATGCAGAACGGCAGTACGGCAAACTTCATTTTCAGCCTGCCCACGCTCATTTCGTATATCAGCCAGTTCATGACGCTGGAGGCCGGCGATGTGATTCTCACCGGAACGCCTGCGGGCGTGGGTCTGGGGCAAAAGCCGCAGCCCGTCTTTCTCAAGCCCGGCGATGTGGTGCGGCTGGGTGCCGATGGGCTGGGCGAGCAGCGCCAGGTCTGCGTGGCAGTGAACTGACGCAGCTTTTTCCCGGAGAGCTGGTTTTTAGAGCTTTCCGGGAGAAGCCGGGCCGGAAGGCGTGCGCTTTTCTTCGGCTGGCTGGAGCTGCTGGGCCTGCTTGATATCGATTCGCCTGGCCGTGATCCTGGCCACGCATTCGAGTTTTTGCAGGTCCTTGGCCGTCAGGCTTTCATCGGCCGCCTGGCTGAAGCAGCACAGCGTGCCGTAGACCTTGCCGCTGGCCAGCACGATGGGCGTGCTCAGATGGGCGCCCACGCGAAAAGGAGTTGCAGGCAGCTTGGCAAAGGCTGGGTGGCTGGTCGCATCCTGGACCAGGCCGGGCAGAATGCCGTCGAGCACGCACTGGCAAAACGACTCTTCAAGGGGACCGCCGCCGCCAGTGGCAATCAATTCCTGGCCGGGGGTGGTATCGACATGCTGGAACATGCGCTGGCCGTTGCGGATCTCGGAGACAAAAATCACCTCCATATTGAGGTGCTGGCGCAGCTCCTGCAGGACCAGGCGCACGTTTTCATCGACCAGTTCGTCACTTCGATCTGCCGTGGCCAGCAACAATTCGCTGACCTGTACCTCCAGTGCCTCCGGTGCGTAATCCCAGTTGTGAATCGCCATCTCTCAAACCTCTGAATGTCGCGCAAACAAACCTCGGGCCATTGTGGCCGAGCAAACAGGGTTCTCAAGTTAACAATACGTAAGACCTCATAGCGAATCCTGGTCGGTCACAGGACTGGCGATGTGGTCGGCTGCAGCCGTCTGGCCGGTCTGGGGCTGAATCAGTGCCAGCACCTGGGCGTGCAGCTCGGCCGGCACGGCGATCAGCTCCATATTCAGCACACGGGCCATTTCCTGCAGAGTGGAAAAGCGCGGGTCTACATCGCCGGTTTCAGTGCGTTGTACGGCCATGCGTGACAGGCCGGCACGTTCGGCCAGATCGGCCTGGGTGATGCGGGCGGCCTTGCGGGCCTGGGCCAGAGTCGTGATGAGTTCGGAAATCATGCGTATCAATATACTCTTTGTAGCGCGGTACAAAAGCATGGCGCCTGCTGGAGGGTGTTTCCCCCGGGCAGGCGGGTCGCCGCAGTCTGCCATGCCGCTGCCATACTGCGAGGGCATGGTGGCGATGGTTCATCGAACAACAGGAGTGTGCAATTGGACTGGATAGCAATGCAGCTGAGCCACGAGAGCGTCAAGCTCTGGCTGTCCGTGGGCTGGTCGCTGTATGTCGTCGTGGTAGGCATCTGGATTCTGCTGCAGCGCAGCCAGCCGATTGCCACACTGAGCTGGCTGTTGTCCATGGCTGCGTTACCTGTGGTGGGTCTGCTGGTCTATTACTACTTCGGTCCGCAACGCATGAAGCGCCAGCGTATCAAGCGGCTGCGCTCGCGCAAGCGTTCGCGTGTGCGCAACAGCATGCAAAAACTCAGGGAACGCATTCCGGCCCAGCAGGAGCGCCTGCGTCAGGTGGCACGGCTGGTTGGCATGACCAGCGATTTCCCGGTCAGCACGGCCACTTCCATGCAGTTGCTGGTGGGGGGTGCGGCGACCTTTGATGCGATTGCCGAGGCCGTGAGCGCAGCACGCCACCACGTGCATCTGGAGTACTACATCTACGAGCCCGATCAGACCGGAACGGCCTTGCGTGATCTGCTGATCGAGAAGGCACGTGCAGGCGTGCAGGTGCGTTTGCTGGTGGATGCTCTGGGCTCCAAGAAGCTGGGGCGAAAGTTTCTGGAGCCGCTGCAGCAGGCCGGGGCCGAGGTGCTGCGCTTTCACGATGCCAAGATAGGGCGGCGGCTGCGACCCGTGGTCAATTTCCGTACCCACCGCAAGATTCTGGTCTGTGATGGAAAAGTGGGCTTTACGGGCGGTGTGAACGTCACCGATGAAGAGAACGAGCGCATTTGTGACGATGCTTATCATGACGTGCATATCCGGGTCGAAGGCTCCGTCGTCAACTGGCTGCAGACAGTGTTTCTCGAGGACTGGGCCTACACCCGCAGCGACGATCCGCACCGGCTGCCCAACGATCTTGATGATCTGCTGCCAGATTGCGAAGACGGCCCCATCCCCATGCAGGTCGTGACCTCCGGGCCTGACGACCAGCTGGACGCCATCTATCGCTCCTATCTGGCGGCCATCAACGCGGCACAGCAACGCATCTTGCTGACCACGCCTTACTTTGTGCCGACCGAAGGCGCGCT
Source organism: Comamonas sp. wu1-DMT (assembly GCF_040187805.1). Lineage (NCBI taxonomy): Bacteria > Pseudomonadati > Pseudomonadota > Betaproteobacteria > Burkholderiales > Comamonadaceae > Comamonas > Comamonas sp. wu1-DMT. The sequence continues at coordinate 79,537 of NZ_JBANEM010000007.1, forward strand.
GACGGCTCTCACCAATGCTGCACTGCGCGGTGTGGAGGTCCGCATTCTGGTGCCGAAGAAGTCTGATTCGCTGTTGGTGACGGCCGCTGCGCGCTCCTATTTTGACGAGCTGATTCGCTGCGGAGTGCATATCTATGAATATGCGGCCAGCATGCTGCACTCCAAGACCTTGGTGGTCGATGACAATATGGCGATGATCGGCACGGCCAATTTTGACTATCGCAGCTTTTTCCTCAACTACGAGGTCTGTGTGATTGGCTACGGGCCAGAGCTGAATCAGGCCATCGCTGCGCAGTTCGAGGCTGACCTGGGCCAGGCTCGAATGGTGCAATATCGCAGCGAAAAAGGTCTGCGGCGACGGCTGGTCGGTTCCGTGGCCCGATTGACATCGCCGCTGCTGTAGTGAGTGAAACCTTGAACCATTGTGTGGATGCTCTGGCGCTGTGGCGCCTGCAAGACTGGCTGCATGCGCACCCGCGTGTGGTAGTCATTGGTGGCGCCGGCTGCAGCACCGAAGTCGGCATCCCTGACTATCGGGACCGCAACGGACAGTGGAAGCGCCCCCAGCCCGTGACCTATCAGGCCTTCATGGGCGATGTGCTGGTGCGTCAGCGCTACTGGGCGCGTTCCATGCTGGGCTGGCGCGTGATGGGTCAGGCGCGGCCCGGTTCCGCCCATCAGGCACTGGCGCGACTGGAGCAGCAAGGCCGGCTGGAGTTGCTGATCACCCAGAATGTCGATGGCCTGCATGATGCGGCCGGCAGCCTGAACATCGTGGACCTGCACGGGCGCATCGACACCGTGCGCTGCATGGACTGCGACAAGCGCTCTGCCCGCGCCGATCTGCAGCAGCGGCTGCTGGAGCTGAACCCGGCCTGGGTTGAACTGTATGCAGCACCGGCGCCCGATGGCGACGCCGATCTGGAAAACCAGGACTTCAGCCGCTTTGTCGTGCCGGCCTGCCCACATTGCGGAACAGGCCTGATCAAGCCCGATGTGGTGTTCTTTGGCGAGACCGTGCCGCGTGAACGCGTGCAGACCTGCATGGCGGCAGTGGCCAGGGCCGACGCCGTGCTGATCGCAGGCTCTTCATTGATGGTCTATTCGGGTTACCGTTTTGCGCTGGCAGCGCATGAGCAGGGCAAGTCCATCGTGGCCATCAATCAAGGCGTGACAAGGGCCGATGCATTGCTGGCTTTCAAGGTGGAGGCCGATGTGGGTCAGGTCCTGATGGGCCTGATCGAGGCAAGCTAGCTCATTCCCTCCGCGCAACGGATGAGGGCAGGGGGGAACAGTCTGCATGCTCCTCGGGTTCGTCGCCATCGGTCGGGTGGAAATCGCGGCGCAGCAGCGGTGCATGGTTGCGCTCCATAAAGTGGCGGGGAGTGCCAAGGGATTTGTGTGCCGCCCTTGAGCGGCTCGTGTTCTGCATAGGTGTGGGCCATGCAGCCAAAGCTCCAGCCTGAAACTCCTGGTGGAGCTCAGGCCGTCGGAATGTACGGCGCAGGTATTCCGGTTCCTGCAAACTCGGGGAAGTGTCTTGGCCGTCGACTCGGCTCACCTGCGCACAGAGGTTGGCAGTTCGTGCGGATCGCAGGTCACCGCAAAAGCCTGACCTACGTGCTGCGCTCCGTCTTCACCCTGGGGACCATCGATTTCTGTCGGATGTTTTTAGGCTGCCGACTCAAGCGCGGCAACGAGCCAGTCACCAGAGCACGATCTGCGAACAGCGGAATAGCGATAGCCTACGCCCCTTGTCATCGAACAAGGTGGCCGACCACACCTGCGTTGTCCTCCCCAGATGTTCGGCCACGGCCTCCACGTGCAAGATTCCTTGCTTCGCAGTACCAAGGAAGTTGGATTTCAGCTCCAGTGTCGTGAATCCTTTCGCGCCCTCCGGTAGATGCGCCAGGGTCGCATAGCCGGCGCAGGTGTCGGCCAGCATCACCTGCGTGGCGGCATGTAGAAAGCCATTGGGAGCCATCATCCACGGCGCAATAGTCAGCTCCATGGTCATGCGGCCTTCTGCAAGTGCCAGCGGTCGCGCGCCAAAGGTATCGGGCAGTGTGCCGCGCTGGCGTTCAAGCAGACTGTCCAGGGTTTCGGTGCTACGGAGCATCATGGTTTCCTTGAGTGGAGTTGAAGTCTTGGTCTCTGTCGATATGAGCTCACGGTCTCTCCAGCACCGTAGCAATACCTTGCCCACCGCCGATGCATTGGGTGGCCAGGGCATATCGTCCCTGCCGTCGTGAAAGCAAGGCCGCTGCCTTGCCTGTGATACGCGCACCAGTGGCGCCAAGTGGATGACCGATGGCCAGTCCGCCGCCGTCAATATTCACGGTCGCCATGTCCAGGCCGAGGTCTCGGATGCAGGCCAGCGCCTGCGACGAAAAAGCTTCGTTGATCTCAACCACGTCCAGATCGGCCACAGTGAGACCTGCGCGGGCCAGCGCCTTGCGTGCGGCAGGTATCGGGCCTATGCCCATGATCGCGGGGGCCACTCCCACGGTCGCGAAGCTGCGGATGCGCGCCAGTGCCTGCAGACCATGGCGTTCGGCAAAATCGTCGCGGGTGACCAGCACGGCCGCCGCGCCATCGGTCAACGGCGACGATGTGCCCGCCGTGACCAAGCCATCTGGCCTGAAGGCGGGCTTGAGTCCGGCCAGGGCCTCCAGTGTGGTGGCTGGGCGTATGCAGCCGTCGGCATCCAGCAGCTCCCCGTCCGGTAAAAGAATGGGCACGATTTCATCGACCAGTAGACCCTGGTCGCGGGCAGCGGCGGCTTTTAGATGGGATTGCAGTGCCAGCAACTCCTGGTCGGCGCGGGTCACCTCCCATCTCTGCGCCACGTTTTCCGCCGTTTCGCCCATTGAAATATAGGCGTCGGTATTTGCCTGTAACTGGGGGTTCGGCGAGAAGTTGAAACCGCCCTGCGGAACCATCGTCATGGACTCCACGCCCACACAGAGGAAGGCGTCGCCCATGCCGGCCTCGATCTGCGCTGCGGCAATATGCACGGCCTGCATCGACGAGCCGCAAAAGCGGTTCACGGTCATGCCGCCCACGGTTTCGGGCAGGCCGGCCAGCAGACCGACGATGCGCGCCAGATTGTTGCCTTGTGCGGCCTCGGGGTAGGCACAGCCGAGGATCACATCCTCCAATAGTGCAGGATCCAGGTCGGAGCGCTTCAGCAAAGCCTGCACAACCTGGGCGGCCAGCGTGTCCGGCCGGACCTCGGCGAGGCGGCCTTTGCGGGCGAATTGGAATGGCGAGCGTGCATAAGCTGCAATAACGGCTTTCATGACTTGGGCTCCTTGCGATGGTCAGTGCGCGGCGGCGTAGCGCTGGGCGACGATGTTGCTGGACAACTGGCCAGCCATAGCTCGGCGTGCGGCCTCATAGGCATCCCACTTCTCGCCAGCATGCAGCGAGGGGATGGAGACCTTTTCTCCTCGCTCAAACCCCAGCAGTGCTGCATCGACGAGGTCTTCGGCGCTCATCACGATGCTTGCATCCAGGTTCTCTACCGGCAATCCACCGATGGCCCAGAAGTCCGTGGCCGTAGCACCAGGCAACACTGCCTGCACCCGAACACCTTTGTCGGTCAACTCATGCTGAAGTGACTGACTGAAGGCCAGCACAAAAGCCTTGCTGGCACCGTAGACGCCATTCAGGGTCTCAGGGGAGATGGCGACGATGGACGCAATGTTGATGATCGCTCCGCGTCCACGAGCCACGAAGCCAGGAGCCGCCGCATAGGCCAGCCGCATGGGCACCGTGGCATTCAGATCGACCATGCGGGTCATCTTTTCAACGTCGCTGTGCAGCAAGGGGGTATGTGTGCCCATGCCCGCGTTGTTGACCAGCAAGGTGATGCTGGCGTCCGTGCGCAATTGCTCTTCCACGCGTGCCAGTTCATTGCGGTCGTTCAGGTCGGTCGGCAGGACTTCTACCGCACGGCCGGTGCGAGTGCTGATGCTGCTCGCCAGCGCGTTCAGCTGTTCGCGGTTGCGGGCGACCAGGATCAGGTCATAGCCACGCTGAGCGAGCTTTTCTGCATATAGCGCACCGATGCCGCTGGATGCCCCGGTAATGAGGGCGGTACCGAGATGGGTTTGTGCCATGGTGAAACTCCTTGAGGTTGATGGATGTTGTCCATGGCCTGAATGGTGCGATGTGCGTGGTTTGTCGTAAATGACGTATATAGTCATGAAAAAGGACATTGGAAAGGGCGTTTCTTATGCACCGCATCGGTTACATGCTGCCGGAAGGCTTCCAAGTCATGGCGCTGGCCACCCAGGCTGTGTTCGAACTCGCCAACCTGATGGTGGAGAAGCCCTTTTATGAGGTGGAGACCTATGCGATGAGCGGTACGGCCCGAGCTTCGGCAGGACTTGCATTGCAGGCAAAGCCCCTCACCGCACACAGCAGGGCAGACACCTGGCTGGTTGCGGGCAACCTCACTCCAAGGGACGTCGCTACGGCACCGGAACTGATCCGGCTGCTGAGCAAGGTGGCGGTATCCGCGCGGCGCGTGGCCGGTCTGTGCACGGGCGCTTTCCTGCTGGGCGACGCGGGCCTGCTTGACGGGCGCCGCGCCACCACGCACTGGTATTGGGCCGAGGCCTTGCAGCAGCGCCACCCACAGGCGCAGATTGAGGCCGACCGCATATACATCGCCGACGGACCGATCTGGACCTCTGCCGGTATGACAGCGGAGATCGACCTGGCGTTAGCGCTGGTGGAAAAAGATCTGGGCGCGAAGGTTGCACGGTCGGTTGCACATCGCCTGGTCATGCACCAGCGCCGCTCGGGAGGACAGTCACAGCATTCGGAGATGCTCAAGCTGGCACCCAAGTCAGACCGTATCCAGCAGGCGTTGGAGCATGCACGGCGCAATCTTTCTCAAGCACTGAGTGTGGAAGAGCTGGCCGAGGCTGCCAGCTTGAGTCCGCGCCAGTTCAGCCGGGTGTTCACGGCCGAGACGGGCCAGTCCCCCGCCAAAGCCGTGGAGGGCCTTCGGCTAGAAGCCGCGCGGCTGATGATTGAGGGCAGTCGGCATCCGCTGGAGGTGATTGCTCGGGAGACAGGTTTTCGTGACCGGCGCCATATGCGCGAAGCCTTCCTACGTGGCTTCGGCATGCCGCCACAGGCCGTACGGCGCGAAGCTCGGGTGGAACTGTAAAACGTCTGTGCACGCTCCGTGAAACGCGTAACTTGCACCTTGCGTGGAGCGACCAGCCGGACCCCGAGCCAACTGGCCATGATGGCAATTTGTGAACTGCGAAGTACCGCCGCAGCCGGTGGGATATGCGAGTACTTGGATGTCTGCTCTAGTGCGGGGAGGCGGTTCCCCCAGAATCCCGATCTATCATCGTCTCGAATAAAAACAGAGTTGCTGTCAGAGGTGATGGCTGGCGGGCATCACGCAGGGCTGGCCGTTGTAATGTTCCCAAGGAGCCACTGGCAGCAGGTCCTGGTGTGTGGAGTTGCTCATCGTCTACGCTATCTGTTGCCAAGCACTGAGTTATGCAACGACACCGATAGGTTCAAAAAGCGGCAGGCTTGACGCCTCACCGCCTTTGCTCACGGATCCGCTCGGAAGCTCCTTCAAAAAGTTTCCCAGTCATCGCCATTCTTATTCGTGGCCTGCTGTGTTCCAGCGATAGCAACCGGGCGACGCAGCACAGGGGATTTGGTGGCCATGAGGGGCTTTGGAGGCGACTCCGATACCTTAGCCACTGTCACCGGTTTTGTCGGGTTGACCGACGCTGCCTGCATTGCGGCAGAGGCATGTTGCTCGTGCTCTGACAACTTGAAGACTGCCACCGCTTCGACCAGCGACTGTGCTTGGTTGTGCAAGCTGCTGGCTGCAGCGGCCATTTCCTCGACCAAGGCTGCGTTCTGCTGCGTGGTTTGATCCATTTGGGTGACGGCTTCCCCAATCTGGGCCATGCCCGAGCTTTGCTCATGGCTGGCAGCGCTGATTTCACCCATGATATCGGTGACGCGCCGAATGGCCGTGACCACACCGGTCATGGTCTCGCCAGCTTTGTCCACGAGCAAGGAACCCTGTTCCACGCGCTGGACACTGGTGGTAATGAGCTGCTTGATCTCCTTGGCGGCCTCAGCCGAGCGTCCAGCCAGAGCCCGTACTTCGCTTGCCACCACTGCAAAGCCTCGTCCTTGCTCGCCGGCGCGGGCAGCTTCGACGGCGGCATTCAAAGCCAGAATATTGGTCTGGAAAGCGATGCCATCAATGACAGCGATGATGTCGGAAATCTTGTGGCTGCTTTCATTGATGCTCTTCATGGTCTCCACTACCTCTGCGACCACTTCACCGCCCTGTGTAGCCACAGAGGATGCATTCACGGCCATCTGATTGGCCTGGCGTGCGTTGTCGGCATTCTGTTTGACCGTCGCACTCAACTGCTCCATGGACGCAGCAGTTTGTTCAAGGGCACTTGCTTGCTCTTCCGTGCGGCTGGATAGGTCGTTATTGCCCATGGCGATCTGAGCACTGCCCGACGCAACTCCCTGAGCATTGCCACGCACCGCCGACACCGTGCTCACGAGGCTGTGTTGCATGCGTTGCAGCGCGCTCAGCAGTTGACCGGTTTCATCCTGAGATTTCACCGTGATCTGGCCGCTGAGATCGCCTCTGGCCACACGGTCGGCTGCTGCCATGGCCAGGGACAGGGGGCGGGTGATGGAGCGAGTGATCGTGATGGCAAGAGTCACCGCTAGAAGAATGGCGATTGCACTTGTCGCCAACACTTCCCGGAACAGATTGTCGGCAGCAGCTTCTGCTTTCTGGCTGGCCACGTCGGAGCTTTGGGTCTGGTGATCCAGCATGCTGCGGATGACCCGCTGATATTCGAGCTGGTTGGGGCGCAGCTGGGTTTCCAGCAATCTCAGCGCTTCATCTCTTTGGCCCTGATCGATCAGTCCAAGAAATTCATCACCGGATTTGAGGAAGGCAACGCGCCGCTGCTTCAGATCCTCCAGCAGCGATTGCCCCAGGCCGGAGTGAGTGTGCTTGCCCAGCGAATCCATTTCTGCAGCCAGCTCGGTGCGGGTCTTCTGAATCATGGCACGTGCCGAGGCCTGGAGCGTCTCCGTGGAAAAGATCGCGAGGTTGCGGAACTGAATTGCCTGTTCATTGGCGCCATCCGTGATGGTGTTCAGCGTGCGAATGATCGGGATTTGCTTCTGGGTGATGTCGGTGAGGGCTGAGCGCTGAGTCGACGACCCCCAAAGTGCCACCCCTCCCAGCACTAGTATCAGCACCATCAATGTCATGAACGAGAAAGTCAGCCGAGTGGAAATTTTCAAACGATCCATTTCGCGCGCCTCCTTTAGCAGCCAATGTTTTCGGTTTGAGAGCTCGTGTCAATTTGTGTCCATGCATTTAAAGTGTAACTTTTTGAAAATTCCAGGGGCACCTTTTTATGGGTAATTGCAGCTTCTAAGCGACAGAGCCCAAGTCCTCGCCTTCTTCCACTTTGCCGAACTGGATGAGCGCTGTTCCCTGTCTACTGATCTGCGTCATCCCGTCCTGCACTTGGAGCAGCTGCCTGGACGCCAAAGCCCAGCTTTTCTTCAGGACAGGTCGAGATCTGCTCCAACTTTCGCTGGCCGGCTCCTGACCGGTTCACTGCAATGTTTCAGCCGATGCCGGAGTGCCATGCGTCGGCAGGGCAAGACCGAACTCCGATTGAATCAGGGTGGATATACGCGAAGGACTACCTTGATGACTATGTCCCATGCAGGACGTGCAGCAGCATCAGCAGCAGCGGCATGGTCACCAGGGCCAGCAGTGTGGAGAGGGCAATGCTGGCCACCACCTCATCCTCGGCAACCCGGTAGCGCTGGGTGAAGAGCAGTGCGTTGGCACCCACAGGCAAGGCCGAGCAGATCAGCATCACGCCCATGGCCGGGCCGCGCAGTTGAAGTGTCCAGGCGCAGACGAGAAACACAAGTGGGTGCACCAGTGACTTGACCAGCGTGATGCGCATCGCGGGTCGCCAGTAAGCTCCAATCCTGGTGTAGGCCAGCGTGATGCCGACGAGCAGCAACGCCATGGGACCCATGGCCGAGCCCAGCATCTTGAGTGAGGTATCAAGAACGTCAGGCAGAGGCCAGCCTGTCAATGACCAGAGCAGGCCGGCCAGAATCGGCAAAGGCACAGGGTGGATGATGCTATTGCTCACTGCCTGCCAGACAGTGCGCCCCATGGACCGTTTGTTGTGGGTGTCGTCCGCATGTTGTTCACGGGAGGATGCCAGCTCGAACACCATGGTCGCGGCCGTCAGCAATACCAGGGCATGCACCGAGATCAGGGTGAACAGCGTCACCAGTCCCTGCTCGCCAAAGGCCAGGCCCACGAGCGGTACGCCGATCATGGCTGCATTGCTGAACATGCTGGCCAATCCGCGCGCCGCAGCCAGCGTGTTGAAGCCGTAGACCAGCATCGTTGTCACGAACACGATGATGGCCGATAGGAAATACACGCCAATCGGACGGTAATCCAATTCGCCGACATGGACCTGAGCCATGGTGCGAAACAGCAGTGAAGGCAGAAGCAATAGGAACACAAGGTTGGACATGTCCTTGACTGCTGCCTGCCGCACCAGCCCGACACGCGCCAAGCCAAACCCCGTACCGATCAACGCAATCACCGGTAGTAGTGCCGCTATTGCGGAACCATTCATTCAACTCTCCAACAAAACCGAATCGCTGCTTGCACCTTGCTCCAAGCTTGAGCATACGCACTTCTCGGGCGATGAGCTTAACGCCTCCGCACACCCGTTTTCGGAACCTGCTTCACCTGTGCGCTATCGCACAACCTGCTAAATGAGCAAGTCTTGGTTGCTATCGGGCGAGGTGAAGCCTCTGCCATGCTTGCCCGATTCACGGGGAAGCAGCACCGTCATATCGTGCTTCTGTTTGCGGTGTGGTGGCGCGCCTGACATTCAGTCGCAGGTATGCACCCGGAATGGCTTTCTGCTCAATGGTTTGCACGATGGATCTCCTTTCTGGCAATGAGGTGTGAGTCCATGTTCCCGCCTCATTCAACCCTTGACGCAGATCACCTGCTTGAGGGGATGGAGCACTTCCACCAGGTCCGTCTGGGCGGCCATGACGGCATCGATGTCCTTGACCAGTCGCGCCAGCAAAAGGCCGTGGTCAACGCTGCAGACCGGCTGCACAAATTTGGTTTGAATTGGGAATAGCTCAAACAATCATATTGATAGCTGCTTTCGCTTTATCCAAAGGCGCTGAAGGCCAGAAAGGCTTTAAGTTGATGGGACTGAGCCGCAAGCCGTGCCGGTTCGCAGGCATACTTCGGGCCCATGGCTCATACCTTCTTCTGGCACGACTACGAAACCTTTGGCGCCCAGCCGCGCTACGACCGTCCCGCGCAGTTTGCGGGCATACGCACGGATGACCAGCTCAACGAAATCGGCGAGCCCGTGATGTGGTACTGCCAGCCGGCCAATGACTATCTGCCAGACCCGCAATCCTGTCTGATCACGGGGATCACGCCCCAGCGGGCGCTGGAGGAAGGGGTTGCCGAGCATGAGTTTGCAGCGCTGATCGAGGCCGAGCTGGCGCAGGCCGGCACGGTGGGCGTGGGCTACAACACCATTCGTTTCGACGACGAGATCACGCGCTTCATGTTCTGGCGCAATCTCATCGACCCTTATGCGCGCGAATGGCAGAACGGCTGCGGCCGCTGGGATTTGCTCGACGTGGTGCGCATGGTCTATGCGCTGCGTCCCGAAGGCATTCAGTGGCCGACCAAGGAAGACGGTACGCCCAGCTTCAGGTTGGAAGACCTGGCCCGCGCCAATGGACTGCTGCACGAGCAGGCCCACGATGCGCTGAGTGATGTGCGCGCCACGATTGCTCTGGCCCGACTGATTCGCGAAAAGCAGCCGCGCCTGTTTGACTTTGCCTTTGGACTGCATAAAAAGGACGGCGCTCTGCGCGAGATGGGCCTGCCCGCCACACAGGAGCACGCGCGCCCGTTTCTGCATGTGACCGGCATGATCAGCCCCGCGCGTGGCTGTCTGGGCGTGATGTGGCCGCTGGCCACCCATCCCACCAACAAGAACGAAGTCATCTGCTGGGATCTGGCGGCCGACCCGGCCGAGCTTTCGGGCATCAGCATCGAAGAGCTGCGCCTGCGCCTGTTCACGCGTCAGGCCGAGCTGCCCGAGGGCGTGACCCGCCTGCCCATCAAGAGCATCCACGTCAACAAGTCGCCCATGGTGGTGGGAAGCCTCAAGACCCTGAGCCCCGCGATGGCCGAAAAATGGGGCGTGGACATGGAGCTGGCGATGCAGCATGCGGCGATTGCCCGCGACCTGCCCGACATGAGCGCGCAATGGAAGGCCGTGTTCACGCGCGAGGCAGGTGAGCCGTTGGATGCCGACCAGGATCTGTATGGCGGCTTTGTAGGCAACGAGGACCGCCGCCGTCTGGAGCGCATCAAGAGACTCTCGCCCCAGGAGCTGGCGCTGGACAAGACCGGTTTTGATGACGCACGCCTGACCGAGCTGGTCTGGCGCTACCGTGCGCGCAATTTCCCGCAGACGCTGGATGCCAGCGAGCAGCAGCGCTGGGAGCAACACCGCGCTGCCTGCCTGATCGAAGGCCAGGGCGGGGCACGCACGGCGGAGCAGATGTTCACCATGATCGATGCGCTGTCGGAATCCGTGGACGAGCGCGGCGAGGAGATTCTGGGCGATCTCTACGACTACGGCAGCAATCTGGTTCCCGAAGGCTGAGCACCGCCGGTCAACTGAGCCGCATTAGTGCTCCTGCGGCAGGGCGCGCCGGGCAAGCTTGGTGAGCAGGGTGATAAGCACCCGCGCCGGCTCGCTCAGGTGCCGCTCTGCGCGATGTACAAGGCCCACGTCGCGGTGGAAGGTGTGCGCCCCCAGGTCGATGGCACGCACGGCCGCGGGCCAGCGGCGCTGCGCCGTGGTCTGGGGCGCCAGGGCCACGCCCACGCCGTTGGCCACCAGCTTGACGATGGCTTCCAGCTCGTCGGCTTCGCACACTTCCTTCAGCGTGAAGTGCATGCCGCGCAGGAAACGGTCCACCTGCCGGCCGCCGAACGAGGTCCGGTCATAGCGTATGAAGGGCTGGCTGGCCAGCAGCTCGGCCCAGTCGTCGCCCCGGGTTGCGCGCGGCACCAGCAGCCGGAAGGGCTCGTGCGCCAGCGCCGTCCAGCGCAGATCGCTTTGCAGCGCAAAGGGCGGGCGTATCAGCGCGGCCATGTCCAGCTCGCCCGCATCCACCAGATTCATCAGCTGCAGCGATACGCCGGGAATGATGCGTGTGCGGCATTGGGGGAACTGCTGGTGGAGTCTGGCCAGCGCATCGGGTAGCAGGGAGCGCTGCAGAGATGCGATGGAGCCCAGTTGCACTGAAATGCTGGCGGGCTGCCCTTGTGCCGAAGAGCCCAGGTTGGCGTACAGACGCAGCAGTTCCTGCGCCTGCAGCAGCACCTGCTGCCCCATCTTGTTCAGACGGGCCGTGCGGCCTATGCGGTCGAACAAGGCGAACCCCAATTCACTTTCCAGGCGCTGCATCTGTGCGCTGACGGCAGCCTGGGTCAAGCCTATCCGGTCGCCCGCCGCGGCGAAGGTGCCTTCGCGGGCCACGGCGATGAAGGTGTTCAGCTCTTTCAACATTAATAAATTTTATTTGTGTATTTGGAAAAAATATATTGATTTTGTTTTTTATCAAGGTTTTTTACGATGGCTGCAGTCTCAGGCATGCGCCGGGGCCCGCAGCGACGCCGGGCATCGAGGTCCAACGCAACCAGGCCTTGCCTGCAGGCTTTTCCCGACCCTTGACTCGACCCCATAACGATTTCCGGAGTTTCCCCATGAGCCTGTCTCCCTTTCATTTGGCCATTCCCGTGTATGACCTGTCCGCGGCACGCCGTTTCTATGGCGAAGTGTTCGGCCTGTCCGAAGGGCGCTCCAGCACGCAGTGGGTGGACTTCGACTTCTACGGCCACCAGTTGGTGATCCACGAGCATCCCAAGACCACCTCCCAGGACAGCGCCCACACCAATCCAGTCGACGGCCACGACGTTCCGGTGCCGCACTTCGGCATCGTGCTCGCATGGCCGCAATGGGAAGCCTTGGCCGAGCGCCTCAAGTCCTTTGGCACCGAATTCGTCATTGAGCCCTACATCCGATTCAAGGGCCAGGTGGGCGAGCAGGCCACCATGTTCCTGCTCGACCCCTGCGGCAATGCGCTGGAGTTCAAGGCTTTCAAGGACATGAGTCAGCTGTTCGCCAAGTAGGCGGTGAATTGCGTCCGGGCCTGTTCCCGCAGCGCCCGCAAAGCGGTGTTTTTCTCCAGGCAAGAACAAAAAGGATTGAACGATGAAAGTCATATTGAGCCATATCGTCATGGGTGCGGCAGCCTGCCTGGCCGGCGCAGCGCAGGCCGAGACGCTGGACAGGATCAGGGATACGGGCGTGGTGACCATGGGCGTGCGCGAGGCCTCGGGCACCATGTCCTACACCTTGGGCAACGGCAAGTACGCGGGCTTCCATGTGGAGCTGTGCGAGAAGGCGCTGGCACGCATGCAGCAGCAGTTGAAGCTGCCGCGGCTGGACATTCGCTACCAGATGGTGACGGCGCAAAACCGCGTGCCCCTGGTCGCCAACGGCACGGTGGATGTGGAATGCGGCACCACCACCAACAATGCGGCGCGCCAGAAGGAGGTGGCGTTCGCACCCACGGTCTACATGGAGGAGGTGCGCACGGCAGTGCGCAAGAACTCGGGCATCACCGAGGTGGCACAGCTCAAGGGGCGCAACGTGGCCGCGACCACGGGCGCCACGGCTGTGACCCTGCTCAGGCGCTTCAGCAAGGAAAAGGGCGTGGACTTCAATGTGCTGATGGCCAAGGACAATGCCGAATGCTTCATCCTGCTGGAGACGGGCCGCGCGGATGCCTGCGTGGCGGACGGCCAGATCCTGGCGTCGGGACTGTCGCGGCTGCGTGATGCGGGCCAGTACGCCATCGTGGGCGAGCCCTTCAGCGTGGAGCCCATTGCCATCATGCTGGACAGGAAGTCGCCCGAATTCAAGAAGCTGTTCGACGCCCAGATCCGCGAGATGGCATCCAGCGGCGAAGTGGCCGCGCTCTACGACAAGTGGTTCATGAAGCCCGTGCCGCCGACGGGAGTAGCCATCAATCTGCCCGCATCGGAGGCGACGCGCGCTGCCTGGGCCGCTCCCAGCGACAAGCCGCTGGAGGACTATGCGGCGGTGCGCCTCGTGGTGGGCCGCACGCAATAGCGTCAGGCCATGGCGCGAATGACGACGCCCGCCCGTCCTAGGCCACGGCCCGCTGCAGATTGCTGCGGGCCTGCTGCTCCAGCAGGGCGTGGAAGTGCGAGGTGGCGTAGATGGTCTTGCGCTGAAGAAAGCCTTTGAGCACCTGCCTGCGCTTGAGCGCATAGATGGGGCGCGGCACCCAGGCGTATTCGGCACGCACCTGGGAGTCGTACTCGGCAAACCGGTCGGGGGCGGCACCGAGGATGGCCAGGTCGATGTCCACGAGCAACCGGGCTTCATCGTCTTCGGGCGTGGATTCATGACAGGTGGCCATGATCAGGGCCTGCACGCGCCTGCAAGCGGCCTCGTCCACGCCGCTGTTGCCCAGGACTTGGGCCGCCCAGCGTGCGCTGCGAAGCTCGTTGTCTTTGCCCTTGACGTCGTAGACGGCGTCATGGAACCAGAGCGCGATCTCTACTTCGCCAGGGTGCCGGGCCTGGTACGCCACGGTTTCGAAATGCGCCAGGCATTCGCTCAGATGCTGCAGCGTGTGATAGTGGCGCTGCGGCTCGGCATAGGCGGCCAGCAGGGCCTGCTTCAGGCCTTGGGGCGGTGTGGCGTGAAGCGTCTGCCAGGCACGCAGCCAGGAGCGCTCGAAGAGATGATCTGAAGCGGTCATGCTGCTTCCAGGATATCAACCAAAAAAGTGGTAGCAAACCACGATGGCGGCGACCACGCCGGCCAGCTCGGCCACCAGTGCGCAGGGTACGGCATGGCGCGCGCGCTGAATGCCCACGGCACCAAAGTACACGGCCAGCACATAGAAGGTGGTTTCGGTGCTGCCCTGAATCGTGGCTGCAGCCAGAGCCGCAAAACTGTCCACGCCCTGGCTTTGCATGGTCTCGATCAGCATGGCGCGCGCCGCGCTACCGGAAAAGGGCTTGACCAGCGCCGTGGGCAGGGCATCGACAAAGCGGGCATCCATGCCCAAAACGTCCACCGTCCAGCGGATAGCCGACAGCGCATATTCCAGTGCCCCCGAGGCGCGAAACACGCCCACGGCGCAGAGCATGGCGACCAGATAGGGCAGAAGGTTCCTGGCCACATCGAAGCCCTCCTTGGCCCCCTCGATAAAGCTGTCGTACACGGCCACCTTGCGCAGCGCGCCCAGGCCCACAAACAGCACGATCAGCGCAAACAGCGTGAGGTTACCCATGAGCGAGGAAAGCTGGGCCAGCGCCGCCGCGCTGAGCGTGGCCAGAAATGCCATGAAGGCTGCCAGCGCCAGCCCCACGGGCACCAGATAGGCCAGCACAACGGGACTGAACAGGGGCAGCCGCTGCACGAGTGCGACGCTGAACAGGCCCACCAGCGTAGAGGCGGAAGTGGCCAGCAGAATCGGCAGAAAGACCAGCGTCGGATCGGCCGCACCCTGCTGCATGCGGTACATGAAGATGGTGACCGGCAGCAGCGTCAGTGACGAGGCATTGAGCACGAGAAACAGGATCTGCGCATTGGTTGCGGTGTCGGGCTTCGGGTTCAGCTCCTGCAGAGCGCGCATGGCCTTGAGGCCCATGGGCGTGGCCGCGTTGTCCAGCCCCAACCCGTTGGCGGCAAAGTTCAGCGTGATCAGGCCCAGTGCGGGGTGACCGCGCGGCACCTCGGGCATGAGCTTGGCAAACAGCGGGCCCAGCATTTTTGCCAGCCATTCGACCACGCCCGCTTTTTCTGCAATGCGCAGAAAGCCCAGCCACAACGTGAGCGTGCCAAACAGCAGCACCATCACTTCGACGGACAGCCTGGCCATGGCAAACAGAGCCTGCACCATGGACGAGAACACATCTGCCTGACCGCCCAGCAGCCACTGCGCGAGCGCAGCTGCCGCTGCCACGAGAAAAAAACCGAGCCACAAGGCATTGAGCATATAAGCGCCTGTTCTGTACTGCAGCCGATTGTGGCGCGAAACCGGGGCAGCAATGGCACACTGTGGCTCCTTGGTTGCCCGGGAGAGCATGGCGGGCCCTCAGATGTTTTGAATCAGACAGGGACAGTGGACGGATGACAGCAAAGCAAGTTCTCTGGGAGCAGCCCTATGGCAAGGGGCTGGCCCTGTTGATGTGTCTGTTCGGTTTTCTTGGCCTGATGAGCGGATGGATGTTGCTGGAGGCCGATTTTTCGGACGGCTGGCGTACTGGTGCCAGGATCCAGTGGGCTCTGGTGCTGCAGGCCATGCTGGCGCTGAATTCGGCCATGTGCTTCACGCTGGTGTGGCTGCTGTGGACGCGCAATGGTGCGGCTCTGCTGCTGGGCGTTCTCTACGTGGTGCTCGGCGTGGTCAGTCAGGCTGGCATGTTCTGGTATGTCAGCAGGCTCGGCAGCCAGGTCGATATGCTGTCGCTGGGCTTGTGGTTGGGAGAGGCCATCTTCTGGTTCTGCATTGTGGGCTATTTCTACTGGCTCAAAAGCCGCGGCGTGCTGCGCTGATCCGAACTCAAGGCTTTGCCAGCACACGCAGCAATTGTCCATTGGATGAATCGGTGAGCAGGTACAGCAGACCGTCCGGTCCCTGGCGCACATCACGTACGCGCTGGCTCAGGCGCGGCAGCAGCACTTCGGTGGCGGTGACCTTGCCATCGGCAATCTGCAGGCGCTGCAGCTGCATGGCCTTGAGTGCACCCGTGATGAAGGAGCCTTTCCAGGCCATGCCATAGCGCTCGCTGCTCAGATAGGCGAGCCCCGAGGTGGCAATCGACGGTACCCAGTAATGCCGGGGTTGCTCCATGCCCGTCTTTTCGGTGATGCCGGCACCGATCTTGCCGCCTCCATAGTTTTCGCCATAGGTGATGACGGGCCAGCCGTAATTCTTGCCCGGCTCGATGCGGTTGAGTTCATCGCCGCCCTGCGGGCCATGCTCTGTCATCCAGAGTTCGTCATCCGGCCCCAGTGCGGCGCCCTGGCTGTTGCGGTGGCCATAGCTCCAGATCTCGGCCAGCGCATCGGGCCTGCCCGCAAAGGGGTTGTCGCGAGGCTCGCTGCCATCCTTGTTGACGCGCACGATCTTGCCCAGATGGGTCTGCAGATTCTGTGCCTCCTGCATGGCCTTGTAGCGCTCTCCGAGCGTCAGAAACAGCGAGCCGTCGGGTTTGCCGTTGACTTTGCGTTCCACGATGCGGCAGCCGAAGTGCAGGGCCGAATCGATCTTGGGACGCTGGCTGAACAGAATCTGCACGTTTTCCAGGGCGCTGGCGTCGGCCGAGAGCCGGGCTTTGGCCAGGGCCGTGCTGTTCTTGCCCCTGTCCGCACCTTGCCCCGGCTCCGAGAAGCAGAAATAGAGCTGGCGGTTGCTGGCGAAGTCGCTGTCCAGCACCAAGTCCAGCAGGCCGCCTTGCCCGGCGGCGGCGATGGCGGGAAGGCCTTTGAGAGGTGCGTTGAGCCTGCCACCAGTCTCCACAATGCGCATGCGGCCGGGGCGCTCCGTGACCAGATAGCGTCCGTCCGGCAAAAAGGCCAGTGCCCAGGGGTGCTCCAGTCCTGTTGCCATCGTTTGCGTGCTCAGCTCGGCGGCAGCCAGGGCCTGCGAGCCGAGCAGGGCCAGCACACTGCAAGCGAGGGCGTGAATGGTGATGCGGTGCATTTTTTCCTCCTGGGTGGACGGTCAATCGCTTGCTGTTTGCCTGTATTTATGACCCGGACTTGATGCAGTTTGCCGACAAAAGATTGCGTGCAGGTGTATAAATCCGGCTTTTGCTCGCCGATGTTTTGGCGGGCGGCTTGCGTGTGCATAGCGCGGGTTTTGACAACATTCAACAAGGAACGCAGCCATGGGCGCGCAATGGAAAGCAAAGGGCAAGGCGCTGGTCGCCGATGCCAAGGGTAAGCTGTTTGGCAAGCTGGTCAAGGAAATCATGGTTGCAGCACGTCTGGGCGGCGGCGACCCTGCTGCCAATTCGCGCCTGCGCATGGCGGTGGAAGCGGCCCGCAAGGCTTCCATGCCCAAGGACACGCTGGATCGTGCCATCAAGAAGGGGGCCGGCGTTGGCGCCGACGCCGTGAACTACTCCAGCGTGCTGTTTGAAGGCTATGCCCCCCCATCGCGTGCCCGTGATGGTGGAGTGCCTGACCGACAATCCCAATCGCACGGCTCCCAATATGCGTGTCTGCTTCCGCAAGGGCCAGATGAGCGCCGTGGCCTGGGATTTTGACCATGTGGGCATGATCGAAGGCGAGCCTGAAAACGGCGCCGACGTCGAAATGGCCGCCATCGAAGCTGGCGCCCAGGACTTCGAGCCCGGTGAAGAAGAAGGCACGACGCTGTTCATTACCGATATTGCCGATCTGGACGCCGTGAGCAAGGCTCTGCCCGCGCAAGGCATCAAGGTGCTGTCGGTCAAGCTGGGCTACAAGGCCAAGAACCCCATCAGCATGAGCAGCCTGTCTGCCGAGCAGCAGGAAGAAGTGCAGGAATTCCTGGCCGGTCTGGAAAACGACGACGACGTGCAGCATGTCTACGCCGGTCTGGTGGACTGAAGTCATTGCCGTCTGGCAAAGAGAGCGGCCCTGGGCCGCTCTTTTTTTTTGACTTTCCCCTGGCCTGCGGGCAGGCAGCGGTTTTCTATACTGCAAGGCTGCTGAACTGCCTTGTGGATTGCCTTCATGTATTTTTTGCCTCGCATCCCCGCGCCTGTTTCTCTGACTGCCATGGCGGTGGTCTTGCTGCTGTCGGGCCCCGCGCCGCAGGCGGCCGAGCCTGAAAGGCAGACGGGGGTTGCGCGACAGGCGGATTCGCCTGCCGAACAGGATTCGCCTTTTTTCAAGCAGCGCCGTGCCGTGGTCGAGGCCGCGCAGGGCAAGCGTTGGGACGATGCCGTTGCCCAGGCGCGCAAGCTGCTGGACATGACGCTGCCACGCGGCAATCCTTACGAACAGCTCGATGCATCGGGTTTGCTCTACGCCTTGCTCTATCAGCAGGGACAGTATGCGCAGGCCGTGTTGCAGACCGACCGGATGATGGCTCTGGCCGCGGCCGAGGGCTACGACCCGGTCAGCGGTCAGATGCAGGCGCTGATACAGCGCGGTCTGACGGCCGCCATGATGGCCGGCGATCAAGGCGCACTGACTCGCTATCTGCAGGCGCTCAAGCAGGAGTCCAAGGCTTTTGGGCCGCTGTGGCAGTGGAATACGGCAGACCAGCAGCTGCACTACCAGGCCGCACAGCTCAGCGTGCCGCTGGTGCAGGGGCGCTGGGTGCTGGTCCAGCTGGAGCCGACCAAGGATCGCAAGGATGTCGCGAGCCTGGAGTACGTCTATCTGAAACCCGATGGCAGGCGCCTGCGGGTCCGCATGCGGCTCGGTTATGACGATGGTCTGAAAGACATGGACGCTGCAGCCAAGCAGAAGTCGTTGCAGCAGGAGCGTGGCATTTTTGCAAGCGAGCAGACGCCAGAGCCTGGGCTGAGGCTACCGGCCCTGCCGTTCGGCGACGCTGTGCAAAGCCAGCAGGCCAGCCGCGAGAAAAGAGAAGAGGGGAGGCCCGACATCCTGCATCTGGACTGGGGGCTGGTGCGCGGCAACTGGAAACTGAGCCTGCACGCCGAGCAAATGGACAGCGAGCGTGACAGCGCACTGCAGCAACTGCCCCAGCTGTGGCAGGCCATGCAATGGCCCAAAGCGCCCGAGCTGCCGCCAGAGCTACCGCGCCAGGAGCGCGAGGTGAGTCATGCCTGGCGGGTCGATGAAGACTGGCCCAGGGCCGGTCAACTGGCCCGCGCGGCCTTGGCCGATGCCCAGTTCCCTGCCGAGCTGGCGCGCCTGAGTACAGTGGCTGGGATCTCGGCCTTCAAGGCCGGTCAGCAAGCCGAGGCTGGCCGCTATCTGGATCAGGCACTGAAGGCCTGGCCCTATGTCAGCCTGTTCAGGCTGGAGTCCGAGCTGGTGGACCTGGCCCAGCAATATGGGGCCGAGCTGGCGGCGCGGCAGGGCCGCGACGCCGATGCCGCGCGACTGATGCGCCAGTACCTGCGCAATGCTGGCGGGCTGCAGAACATCTGGGTGCAGGCCAGTGACCCGCAGGTGGCCGACCTGGAAAACCGGCACACCGGCATGGTGCTGCCCATGCGTGCGGCGGGCTTTCATCTGCAAGAGCCTAAGGATTCGCAGCGCGTGATGTACCGCGATCTGATGACCGGGCAGCAACTGGGTCTGACCACGGAGCTGAAGATCCCCGAGTCCGACGAAGCGCAGGAAAAGCTGCTGCGTGCAGCGCTGGAAAAGCAGTTCCGCTTGAAGGCCGGGAGCTTGAAAAAGCGCAGCTTCACTGCGCCGACGCGCTCCAGGGACCGCCGGCCTGAAGGCCGCCAATGGACATTTGAAGTGAGCCCGCAGGAGAGCAGGTCGGGCGCAACCCCCATCAAGCACGTCGTCTTCTGGATCGTTGACCAGGGTGCAAGCCGTGCCATCCTGCGCGCCTCGGTGGGAAGCCCGCGCGAGCAAACCCGGGCCGAGCAGCTGGCCCAGGCGCTGAGCTGGTAGCTTTTTAACTATCGATGCTTATTTGATAGCTGCTTCTGAAGGCTGGGCAAAGGATTGCTGCTGATTTCTATGAAATTCATCGGCAATCAGCGCCAGCCCCTGCCGGTAGCTGGTAACGACAAACCCCGGAAATGCCTGCTTGAACTTGCCGGAGTCAAACAGATTGTCGTGGGCATAGCGGGGCAGCAGCTCTCGCAGCTCTGCCACGGGCTTGGAGATCAGGCCGGCTGCGCTCAGTACCCAGCGGGGCAGCAGGTGATGGCGGGAAGACCGGGAAGAGCGGCCAAAGCTCTGGCTGGCCCAGTCGATCAGCTGCTTGTAGTTGGGGCGAGTATCGTCGCATGGCAGATGCCAGGTCTGGCCATAAGCATCGGGCGTGTTGCCCAGCAAGGCCAGAGCCCTACTGGCATCGGGGGTCCAGATCAGGGTGCGCAGGCGGTCGTCTCGCACCGGGGCCAGTGGTGTCTTGCCGGCCTTGAGCCTGTCAATCACCAAGGTGTTGGTAATGCTCTGCGTCTGGGCCGGGCCGTAGAACTCGGGCGCCCGTGCGATCAGCACGGGGATCTCCCCGCGTGCCATCTCGGACAGCACCATCTCGGCCATGGCGGCGCGCACCCGGCCTTTGCGCCCCACGGGAGCGAATGCGGTCTGCTCGGTCTGCAGCTGCGCGTTCTGCGGATACCAGTATCACTCAAGGCGTTGAGAGTGGCTTGTGTAGTCAGGCAAAAGGAATTAATAATTCTTCCATATTAAAAATATATTCATATACTAATTAACTTGAAGAAAATATACTGTTCAAACTACCTTTTGCAAATAGAATATAAGCTACGCTCATAGCGATTACTTGCTTGGCAAGTATTTTCTGGTGTTGAGCTTTAAACAACTGCTCCTGCGACATCAATACATCTGTTAATAATCGCACTCCATTTGAGTAACCGAGTTTATTAGCAGTCAATGCATCGTACCCAAGTTTTTCAGCTTTTTCTGCCTCTAGAAGATCTAATTGTGCAGAGTGAAGTTTTTCAAAATTTGATCGAAGCATTGATTCTATTTCATCGCGCTTCTTATGGTAGTTTCTTGTAATTTTATCTGATAGCGCCATACCTTCCTGAATTTTCAAACTAGTAGAATCTCCAGAGTATAGGGGAATTGAAAGTTGCACGCCAATTGTTGCTTGCCGAACCCCTTTGCTACTGTCATATATGTCATTCGAGCCGTTAGGGTAATTTTTCCATTGATATGATGCAATACCATTTATTGTCGGGTAATATTCACTTTCAGCTTTTTTTACATCTAAGAGCGAATAATTTACTTCCTCGTTTAACTTTAATAAATCAGGATTATTTTTCTCAACATCAATTAATGCATCTTCCACCGAAAATTTTACTAAATCAGAATTAATTGTAATGTAAATAGATTCATCAGTAGAAATTTCCTTTTGACATATAGTCTTAATATCGTTATTTGTGACGCTAATGTTAGAGCTGGCTTTATTAGCTGCTATTTTAGCCAAGCTGTATCGCAATTTGGCGGAAAGCAGGTCAGCCGAAGTAGATACTCCCTCTTTATACTTGAACTCGACTTCTTTTAGTTGTTTAAAGGATAAGTCCACATCGTGAAGAAGAATATTTAATTCTTCTTTTGCTGTAAGGTTATCTATATATGTTTTTATTGTCTTTAGAATGAAGTTTTGCTTGGCAGAGTGAAACTCATATTCACTAATTTTTTGCTGTATTGGAGATTGCTTATAAGCAATTAGTGCACTTGAATTGTATATTGGAACTGTAAGTCGGACACCAGCTGTATATGTTGATGAGTCTCTATCAACATTTATATTTGAGATGTCTATTTTTGAGTTAGACCTCTCAGCCGCGGATGAGAAGTCAATTTTAGGGAAAACTTGTTTTTTTAACTGCTGAGAATTTTTTTTCTCGAGCAATAGATGCATATTTTTCCGACAAGAATTCATTATTTTCTTGAAATCCACAAATGATAATATCCCCAAGAGTTGATGCTTGGGTTAGCTTTGTGAAAAAAGCGCAGAACAATAATACTAATATTATTTTAATTTTCATTAGCCAGCTCATTAAACGGGATATTTATATCAGAAGATGCAATTGTCTCTTTTCTATGAGCTATAGTGATTCTTGTTATATTAAGTGATTTGATGGTACTACTAATGCGCTCCTCTGTCTTTACATCTAGATGACTAGTTGCCTCATCAAGAACCAAAACTAACGGGTTTTTACAAAATGCTCTCGCTAGCATTATTCTTTGTCTCTGGCCTCCAGACAAATTACTTCCCATCTCTCCAATAAAAGTATTAATTCCCATTGGCATTAATGAAAGATCATCTTTCATTTCTGCATTTCTCAGTGCTTTTGTTATTTTCTCAACCCTAATCTCACTAGAAAAGCACGAGACATTATCTTTTATTGATGCTGACAACAACTGGTCGTCTTGCATAACTGCTGAAACCATCTCCCTCCATCGATGAATGCCAAAAGAGAGTATTGGAGTATCCTCTATCAGCACCTCTCCTTCTGTGGGCTCTAAAAGGCCTAATATTACTTTGGCAAGAGTAGTTTTCCCACACCCAGTAACCCCATGAAAGCATATATGCTTTCCTGGTTCTATTACTAAATTAATATTTCTAAAAACCCAAGGCAAATCATCCGAATACCTGAATCCAACATTTTTCAGAGTTATCTTAGGCGGGATATTATCTATAGAATCGGAGTCGTAATTCAATGCCGAAATATCTCCGGTATTTTCTGGGGTAGTTAATGCTATGTCAGCAACACGATCTACGTGCAACCTAAGCATTCTAACTGACATGATATTGTCAGTTAGTCTTTGCATTCTGCCGGAAAAATCTGATTTATAGGCTAGATATGCCATTAACATACCAACCGTAATTTCTCCGTCCATCGCCATCAATGCACCAAAGCCCAAAATTATCGTACTCTCGATAAGAAAGACTGTGCTGTAGCCGGAGGAGAAAAACAGAGACATTAACTGTGAATAAATCTTCTTGTTAGAGGAATCTATAATACTGTTTTGCCATATTTCCCCTCTCAATTGCTCAATGTTATTTAGCTTGATGGTTTGAATTCCACGAATATTCTCTATGAAGTAAGTTTGGGCTTTTGCATCAAGAGAGACTATTTCATCATTTATTTTGTGATAAAATTTATGAGGAAATATTCTTAACAAAGAATAGATTACTGCAGAAACCAATGCGACTATTGTCAGCTTCCATGAGTAAACAGTCATTAATGCAAGTGTAATTATTGAGAATAATCCATCAAAAATAACATCTATGAACTTACCAGTAACGGTGTTCTGTATTGACTGTATTGATTGAAATTTAGCGTTAATATCTCCAATATGCCTCACCTCAAACCATTTAAGTGGTAATTTCAGAAGATGATTTTTCATCCTCATTGCCCACTGAACAGAAAACTGAGTTGAAAGAGATATTGCAAACCATCCACGTGCGGATTCCATGAATATCTTGGATATCCCCATCAATATAGCACCAAGCGCTAAAACTATAAGTAATTCTTTATCATTTGATATTATCGCACCATCAACGACCCATTGTGTAAACATGGGAGATAGCATTGCTAATAGTTGAATACTGGCACCTAATAGCAGCAGCCGGCCAAGGCTCGATTTTAAACCTTTAACTTTTCCTGTAAGTTGATGCCATTTCAACGGAGCCGGAGGTTTATTGGCTTCAAAAGTAATATTGGGAGTTAGCTCTAGTGCAATTCCTGTAAATGAGTCAGAAAGCTCGGACTTTGAAATTGTTCTCATTCCTAAGGCTGGATCAAATATTTCGACTCTATTTTTCTTTACTGAAACTAAAGTGACAAAATGAACCATCTCCCAATGGATTATGCATGGTAATGATAGATGACTTATTTCATCTATCTCCAAACGTAACGCTCTGGTGGAGAATCCAAATAAGCCTGCCAGCTTAGAAAGGCCAGCCAATGTAAGGCCTCGAGTTGATAACGCATACTTTGACCGTAACTCGGCCATCGTATATGCCTTGCCATATGTTGATGATATGTAGCCAAGGCATGCCAATCCGCACTCAGATGCAGCCGATTGGAGATATGAATGCATGTTGTATTTCTTTTTCTATTAAACTCAAATGCCTCAGTACAGAGGCATTTGAAGAAAATGTAACCCGGAAAATATAGGATCTATTAATCTCTAAAGAATTTCTGGATTAATTTGGCTAAAATATTAGCCATCGCTATCAGTTCCATTCATTGAGTCGAGCATACTCCCAATGAAGCTTTGGATCCCTGTATGTTGATTAAGTCCACTCCCGATAGCCCAACCAACAATACCTGAAACAGACAGAGCAGCCCCCATTGCAGAGCCAATACCGATGAGTGCAGCTACTTCAGTAGCACTTGCAATACCTAGAGACTGCGCTACTCCGGCAGCAATTCCACCTCCGATTGCTGCGCCTGATGCTACTGCATCCCCATAAGAAAAACCGCCGGAGACAAGCTCCATATCTATAACATCTAATTCTCGCACTTTTGGATCCTTTATTTTTTGCCAAAGACTAGAGTTTTTATAATTTCAGTTAATGAAACTGATTCAGATTTATTTGATATTTTTGATAAAGCCTCCTTATTTGAAACCAAATAAAAGTAGCTTAATACTATGACAAGTATTAACGCACCCATTAATATTACCAATGAAACTGGATCACCTCCTAATGAGGATTTTTGAAGTATTTGATATGCAATAAACAATATTACTGATATTGCTGCTATGAAAACTATATAAACTGACCTCATTAATAATCTTTCCTCAACTGGAGAACATCACATTTAATTAAATTGGCAGCTAGCTTTCTTTCCTTTTCATTGTTGAATTTCCCTGTCTTTACTATCTCGGAAAGAGATGACATGCTCTTTTCATCAACATTCAGAGATATGCCATTTGCAATTATCTTGCTTGCCCCTGAATCTGGAATGTCTTGATAGCTGTTAAGAGCAATTTGTTCTGAGTCATGAATGTTTAGTTCATTACCTTTGCTTAATACAAGCTTTTCCAAATTAAACGAAGTATTAACCCTGAGGGCAGATTGATGTATCAAATTAAATTGATCAAGATTGTCTTGGTTTGAAATTAGCTTCACTAGCTCATTATTTATTTCATCTAAGTTTTCAATATTTTTTTGATTACTTTTTATGGATTTTCTGAAAATCACATTGTCATCTAGTAAAGTATTGCACACCCAGTTTATATAATCTTTTATTTTAGGGTAATGAATTCCTACCGCTATATGGAAAGTTGGCTCGCCATTAATCGGTGAAACTTCATGCCACCATCCTCTCGGTATATAAATAACGTCACCCTCATTCAATACAACTTCAAATACAGGTGAATCGGGGCACTCTGGAATATGAGAAATACTCTTTTGATGAACCAGTGGATACTCAAATGTAGGGCTGTAGATCTTCCAGAGCTTTCTCCCTTTAATTTGCACAGCAAAAACATCGTGAGTATCCCAATGCTTTTTAAACGCAGGATCGTCCCTGAAGGATATATATCCATTGCATATGGCCTTCTCTCCATAGAAGCGGCCTATATCAAATGTTATATTGTTAATTTTTTCATTCTTTATATCCAGTCTATCGAGCAGGAGTGTGGCACCGTTCGATAGTTCTTCATATAAGATTTCTTTTATAATTCTTGTTCTTACACGACCAATATCTTGATATGTCTCCAAAACCTTGGACGTAAGATTTTCGCTACCTTTGACCAACTTAAAGTGCTTATCCGATACGTCCCACGAGTAGAGTGTTTGATCAATTTCAGACCAATCCATTTTTAGATTGTGAGCTTTTTCGAAAAAAGCATATTTCTTCCCAAGATAATCTTGTTCAAATTTTTTAATAGATATTGGAAAATTAATCATTTAGATACTTTCGGAAATATTCTTTAACGGGTCTATAATCCATTTATATATTTTTCGTTTTTCCTGAAAAATGCTTGCCTCAACAACCATGCCAGCAGTTAATTTTTTTGATTCATTATCAATAGTTATCTCTTGCTGCATCGGATTTATTGTTATCTTATACTGATCCTCACGATTTACCTGATGCTCTGTTGGCAGGTCGTTTGATTCAATCGGTGCTAGTGATACATATTCGACAACACCATCAAATTGACCATACTTTTGATGAGAATATGCGTGATAGCGTAGCTTTACTCGCTGTCCTTTTTTTAGAAACCCTATTGCTCGAGAATTGGCATATAGGTTGATTTTCATTCCTACCGATGCAGGAACTAGCATCGCGATTGGTTTATTTGTAATTGACTGACCTTTAAGTGAATTTGTTATGTTTACATAACCATCATCAGAGGCGACAATTTTGTAATCCAAGCTAAGCTTATTTTGAAGAACTTCCTTATTTAAGGTCTCTAGTTGAATATTTGAGTCATTTATTTCCTTTTTTATTCTTAGAAATGAGTCGTCGTATTCTTTTCTATTTGAAACCTCTAGTCGTTTTAGTTCATTAATTTGTTTTTTGTTTTCAACTGACTGACTGCGAAGTAATTGAAGAGAGTCAACTTGATCTTTAACAGCAGATTCTGTTACATAGCCTGCGCTCTCCAGTCTTTTGTACTTCTCTATATCGGAGTTGGCTTTGTTAATCCTCTGATCAATTATCAATATTTGTTCATTAGTTAAGTTTATTTGGTGCTGAATGTTTGCTTTTTTTTTCTGCGTAATCCTTATTAATTTTATTTAAATGAGACTCATTCAATGAAATATTTTCAATAATAGATGATCTTTTATTTTCGATATTATTTTTTAGAATGCTATCTACTGACAATGAGGTTGAGTTTTCAACACGTCGTTCATCTCTTATCGCGAATAGGTCCTGTCCTTTTTTTACGTAATCCCCATCGTTAACAAATATTTCAGCGATAGTTCCTGGTTGGCTAGGTATTATTTTTACAATTCCCCCATCCGGTACGACATATCCAGAAATGTTAGTTCTCTTTGTGTATTCTCCGAATATTAAAAATAAAACTACTGGGAAAATAATTGTTAGAGAAATAAATATCAATTGCGGTGTATATCTAGCTTGGCTAAGCTGAATACTACCTTCTCTGTTTTTGGAGTACTTTTTTACAGCCTCTGAACGGAATAGAGCACTTCTCTCTGTCATACAAATATATTGTTATGTTTTATATTTAAATTTGATTGCTTTTTTTATAATCTCACACGCACCATTTTTTTGGTGCTAGGGAAATCCCTTAAATCAATGCTGCATAAGAGTATTATTTTTCTTAGAAGTAAGGGATAGCTTGAACTAAGATTCGGATAAATCCTAAATTATTGAGAGCATAATTGCGCTAGATGAATACAGTAGAATGTGTACAACATCTTCTCAACGTTAAGAATTTCCTTACGCAACAACTCAGCAGTCGCTTTTCTCAAGCAAATGTTAGGAAGTCCATACTTCCGGATTTTCGATTAGCCAAGTTTCATTGGTGCTGAGGGGGCAGAATCTGGTGTAAACGAACAGCCCAACACGGGTGTGAGCCCGCATGTCCGTACGCACTATGGCCAAGAAGATACAAAGTACCTGAAGCTCTTTTCCTTTTTGTCCAGCCTTCTTGCCAATTATCAGAAGCCCAATGACATCGTGGGCGAGAACGGCTTGCTCACGCATCTCACCATACCGTTGATCGAGAAGGTCCGGATACATAACTGACCAAGCACGGCGTTGTTGTAGAAATTGACTTGAGAACGAAAGCTTTAGTCTGGTTGCGGTCTTCGTGCAGACATGCTTAGCTTGACTACAACGCTCCTCGGGGCTTATTTACGACACCGACGAACTAAGAAATACAGGCTAAGGGTCATAGGCTCAGGTCAGCTCCCACACCGACTTTCCAATTAACCAGCCTCCAAGCGGATCATCCGGTTGCGTGCGATCTACCCGACTGACTCTGGTCACCAGTAGGCTTCGCAATCTCGCTCATCGCTTTGATCTTTGACGGACTCTTTTTGGTAGGTTTGACTCCACTAGAGAAAACTCAGTTTCGTTGATGCCAACCTTCCCCAACTGGTTGATGAAGTCGTCAACGAGCTCTAAAGCCCATAGTGCCTTTAAGTAAAACCCAAATTGCACCCCTGGGTGGCCGGCCTCCATCTTTACGACGGTGTTCAAAGACATCTGAGTGGCATCGGCGAGGTGTTGCTGGGTCATCTCGCGAATACGGCGAGCCATTCTTATCTTTTTTCCCATAAGCAATGCGGCATCTTCTGACTCAAGGGGCAGCATCGCGGTGTCGGAGGACTTTTTCATAAGCTACGTGGTCAAAATTACCTTTTAAATAGTAATTAAGTTGAATTTTTACTATTTAAAGAAAAATATACTGTTTCGGTATAGACAGAAACCTGCCTTAAGCTCGTATCCTGGCTGGAATGGAGGCCGCACCAAATTTCCCTTTAAATGATATGCAAGCCATATAAATAACAATTAAAGGCAAATTTATATACACGGTAAGCGTTACAAGCGTCTCCGGGGTCTGGCTTAAACCAAACAGCCTCTGCGAAACCCGGTGCGATTCAGGTTTTTTCGCTGGGTCGATACATCAGTTCGAATCAGCCTCTGGGTGGCCCTGAGGGCGTCTTCGAAAATTCCCAATTTTCAGCGAGCGTGATTATTACGACGATGGGTCCACTCAGTTCAAGTGGAGACAAAATGCGACTCGAATTCTGTTCAATTGCCACACCGGCCCGACATGCAGTGCATGCCTTGTTGATCGTAGCGACCCTGTCTGGCGCGCTGGCGCAGGCGGCCCCCTTGCCTTTTGACATGGCAACCAGCCCAGAGCAGCGATTTCAACTGGCCTTGGAAGCCCAGACTGCAGGTGACTACGCCCCTATGCTCGCGTTGCTGCGCCAGGCGGCCCGCGATGG
The DNA here is from genome assembly GCF_040187805.1 of Comamonas sp. wu1-DMT. Lineage (NCBI taxonomy): Bacteria > Pseudomonadati > Pseudomonadota > Betaproteobacteria > Burkholderiales > Comamonadaceae > Comamonas > Comamonas sp. wu1-DMT. Next base: position 108,358 of record NZ_JBANEM010000007.1, read on the forward strand.
CGAGGCACAAGCGCAGGAAACACTGGCATGGGTGCTTCTGGCCGGCCCAACCTTGTACGGCGCTGCGGTAAAGGCAGATCGCTGCGAGGCAGCTCACTGGCTGCGGCAAGCTGCCGTAAAGGGGAGTCAAACGGCCAGAAGCCAGTTGAATTTTCTGAACCGCCTGCGAAATGCACCGAGTGGCCAGACGGCCTGCGCATTCGAGTGGAAGGGGTGACATGCGCAAGATCCCTTTTCAGATCACAGCGTCATCTTCAAGCATGTGCCACATGCCCAACGTGACTGGGACACGGCACTGTGTGGCCGCTACTGGCTGCTACCGGCCGATTAACGACAGTCGAAGATCGGCCGGTAGCTTGCCTTCCAGGTTCACCCTTGCTTGACTTTGGCCTTGCTGGAACCTAAGGAGGAATGCACTGAGCTTGATCCTCGGAGTTCATTGACCACTCAAGCGCTTGCCAAATGACACCGCATAGGCCTGGGAGCGAAAGCGGAGCACCGGATCATTGGTGGGCGCAATGCCGTCGGCCATCACCATCGGATCAAAGTTGATCGGCTCGCACAAGCCTCCTTTCTGAGTCGAAGCACTCGTGATCGTCAAGGTGCCGGCCTTGAACTCAGGTCGCTGTGCGGGCCATGATTGCGTGGGGTCGTCCTGGGGATCACCCGGCTGCCCGACCGTCACCAGCATGTCCCAGCGAGCCGGTTTATTTGATGTGCTGCGGATCAAGGCGGTTTCCAGAAAGTCCGTTCCAGCCGTCTTCAGCGCCTCGTTGCTTAGCGGCTTCTCCCCTTCCTGCGGTACTAAGCGCCAGCGCACCAGAGTCACCTTGTCTTGAGCATTGATGAACTTGAAGGTGTGAATGCCAAAGAATGCGCTGCGGGTGTAGCTGTCGGGAGGGTTGTGGCTGGCCAGGTATTGCGCCTGAGCCAGGCTGTCAGGATGGGAGGCCCTGAATGCTTTGAGCTTTTCCGGGTCCGGCTTGCCGGTGGCTGGATCGGGGCGCTGAGCCTCGGTCAGGTCCAGAAACGTTCCGGGGTGGGCGGCGCCGAACATGGGGGTGTTCAGCATGGACATCTGGTGCAACTGCCCTTTGGGGAGCTTGAATTGCAGGGCCATTCCACGCGCGCTTTGGGCAACATCTGGAACCTTGGGGTTTCCTCCTGCCAGCGAGAAGCGCGCAATCACCGGAACGGCTTGGCCGGAAAACAGTGCAGAGCGCGAGTAGCTGGCGGCCTCGGCGGTAGCGGTGAATTCGCCCACCGCGCAGGTTCCCTTGATGTGATTGCGGCGCTCTCCCTGATGAACGCCAAAGGTCGCTTCCAGAGCCTGGACCACCCGCGGTGCCGTCACCTCCTGCTCGGCTGCCAGGGTGAAAGCCGGCGGCACCACCATGACACAGCTCAGCGCGAGCTTCATTTTTCGGAGCTTCATTGTTTCTTCCTCTTGATGATCCAGGCTTGAGTTCTCAGGGCTTGGCGATGTGCCAGCTGTTGTTGAGCAATCCATCTCCCGTTCTGTCTCCGGGCTTGGCATCCTTGGCCCAGTAATAGAGAGGACGGCCCTTGTAGGCCCATTGCTGATCACCGTTGTCGCGGACAACCAAGCTCCAGTCACCGGTAGCCGTCGCACCCGGGGCCACCGTCAGAGGTGGCCAGTTCGTGGCGCAGCCACCGTTGCATACGCTCTTGCCGGATCCGGTGGCATCTTTGTCAAAGATATAAAGCGTCATCTGGTTGGGGCCCACGAGCACGCCATTCATGGCAGAAGCGGGCGTCTGCGCCTGGGCGGCAGCTGTCACAGCACAGGCCGCTAGGAACACCGAGGTGAGGGTGGTGAGGGAAGCGAGTCGGGTCATGGAGATCTCCTTGAGGTTGACCTGCTGTAAACAGTTCAATGACGCTGTTTATTCCATTGAAATCTCTGGCCGCTCATCCTCCGAGACTGCCCAGGCAGAAATCGTCGTACTTCGCGCAAGGCGATCTGACCATTGGTGCCCGAATGGATCTGCGATTCCACTCCTTGAAGCACAGGCTTTGCCGGCCTCAACGACCGGGAGTGATGCAAGCGTGAGCTTGAAGTCAGGTTCAAGGTCAAGCGCGGATTGCGCGAGAATGGCGCACATGAAAATCGGAGAACTCGCCCAGCGCACAGGTCTTGCCGCATCGCGCATTCGTTTTTACGAGCGCATCGGCCTGCTGAGCGTTGCCCAGCGTCAGGCCAACGGCTATCGCAGCTATCCCGAAGAGGCGGTGCTGGCGCTCAGGCTGATTGCCACGGCGCAGCGGGCCGGCTTCAGTCTGCAGGAGCTGCGCCAGCTGCTGCCCGAGGATCTGGAGCAGTGGCAGCATGACGAGTTGCTGGCCACGCTGCATCGCAAGCTGCAAAGCATCGATCTGATGCTGGTACAGCTGACGCAAAATCGCGCCGAACTGGGCGAGCTGATTGCCCAGATCGAGGCCAGACCCGAAGACATGGACTGCGCCGGCAACGCACGGCGTGTGCTGTCGCAAATGCGCTTGCTGGGGCCGGACGAGGAGGCGACAGGCCGGCCCGCTCAGCCCAGCAACTGAGCAACCTGCAGGGCAGTGGCCCGGGCCGACTGCGGGTTTTGCCCCGTCACCAGCCTGCCGTCCGTCACCACCTTGGAGGCAAAGGGCAGCCGGGCCTTCTCATATTGGGCACCGCGTTGGCGCATCAGCGCTTCGGCGTTGTACGGAACTTTGCCAGCCACGCCGGCCAGCCTTTCCTCTAGCCAGGAAAAGCCTGTCAGCCTGCGTCCGGCGACCAGCAGCGAGCCATCGGACAGACGGGTTTCGAGCAGACCGCAATAGCCGTGGCAGACCGAGGCAACGACGCCACCGCGCTCATGGAGGTCACGCGTGATGCGCTGCAGCCCCAGCGAGGATGGAAAGTCCCACATCACGGCATGGCCGCCGGTGAAATAAATGGCATCAAAGTCTTGCGCGTCCACGGCATCAGGGGCGGCAGTGTTGGAGAGCAGGGCCATGCGCGCTGCATCCGCCAGCCATACCCTGGCCGTAGCATCCCGGTTCGGCCATTTCAGCGAGCGCGGCTCCAGCGGCGAGTGGCCGCCCAGCGGGCTGACCAGGTGCTGTGCGTAACCCCGCTGGGCAAAGACTTCCCAGGCATGGCTGAGCTCTGACAGCCACAGGCCGGTGGGCTCGGCAGGGTCATCGTAATGGGCGACGTTGCTGACGACGTGAAGAATGCGACGGGGCATGGGGAGTCTCCTGTGGCTCCCAACTTAAGCTTGAAGTGCAGTTCAATGTCAAGCATGCAGTGTGCTTGAGGTATTCCTGTTTTGATAGCTTTAATCGCTTTATAGGTAAGGGATTGGGTCGGTTTCTATTGATATTTTCCGAGCCGCGCTGCCAGCCATTCCGCTTTGTGATGGGGGCGGGCCCCAGCCTGGCTGCTGAGGTTTGCTTTATGCGTTAAGTTTCAAGCTGCTGTCCCTGAGCGTGTACATGCTTGGCGGACCTGAGTTTCCCGGATTTGTCTTGAAAGGTGCCCATGGTGCACAAGCGTTCTCTCGTAAAAGCCCTGGCAGTTGCCGCCCTGGCACCTGCCGCATTGCTGGCCCAGGCCCAGGATCTGGCCGTGACCGTCGGCGTGACGGCCGGCCCCCACGCCCAGATTGCCGAAGTGGCCAAGCAGGTTGCAGCCAGGCAGGGCCTGAAGGTCAGGCTGGTGGAGTTTGGCGACTTCATCCAGCCCAATGCGGCGCTGTCCACCGGCGATCTCGACGCCAACATCTATCAGCACCAGCCCTTTCTTGATGCCCAGAACAAGGACCGTGGCTACAAGCTGGTGCCCGTGGCCAAGGCCGTGAACCAGCAAATGGGTGTGTACTCCAGAAAGGTCAGGAAGCTGGCTGATCTCAAGAGCGGCGCGCGCGTGGGCATTCCCAACGACCCCACCAATGGCTCGCGTGCTCTGATGGTGCTGGCCAAGCAGGGATTGATCACGCTCAAGGCCGATGCCGGTGCGCGCGCTTCGGTGCTGGACATCACGGCCAACCCCAGAAAGTTCAGGTTTGTCGAGCTCGAAGCCGCCCAGCTGGCCCGCGCCCTCGATGATCTGGACGCCGCGGCCGTCAACAGCAGCTACGCCGTGGCAGCCGGCCTGTCCCCCCAGGGCGACTCGCTGGCGCTGGAAGATGTGAACACGCCTTATGTGACCGTGCTCATCGTCACGCGCGCTGGCCATGAGAACAGCAAAGGCCTGCAGGCGTTTGTGAAGGCCTACCAGTCACCCGAGGTCAAGGCCTTTGTGGAAAAGACCTTCAAGGGTGCCTACACAACTGCATGGTGAGCGCATGAATCAGCCCTGGAATCAACTGGATGAGGCGCTGTTCGAGCGCGCCAAGACTTTGCTGGACGAGGAATGGCTGAGCCGAGACGTCGATCTGGCGCCGCTGCTGCCTGTGGTGCTGGAGCGCGGTGTGGGCCAGGATTGGCACAAGGCCGGCACTTTTCGCCACCATCTGGCAGGCGTGGCGCGCTCTTTGGCGCTGTGGCAGCAACCCAGGGACGTGCGCCTGCTGGGTCTGCTGCACAGCGTCTACGGCAATGCCTTTGTCGATCTGGTCAAGTTCGATGCCGGCAATGAGCGCGATCAGCTCAAGCGCCTGATCGGCGTGCAGGCCGAGCATCTGGTCTATCTGTTCTGCACCATGAGCCGCACCCAGTTCGTGCAAAAGCTGCTGGCCGGCGATATCGCGGCGGACGGCAGCATGCAGCTGGAGCGCAACGGCCCCGAGCCGCGCGAGACCATCAGGCTCACAGCCTATGAAGTGGCTGTGTTCGCCATCGTCAGCATGGCCGACAGCATGGAGCAGTGGTTCAGCTGGCAGGAAGACATCTACTCGCGCTTCCCGGCTGTGGACCACAGTCGCCAGCAGGCCGTGCACTGGGCGGCGTCGTTGTGGCCCGGCCCCATGCGCCCGAGCAGCCGCATGCTCAGCCAGATCAGCGGCCTGGGCCGGGCGTTGCAGCATCCTGCGCTCAAGACCCAGCTGCCGCTGCCGCCCGTTTTTGCGAACTGCAGCCAGCTACTGAGCGCTGGCAACGAGGCTGCGGCCGTAGCGCTGTACTGGTCGGTGATTCAGCTCGATCAGCCGCTGGTCGATCTGGACGCTGCCACCGCCACGCTGGAGCAGGCTGTCGCGCTCAACCCCTGGGTGGGCGAGCCGCAGATGGTGCTGGCCCAGCTATACCTGAGCGCGTGCCGCAACACCGATGCCGCCCGGGCCGCCGATAGCGCGCTGCAGTGCTTTTGCGCCTGGGGCAATGCCTGGGACAAGCGCGTGCAGTGGGATGCCTGGATTGCCTGGACGCGTATCCTGCTGCAGTCGGCCCGGGAGGACAGCTGGCCTGCACGGCTGGACAAGCTCAACAATATGGCACTGCGCTAGCCTGGGCCAGCACAGGCTCAGGCTGAGCAAGCACTGCCGCCTGGGGCGGACATCAGGCAATATGAAAAAACCCCGGCAGTCGGGCAACTGCCGGGGCTCATCGACTGAGTCAGAGCTCGCTTACTTGGTGCCGAAGATACGGTCGCCCGCATCGCCCAGGCCGGGCAGGATGTAGCCATGGCTGTCCAGCTCGCGGTCCACGGCGGCGGTGTAGATGTCCACATCGGGGTGGGCGGCCTGCATGGTCTTCACGCCTTCGGGGGCGGCCAGCAGGCACATGAACTTGATGGACTTGGGCGCGCTCTTGTCCTTGAGCTGCTGCACGGCAGCCACAGCCGAGTTGCCGGTGGCCAGCATGGGGTCGACGACGATCACGTCGCGCTCGCCCATGTTTTCGGGCATCTTGTAGTAGTACTCGACGGGCTTGAGGGTTTCGGGGTCGCGGAACAGGCCGATGTGACCGATGCGCGCGCCGGGCACCACGTTGAGCATGCCGTCCAGGAAACCGTTGCCGGCACGCAGAATGGAAACCAGGGCCAGCTTCTTGCCGTCAATGACCTTGCCCATGGTCTTTTCCATGGGGGTTTCGATCTCGACATCCTGCAGCGGGAAGTCGCGCGTCAGCTCATAGGCCATCAGTGTGGACAGCTCGCCCAGCATGCGGCGAAAGCTGTTGGTCGATGCTTCCTTGCGGCGCATCAGTGTCAGTTTGTGCTGGACCAGAGGGTGGTCGATCAAATGCAGAGTGCTCATGTTCTTGGTCTTTGTGGTGAAGGCAGGCAGGCCCGCTTGTGGCGGACTTGTGCTTGCAAAAAATGGGATCAGGCGGATGCGGGCCGGGCCGCAACGGACGCTATTTTCGCTGTCACTCGGACAGCAGGCTGGCAAAACGCTCTAAATCCACATTGCCGCCGCTGATCACAATGCCCACGCGCTTGCCCTTGAGCGGCAAACCGCCGTGTATGGCAGCTGCCAGAGACAGCGATCCCGTGGGTTCGACCACGATTTTCATGCGCTCGGCATAAAAGCGCATGGCCTGGACCAATTGCTCGTCGTTAACGGTAAGAACTTCGTTCACTCGCTGCTGGATGATGGCAAAGGTCAGATCGCCCGCTGCCTGGGTCTGGGCACCGTCGGCAATGGTGCGCGGCGTATCGATCTTGACGATATGGCCGGCGCGCAGCGACTGCTGCACATCATTGCCCGCTTCGGGCTCGACGCCGATTACCTTGCATTGCGGAGCCAGGGCGTTTGCGGCCAGCAGACTGCCGGAGAGCAGACCGCCGCCGCCCAGGCAGACAAACAGATAGTCCAGATCCGGCACTTCCTCCAGCAATTCCTTGACCGCCGTGCCCTGACCGGCGATCACGTCGCGGTGGTTGTAAGGCGGGATCAGTGTCATGCCACGCTCGGTCGCCAGCTTGTGGGCGATGGCTTCGCGGTCTTCGGTGAAGCGGTTGTAGGTGACGACCTGGGCGCCATAGCCGCGCGTGGCGGCCATCTTGGAAGCCGGTGCATCCTCGGGCATGACAATCAGGGCCGGCATGTCCAGCAACTGGGCTGCCTGGGCAATGGCCTGGGCATGGTTGCCGGAGGAAAAGGCCAGGGCGCCGCCCTTGCGCTGCTCGGGTGTGAACTGCGCCAGAGCGTTGTAAGCGCCGCGAAACTTGAAAGCGCCTATGCGCTGCAGGTTCTCGCATTTGAAGAACAGGCGCGCGCCCAGCTGTTCGTCCATGGTGCGGCTGGTCAGCACCGGCGTGCGGTGGGCTACGCCCTGCAGGCGCTGGGCAGCGGCCACGACATCGTCATAAGTGGGCAGGGGGGGCGGTGTTTGTGCTCATGGCAAGACAGGCTGGGGTGGTACTGAATCCATGATAACGGCGCCTCGCCCACTTCAAGCCGATTTGCTGCGTTGCGGCTCGGCTACCTGTCGATGGCGCCCAGCGGGCCATCGAGAAGATAGAGAAATACGAGCGGAAAAGGCATGCAGGCCTTTATTGGTAAGTGCTGATAGCTATTCAATCAGGAGCGATCGCCCGCTTGAGGTAGTGCTGGTGCAAACGCCTGCAGCGGCTCCAGCGGGGGGAAGTCGCCGGCGCGCTTGGCCTGCATGGCACTCACGGCCTCCATGACATGGCGGTTGCTCCAGATGCCGCTCTGCACCCAGCCCATTTGCTGCAGCGAGTCGCTCACGCTGTGGTCGCGCGCGTAGTTGATCACCTGCTTGCTGCCCCAGATGGCCACGGGCGGCTTGGCCGTAATTTCGCGCGCGCAGGCGAGAGCTGCTGTGACGGTGGCTTCGGGCGTGTCGTAGACGGCGTTGACCAGACCGTGACTGGCGGCCTCCTGCGCTGTCATGCGGCGGCCGGTGTAGGCCAGCTCCTTGACGATGCCTAGCGGCATCAGCTTGGGCAGGCGCTGCAGGCTGCCCAGGTCGGCGGTCATGCCGATATTGATCTCCTGCACGCAGAAAAAGGACTCGGCGCTGGCGTAGCGTATGCAGGCAGTGGCCACCAGATCCAGCCCTCCACCCACGCAGGCGCCCTGAATGGCGCAGATCACGGGCATGCGCAGGGCTTCGATCTTGTTGAAGGTGGACTGCAACTGGGCCAGGGTGTCGATGATGGCGGCGCGGCCCTCGGGCGTGCGGTCATTGGGCGCAAAGGCGGGGTCGGCAAAGGTCTCGAGTGCCATGCCGGCGCAAAAATGCTTGCCCGTGCTGCTGATGACCAGTGCGCGCGACTGGCCGCTGCGCTGCAGTGTGTCCAGCACCAGGTCCAGCTCCTGCCAGAACCTGGGATTCAGAGTGTTGAAGGCATCGGGGCGGTTGAGCACCAGATGGGCAATATGGTCGACCAGGTCCAGGCGAAAGCTGCTCAGACCGGCGGTCAGCAAGGTGTCGTCAGAGGTATGGGGCATGCCGGCATGGTGTCTTGCTGCGTAGGCCGCGCCAGTCACACTTGCGACTGCAGACAGAAAAGCCGGTCTGGGTCAAACCTGCGGTGCCAGCCGTTCCCTCCTGGGTGCATGGAGCGGCTGGCAGAGAAGCTGGTGAAGAGATGGATGCTGTGTTCCAGCAACTTCAACCAGAATCAGGCAGTCAGGGCTGGCGCTCTGTCTGCGGTATGGACCTTGAACACGGCCACCATGCCGGTCAGGCGCTGGGCCTGGTCGCTCAGCGAGACAGCGGCAGCCGTGGATTCCTCGACCAGGGCTGCATTTTGCTGCGTCATCTGGTCCAGGTTGGTCACGGCCTGGTTGACCTGGCTGATACCGTCATGCTGTTCCGTGGCCGAGGCACTGATCTCGCCAATCATGTCCGAGACCTTGCCGACGCTGCTGACGATTTCTTCCATCACGCGGCCTGCCTGGGAGACCTGGTCTGCGCCTTCCTGGGCGGCGTCCACGGAGGTGGTGATGAGCGCCTTGATCTCCTTGGCGGCCTCGGCACTGCGGTGGGCCAGGGCGCGCACTTCGCCGGCAACCACGGCAAAGCCTCGGCCCTGTTCGCCGGCGCGCGCGGCCTCGACCGCAGCGTTGAGTGCCAGGATATTGGTCTGGAAGGCGATGGAGTCGATCACGCCGATGATGTCGGAGATGCGGTGTGCGCTGTCGCTGATGCGTCCCATGCTGCTGACCACGGACTGCACCACATGGCCGCCGCGCTGAGCGACCTGTGCGGCATTGCCTGCCAGATGGTTGGCCTGGCGGGCGGTGTCCGAGGCCTGGGCGACGGTGGCGGTCAGCTGCTCCATGCTGGCTGCGGTTTCCTCGAGATTGGCGGCGGTCTGCTCGGTGCGTGCGGACAGGTCGTGGTTACCTGTAGCGATTTCGGCCGAGGCGGTGCTGATGGAGTGCACGCTGGTACGTACATCGCTCACCAGGCTACGTAGCTGGGCTGCCATGGTCGAGACGGAGCTCAGCAGGCGGCCGAACTCGTCATGGCGGTCGTTGCCGGCGGTTACCGTGAGATCGCCCTGTGCAATGGCCTGGGTCAGCTCCACGGCTTCATTCAGAGGCTGGGTGATGGAACGGGTGAGGGCCAGCGCCAGGCCCAGGGCGGCGGTCAGCACCAGGGCCTGCACCACCCAGGACAGCCAGATCGCTCTTTGCTGGTCTTGCTGCAGCTGAAGGCTGGCGGCGTCGCGCTGCTGCTCCTGCAGCTTCACAAAGTCCTGCAGCGAATCGACATAGCGGCCGATGGCGCCCAGATATTGCAGGCGGATGAAGTCGCGCATGGCTTCGATATCGCCGCTCAGCTTGATCTCCCTTGCCTGCTTGTTCAGCGCCAGAACTTCGGCGCGCACGGCGGCGATCTTCTGCAGGGCAGCCTTGTCAGCATCGCTTTGAGCCAGTTTGATGACCTGCGCCTGCAGCGCCCCGTTGACGGCCACGCCTTCGCTGACGCGCTCGTCCATGCGCTGGGTCAGCGCTTCGTCGGTGGTCATATTGCTGGTGAGCACGCGTTCGCCCGTGGTCTCGGTCGCACCTTTCCATTGAAGGGCGAGATTGATGCGATTGTCATAGTCGGTCAGGGTCTGCATGCCGGCCTGCAGGGCCTGGGTGGATGAGTGCTGGTTCCATAGCGAGACGGCCAGCATCATGGTCAGAAGCCCGCCCAAAGTGCACCACAGCTTGGTGGATACACGCCATTGATTGAATTGCATTGGCAGAAAATTTGCAAAAGCACTGCCCGGCCCGAGCGAACTGGTGGTCTGCGGCAAGACTGGGCAGCGTGGTTAGCGTAGAGGAAAGAAGCGGCTGTGCCTGCAGGCAGCAGCACATGTCCAAGAGACTGGCGGCTGGCACCAGGGGATGGATTTATTATGTATCGACATAATGACTGCCGCCTTGAGCGCTTTCTGTGCGGCGGCCGCAAAAAAGGCCTGCTGACGCAGGCCCTTGGAGCGAGTGAGCGCGTTGGGATCAGCGCTTCTTGTTGCCCAGAATGCCGCCCAGCACGCCGCGCAGAATCTCCTTGCCCAGACTGTTGCCCACGGTGCGTACCGTGGACTTGGCCATGGTCTGCACCAGACCGTCGTGCTGGCCGCCGCGCGGGCCGGTACGGCCGAACAGCAGCTCCTTGAGTCCGTCCATCATGGAGTCCGTGGCGCTGCCTTGCGGGGACGTTCCGGCCGCTCCGGCAGCAGCCGGGGCATCGCCGGGCTTGGCGGGCGTGGCGCTCGCAGTGCGGTCGCGCAATATCTCGAAGGCCGATTCGCGGTCCACGGCTTTCTCATAGACGCCGGCGACCAGGGAACCATCGATCAGCGCCTTGCGCTGCTCGGCCGTGATGGGGCCGAGCTGGCTGCCGGGCGGAATCACGAACACGCGCTCGGTCACGCTGGGGCGGCCTTTTTCGTCGAGGAAGCTGATCAGGGCCTCACCCACGGCCAGCTCGGTGATGGCTGCGGCAATGTCCAGACCGGGATTGGGGCGCATGGTGGAGGCTGCCGAGGCCACGGCCTTTTGGTCGCGTGGGGTGAAGGCGCGCAGGGCGTGCTGCACGCGGTTGCCCAGCTGTCCGAGCACGCTGTCGGGAACGTCCAGCGGGTTCTGGGTGACGAAGTACACGCCCACGCCCTTGGAGCGCACCAGGCGCACGACCAGCTCGATGCGTTCGATCAGCACCTTGGGCGCATCGTTGAACAGCAGGTGGGCCTCGTCAAAGAAAAACACCAGCTTGGGCTTCTCGGGGTCGCCGATTTCCGGCAGCTGCTCGAACAGCTCGGACAGAAGCCAGAGCAAAAAGGTCGAGTACAGGCGCGGCGCATTCATCAGCTTGTCGGCCGCCAGCACGTTGATCACGCCCATGCCATTGGCATCGGTCTGCATCAGGTCGTTGATGTCGAGCATGGGCTCGCCAAAGAACTTGTCGCCGCCCTGGCTTTCAATGGTCAGCAGCCCGCGCTGTATGGCTCCCACGCTGGCCGAGCTGATGTTGCCGTACTGGGTGGTGAACTGCTTGGCGTTGTCGCCCACAAAGTTCAGCATGGCGCGCAGATCCTTGAGATCCAGCAGCAGCATGCCGTTGTCGTCCGCAATCTTGAACACCAGATTGAGCACGCCCATCTGGGTCTCGTTCAGATTCAGCATGCGGCCGATGAGCAGCGGGCCCATGTCCGAGATGGTGGCGCGCACCGGGTGGCCCTGCTCGCCGAACACATCCCACAGCGTGGCAGGGCAGGCCAGGGGCTGTGGCAGGTCCAGGCCGCGATCCTTGAGCGAGGCCGCCAGCTTGCCTTCGATCTTGCCGGCCTGGCTGATGCCGCTCAGGTCTCCTTTGACGTCGGCCATGAAAACCGGCACGCCGATCTGCGAGAAGCTTTCGGCCAGTTTCTGCAGTGTGACAGTCTTGCCGGTGCCTGTTGCGCCGGTGATCAGGCCATGCCGATTGGCCAGTCCGGGCAGCAGGGTACATTCTGTGGCAGAGTGCTGGGCAATCAAAAGGGGTGAAGCCATTTCGGGTTTCCTCTGGGGGGGCATGCAGTCAAAAGTAAAATCGCTCCCGCTAGGTTAAATCAAATATCAAAGGATTCCCTGTGGCAGGACACAGCAAATGGGCCAACATCCAGCACCGCAAGGGTCGCCAGGATGAAAAACGTGGCCGCATCTGGACGCGCATCATTCGTGAAATCATGGTCGCAGCCCGCCAAGGCGGCGGCGACCTGAGCGCCAACCCGCGTCTGCGTCTGGCGGTGGACAAGGCCAAGGCCGCCAATATGCCGGCCGACAATATCAAGCGCAATATCGACAAGGCCACGGGTAACCTCGACGGCGTGACCTACGAGGAAATCCGTTACGAAGGCTATGGCATCGGCGGCGCGGCCATCATTGTGGACACAATGACGGACAATCGCGTACGTACGGTGGCCGATGTTCGCCATGCATTCAGCAAGTACGGTGGCAATATGGGCACCGAAGGCTCGGTGGCCTTCCAGTTCAAGCATGTGGGGCAGATCATGTTCGCCCCCGGCACGGACGAAGAAAAAGTCATGGAGATCGCGCTGGAAGCCGGTGCCGACGATGTGATCACCGATGACGAAGGTGGCATCGAGGTGCTGACGGCCCCCGGCGACTTTGAAGCCGTGCGTGACGCACTGCAGGCCGCCGGCTTTACCGCCGACATGGCCGAGGTGACCATGCGCCCCGAAAATACAATCGCCCTCGAAGGCGATGATGCAGCTCGCATGCAGAAGCTGCTGGACATGATTGAAGACTTGGATGACGTTCAGGACGTCTACCACAACGCAGAACTATGAAAATTCTTGTGATTGGCGGCGGTGGCCGTGAGCACGCTCTGGCGTGGAAGTTGGCCGAATCGCCCAAGGCGACCAAGGTCTATGTGGCTCCCGGTAACGGTGGCACTGCCCTGGCTGGCGGCAAGCTGGAGAACCTCGACATCACCGATGTGAAGGCTCTGCGCGAATGGGCCCAGGCCGAAAAGATTGCCGTGACCGTCGTGGGGCCCGAGGCTCCGCTGGCGGCTGGCGTGGTCGATGAGTTCCGTGCCCACGGACTCAAGGTCTTCGGCCCGACCAAGACTGCAGCCCAGCTGGAGTCGTCCAAGGCTTTCTCCAAGGACTTCATGGCGCGCCACAGCATCCCCACGGCGCAATATGAAACCTTCACCGACCCGGTTGCGGCCCATGCCTATGTGGATCGCCTCGGTGCGCCCATTGTCATCAAGGCCGACGGCCTGGCGGCCGGCAAGGGCGTGGTGGTTGCCATGTCGCTGCAGGAAGCCCACGACGCCGTGGACTTCATGCTGGTGGACAACAAGTACGGTGTGCAGCACAACGAAGGCGGTGCACGTGTCGTGATCGAGGAATTCCTCGATGGCGAGGAAGCCAGCTTCATCGTGCTGTGCGACGGCAAGAACGTGCTGGCACTGGCGACCAGCCAGGACCACAAGCGTCTCAAGGACGGCGACCAGGGCCCCAACACCGGCGGCATGGGCGCTTATTCGCCGGCACCTGTGGTGACCGCCGATGTGCATGCCCGCGCCATGCGCGAAATCATTCTGCCCACCATCCGTGGCATGGAAAAAGACGGTGTGCCCTATACCGGCTTCCTGTACGCAGGTCTGATGATCGACAAGGCAGGCCACCCCAAGACGCTGGAGTTCAACTGCCGCATGGGCGATCCGGAAACCCAGCCCATCATGATGCGTCTCAAGAGCGACCTGGTGGATGTGATGCTGGCAGCCTGCGAAGGCAAGCTCGACCAGCTGGAGCTGCAGTGGGACCGCCGTACCGCATTGGGCGTGGTCATGGCTGCTGCCGGCTACCCCGAAGACCCGCGCAAGGGCGATGTCATCACCGGTCTGCCCGCCGCAGCCGACGATGCCATGGTCTTCCATGCCGGCACCCAGCTGGGCGCTGACGGCCAGCCTGTGACCAGCGGTGGTCGTGTGCTCTGCGTGACCGTGTTGGCCGACAGTGTCAAGCAGGCGCAGCAGAAGGTGTATGACGTGGCACGTGGCATCCACTTCGATGGTGCCCAGTATCGTCGTGACATCGGCTTCCGTGCCGTCAAGAAGGCCGACTGATGAACCAGACATCCTCATCTTCTGTGGCTGATCAGCTGCCTGTGGCCGAGGTGCGTGAGTACCTCATGGGTCTTCAGACCCGCATCACCGAGGCGCTGGAAGCCATCGAAGGCGAGGGTGGTGCGCGTTTCCTGGCCGACGCCTGGCACAAGGAGCCGGGCGAAAAGCTGCAAGGCAACGGTGTCACCAAGATCATGGAGGGCGGGCGCGTGTTCGAGCGCGCAGGCTGCGGTTTCTCGCATGTGCGCGGGTCGCAACTGCCGCCCTCGGCCACACAGCATCGGCCCGAGCTGGCAGGAGCGCCGTTCGAGGCCATGGGCGTGTCGCTGGTATTTCATCCGCGCAGTCCCTTGGTGCCAACGGTGCACATGAATGTGCGCATGATTTCGGCTGGCCATGAGGGGCAGCCCAAGACCTGCTGGTTTGGCGGCGGCATGGATTTGACGCCGGTATATGGCTTTGAAGAAGACGCCGTGCATTTCCATCAGACCTGCCGCGATGCGCTGGCGCCATTTGGCGATCAGCTCTATCCGCGTTTCAAGCAATGGTGCGACGAGTACTTCTTCCTCAAGCATCGCAACGAGCAGCGCGGCATTGGCGGCATCTTCTTCGATGATTTCAGCGAACTGGGCCAGCAGCAGAGCTTTGCCATGCTGCGCTCGGTTGGCGATGCCTTTCTGAAGGCCTATCTGCCCATCGTGGAACGCCGCCGGAATGCGCAGTACACGCAGCAGCAGGTGGATTTCCAGCGCTACCGCCGTGGCCGCTATGTGGAATTCAACCTGGTCTGGGACCGCGGCACGCATTTCGGCCTGCAGTCCGGCGGCCGTACCGAATCCATTTTGCTGTCCATGCCGCCTCATGCGGACTGGAGCTATCAGCGCGAGGATGCACCGGGTACCCCTGAGCGTGATTTGCTGGATAAATTCCTGATTCGCCGCGACTGGCTGTAATCAGTCTGTTTCCTTGCAGGCAGCGCATAAAGCCCTGTCAGCAAGGAAATTTTTAGAAAACTATAATTTCCATAGCTGGATGCGCGCTATCGACTGGCGCGTCAACCTTTTTCAATGCGTGAAGAGCGCAGGTCTTAGGGGCCTGAACGCAGACGCTAACCCAGCCCTGATACGGGTGTGGCGCAGCACACGCTATATTGATCCCATCATTTACTGATTCCATCGCCTGATGACCACCTCCACCAAATCGGATTCCGCAGCCAAGCGCGACGTCACCAAACTCCAGCGAGCCATTGTTGACGGCCTCGAAGACGTCAAGGCCCACGACATCCAGGTGTTCAACACCGAAGCACTGTCGCCGCTGTTCGAGCGCGTGATCGTGGCCTCGGGTACTTCCAACCGCCAGACCAAGGCACTTGCCTCCAGCGTGCGCGAAGCCGTCAAGGAAGCTGGGTTTCCCGTGCCCCGCCAGGAAGGTGAGCAGAACGGCGAATGGATCATCGTGGACTGCGGCTCGGTGGTCTGCCACATCATGCAGCCGGCCATCCGCCAGTACTACCGCCTGGAAGAAATCTGGGGCGAGACACCGGTGCGCATGAAGATCGGTGCCGCCAAGCCCAAGCCCGCCGAAGTGGCCGCCAAGAAGCTGGCTGCCAAGCTGGCAGTGGAAAAGGCAGCTGCGGAAAACACCGTGGTCGAGAAAAAGCCTGCCGCCAAGAAGGCTGCGGCCAAGAAGCCCGCCACCAAGACGGCTGCCGGTGCCAAGCCTGCGGCAAAGAAGCCTGCTGCCAAGTCCGCCGCTGCCAAGACGGTCAAGACCGTGGTCGTCAAGCCCAGCACGCCCCGTACTGCCAAGCCGGTTGCGGCCAAACCCGCAGCCAAGCGTGCTCCCCGCGCCAAGGCCTAAATGAAGCTGACCATCGTGGCTGTAGGCCTGCATGTGCCCGACTGGGCGCAGACGGCCTACGACGATTACGCCAAGCGCTTTCCGCCCGAACTCAAGGTCGAACTCAAGGCCGTCAAGACCGAGCCGCGCGGCTCCAAGACGCTGGAGACCCTGTATGCGGCAGAGCGCAAGCGTATCGAAGCCGCCATCCCCAGGGGCACTCGCATCGTGGTGCTCGACGAGCGCGGCACCAATCTGACCACCAAGGCGTTGGCCCAGCGTCTCAAGGGCTGGCAGCTCGAGAGCGATGATGTGGCCCTGGTCATCGGCGGACCCGACGGACTGGACCCCGAGTTCAAGGCCGCGGCACACGAGCGCATCCGTCTGTCCGACCTGACCCTGCCGCATGCCATGGTGCGCGTGCTGCTGATCGAGCAGCTGTACCGCGCCTGGTCGGTCAATGCCGGCCATCCCTACCATCGCGAATAAGCGCTTGTGAGCGGACTCTGCGTGCAATTTCGCGCAGTGCGTGATACTATGATTTTGATAGCCTTTTGCGCTTTATATATGGGCGCTAGAGGCCATTTTTAATAAAAATCATGGCGCCATTTCTCTATCTTGCATCCCAAAGTCCCCGCCGTCGTCAGCTGCTGGAGCAGCTGGGCGTGGCGCATGAATTGCTGCTGCCCAATGCAGCCGGCGACATCGCCGAGGATGCCGAGGCCATAGAGGCCGAGCTGGTTGGGGAAGATCCTCATGACTATGTGCAGCGCGTGACGGCCGGCAAGCTCGATGCTGCCGTGGCCCGCCATGCGCGGCGCGGTTTGCCGCAGGCGCCCATTCTGTGCTCCGACACCACCGTGGCCCTGGGAAAGCAGATTCTGGGCAAGCCCGCCGATGCCGAAGACGCGCGACGCATCCTGCATCTGCTCTCCGGGGCCGAACATGAGGTGCTGACCGCCGTGGCGCTGCAAAGCGGCGTGCGGCGTCTGCAGGCCCTGTCGGTGTCCACCGTGCGCTTTGCGTCCATGACCGAGGCGCAGATCGATGCCTATGTGCTCACGGGCGAGCCCATGGGCAAGGCCGGTGCCTATGGCATACAGGGCAGGGCGGCCGCACATATTGCAGAGATTCGTGGCAGCTATTCGGCCATCATGGGCCTGCCGGTTTATGAAACTGCCGAGCTTTTGCGCCAGCTGGGCTGGTCGCTCTGAACCTTTGGCGCAATCGGCACTCTGTTCTTGAGTTTTCCCTGCGGGAAGGTCTGCATGGCAGCTGTCTTGCGCCAGCCATGCGCGCGTCGCACACTGGGCGCAGCAAAAGCCAGGACATATAAAGAAAGAACGACAGTCAATGCAGCAAGATATTTTGATCAACTGGTCGCCGCAGGAAACGCGGGTGGCGATTGTCGAAAACGGCGCCGTGCAGGAGCTGCACATGGAGCGCCCGCTGGAGCGGGGACTCGTCGGCAACATCTATCTGGGCAAGGTCTCGCGTGTGCTTCCAGGCATGCAGTCCGCCTTTATCGATATCGGTCTGGAGCGTGCGGCCTTTTTGCATGTGGCCGATGTCTGGCAGCGTCAGGAAAATGGCGAAGCCCCGATGTTCGCGCGCAAGGACCAGCCGCTGACGCCCATCGAAAAGCAGGTGTTCGAAGGGCAGTCCATCATGGTGCAGGTCATCAAGGACCCCATAGGTACCAAGGGTGCGCGCCTGTCAACGCAGATCAGCATTGCGGGGCGTCTGCTGGTGTTTCTGCCACAGGACGACCACATCGGCATCTCCCAGAAAATTCCCCAGAACGAGCGCGATGCCTTGCGGGCTCGTCTGCAGGAGCTGGTCGGCACCAAGGAGGGGGGCGGTGGCGGCGGGTTCATTCTGCGCACCAATGGCGAGGAATCCAGCGATGCCGAGCTGGCCGATGACATCCGCTATCTGCGCAAGACCTGGGCGCGCATCAAGGATGCGGCGCAGAAGCTGCCCGTCATGTCGGTGCTGCATCAGGATCTAAACCTGCTGCAACGTGTGCTGCGGGATCTGGTCGGCGAGAACACCCAGAGCATTCGCATCGATTCGCGCGAGCAGTTTGCGCTGCTCAAGAGCTTTGGCCAGGAATACATGCCGGCGGCTGTGCCCAAGCTGGCGCTTTACAAGGGCGAGAGGCCGATTTTCGACCTCTACAACATCGACGAGGAAATCGCGCGTGCGCTGGGGCGGCGTGTGGATCTGAAGTCGGGCGGCTATCTGATCGTCGATCAGACTGAAGCCCTGACCACCATCGATGTGAATACCGGCGGCTATGTAGGTGCGCGCAATTTTGACGACACCATCTTCAAGACCAACCTGGAAGCGGCGCACGCCATTGCACGTCAGCTGCGGCTGCGCAATCTGGGCGGCATCGTCATCGTGGACTTCATCGACATGGTGCGCGAGGAGCACCAGGGCGAGGTGCTCTCCGAATTCCGCCGCCAGCTGGCACGCGACCGCGTCAAGACCATGGCTGGCGGCTTCTCTCAGCTGGGCCTGGTGGAGATGACGCGCAAGCGTACGCGCGAGTCGCTGGCCCATATGCTGTGCGAGCCCTGTGAAGCCTGCTCCGGCAAGGGCAATGTCAAGACCGCGCGCAGCATCTGCTACGAGGTGCTGCGCGAAATCCTGCGCGAAGCCCGCCAGTTCAATCCGCATGAGTTCCGCGTTGTGGCATCCCCCAAGGTGGTGGAGATGTTCCTCGACGAGGAAAGCCAGCATCTGGCCAGTCTCTCCGACTTCATCGGCAAGCCCATTTCGCTGCAGGCCGAGACTGCTATGGCGCAGGAGCAATACGATATCGTGCTGCTGTGAGTGAGAGTGCATTCAGCGTCATTTGCTCCAGTAGATCCGCTACGACAGCTGCATCGATTACCTCGTTGCTTGTTACGCAAATCGCACGTATCTGCATTGCGCAGCCGTAGCCCATGGCTTCACTTCCTGGGTTGCACAGATCGCTTATTCCACCCGAGGCGCGTGTTTGCTCGCGTGAGCGATGGCCCCGGAGTCTGCCTGGCAACTGGCCCAGGTGCGTTGTAGAGATTCAAAAAAATAGCGGTCAGCGCTTTATCCATAAGCACCAGCCGCTATTTCCATGCATTTCCTGATGGGGCGGGGCATTGCCGCCCCGCCGTCAGGTGCAGGATCAGAACAGATCCATGGGCAATGCCATTACGCTGGCCGCGCCGTTGATCACAGCATCGGCCTGACCGGACACTCGGGTCAGGATATGTTCGGCATAAAACTGTGCCGTGGCCAGCTTGGCCTGCATGAAGGCCGTGTCCTGGCTCTTGGCCAGCAGCTCCTGCGCAGCCAGCACCGAGCGGCCCAGCTGCCAGCCGGCGATCAGATTGCCGGTGAGCATCAGATAAGGAACGCTGCCGGCATAGGCTGCATTGGGGTCGGCCTTGGCCTTGGCCACGATGAAGTCCACCACCTGCACAAAGGCCTGACGGGCCTGGGCCAGATTCCTCGCGACTGCCTTGGCCGTATCGGTACCGCTGGCGATGAGAGCCGCTTCGGTCTTCTCGATCTGGGCGGCAATGGCCTTGGCGGTCCGGCCGCCATCACGCGCGGTCTTGCGGCCGACCAGGTCATTGGCCTGGATGGCGGTCGTGCCCTCGTAGATGGTCAGGATCTTGGCGTCGCGGTAGTACTGGGCGGCGCCGGTTTCCTCGATAAAGCCCATGCCGCCATGCACCTGTACGCCCAGGCTGGTGACTTCCAGGCTCATTTCGGTGCTGTAGCCCTTGACCAGGGGCACCATGAATTCATAGAAGGTCTGGTTGGCCTGACGCACTTCGGCGTCCGGGTGGTGGTGGGCGGCATCGTAGGCGGCAGCGGCGGTGGTTGCCATGGCGCGGCAGCCCTCGTTGCTGGCACGCATGGTCATCAGCATGCGGCGCACATCGGGGTGGTGGATGATGGTGGCGCTGGCCTTGACCGAGCCGTCGACGGGGCGGCTTTGCACGCGTTCCTTGGCGTAGGCCACGGCGTGCTGGTAGGCACGCTCGGCGACGGCCAGGCCCTGCAGGCCCACGGCATAGCGCGCTGCGTTCATCATGATGAACATGTATTCGAGGCCGCGGTTTTCCTCGCCCACGAGGTAGCCGATGGCTCCCCCGTTGTCGCCAAATTGCAGCACGGCCGTGGGCGAGGCCTTGATGCCCATCTTGTGCTCGATGCTGACGCAGTGCACATCGTTGCGTTTGCCCAAGGAGCCGTCCTGGTTCACGAGGAACTTGGGCACGACAAACAGGCTGATGCCCTTGACGCCCTCGGGCGCCCCCGCCACGCGGGCCAGCACCAGGTGGACGATGTTGTCCGCCATATCGTGCTCACCATAGGTGATGAAGATCTTGGTGCCGAAGACCTTGTAGCTGCCGTCGCCCTGAGGCTCGGCCCTGGTGCGCACCAGGGCCAGGTCGGAGCCGGCCTGGGGCTCGGTCAGGTTCATGGTGCCGGTCCATTCGCCAGTCACGAGCTTTTCCAGGTAGGTGGCCTTGAGCTCGTCGCTGCCCGCTGTCAGCAGCGCCTCGATGGCACCGTCGGTCAGCAGCGGGCACAGCGCAAAGCTCAGGTTGGCGCTGTTGAGCATCTCGATGCAGGCCGCGCCAATGGTCTTGGGCAGGCCCTGGCCGCCAAAGTCGGCAGGATGTTGCAGACCCTGCCAGCCGCCTTCGGCGTACTGCTTGAAGGCATCGGCAAAGCCGGGCGTGGTAGTGACCACACCATCCTTGAAGGAAGAGGGATTGAGGTCGCCGGGAACATTC
Organism: Comamonas sp. wu1-DMT; assembly: GCF_040187805.1. NCBI lineage: Bacteria > Pseudomonadati > Pseudomonadota > Betaproteobacteria > Burkholderiales > Comamonadaceae > Comamonas > Comamonas sp. wu1-DMT. The sequence continues at coordinate 128,988 of NZ_JBANEM010000007.1, forward strand.
AGGGGGGCGACCACGCCTTCGCAGAGCTTGGCGCATTCTTCGAGAACGGCCTGCGCGGTCTCCAGCCCCGCATCTTCAAAGCCGGGAATCTGGGCGACCTGCTCGATCTGGGCCAGATGCTCCATGTCGAACAGCATGTCTTTGATGGGCGCTTTGTAGGTCATCGTCTCTGTTTCCTTGAATGCTGGCCCGGCTGGCTGCCAGACCTGGGTTGTGCCTTGGATTGTTGGGGATGTTGCCTGCCACGGATGGCAGGGGCTTCCCTCGACTTCATGTCTGGCGCCTGGCAAGAATGTCAGGACCTCGCATTGGTTTGACGTTTACGTAAACGGAATGATTTTAGAGGCTGTGACGGGCTTGCCGCAGTCGCAGACGCGCAATATGGTGGCCAACGCTTGCGGCAAGCTTTCAATCAAATAGAAACTTTGAAGTAAATTTTTTTTGACTCGGTATTTACCCGTGGTGTCGCGTAAAGACAAGAGAGCGGCGCTCTCGGGAAATGTCCTGGAGCCGAATTCCCATAAATTCAGTCCAGTCTGAATGGAGGAATACCGGGGATATGGCCTAAGTCATTGATTCGTATTGCTTCTGTTCGAGGTGAGGCGGTGTGCCGTATCACCTTTTGATTGGTATCTGACTGGGAGTTTGTATGGCTAAAGTAATCCGTTATCACGAAGTTGGCGGCCCCGAGGTGTTGCGACAGGAAGACATTGAAGTCGGCCAACCCGGTCCAGGTCAGGTCCGTCTCAAGCAGGGCGCTGTGGCCTTGAACTTTGCCGATACCTATTTCCGCTCCGGTCTGTATCCCGCTCCTTTGCCCGCGGGCGTGGGCAGCGAGGCTTGCGGCACGATCACGGCCGTGGGCGACGGCGTGACGGATTTCAAGGTTGGCGACCGCGTGACCTATACCGGCGCGCTGAACACCATCGGCGCTTACGCCACGGAGCGCCTGATTTCTGCTGCCCCCCTGATCCGTCTGCCTGACAACATCAGCTTTGAAACCGCAGCAGCCATCACCATGCGTGGACTGACGGCGGCTTACCTGATGCGCCGCATCTGGGACTTCAAGAAGGGCGACACCATCTTGCTGCATGCTGCAGCCGGTGGCGTGGGCCTGCTGGTGTCGCAGTGGGCAAAGCTGGAAGGCCTGAACGTGATCGGCACAGTCTCCAGCGATGCCAAGGCCGAAGTGGCCAAGGCCAACGGCTGCGTTCACACCATCAACTACAGCCACGAAGACGTGGCCAAGCGCGTGCGTGAGTTGACAGACGGCGTGGGCGTGAATGCCGTCTTCGACAGCGTGGGCAAGGACACTTTCGAGGGCTCGCTCAACAGCCTGAAGGTGCGCGGGCTGATGGTCTGTCTGGGTACGGCTTCGGGCTCCATTGCGCCATTCAACCCGCAGATTCTGGCCGGCAAAGGCTCGCTCTTCCTGACGCGTCCTGCATCGGCGCATTACATCGCCGACCCCGCGGAGCGTGCAGAGCTGGCCAACGAACTGTTCGCCCATGTGGCCGAAGGCCGTATCAAGGTGGACATCAGCAAGCGCTATGCGCTGGAAGACGCCGTTCAGGCTCACCGCGATCTGGAAGCCCGCAAGATTGTGGGATCGGCCATCTTCACGCTCTGAGATACCAAAGGCAGCACTTCTGTATGAAAAGGGCTGAGCCATTCAGCCCTTTTTTGCATCAACCCCGGTGATTGCCCAAAGAAATAAATGCCATGACTCAAAGCTCTGCTGCAACGACATTGCAGGTCGACTTTTCGCTGGACCTGATCTGCCCCTGGTGCTGGATCGGTCAGCGCAATCTGCTGGCCGCCCGTGAGATGCTGCTGGCCAGATATCCCGACCAGCAGCTTGCAATCCATTGGCATGCAGACACTCTGCTGCCCCATATCCCGGAGCATGGAGTGCCTTACCAGGCCTTCTACGAAGCCAGGCTGGGCGGTCCCAGGGCCGTGGAGGTTCGCCGTGCCCAGGTGCGCTCGGCGGCCCATGCGGCGGGCCTGCAGATCAATCATGCGCTGATTGAAACCTTCCCCAGCACGCGCCTGGTTTGTGCGTTGGTCAACTACGCCCAGACTCTGCTCGATGGTGAATCCATGATCCGTTTTGTGGAGTCCATCTTTGCCGCTTACTTTGTGCAGGGCCGCGATATAGGCTCGGTCATGGTGCTGCAGCAGCTGGCGCACTCGGCAGCACTGGACTGGAGTCCTTCCCGCTTTGATGCGCTGCGCTACCAAAGCGAGGCCGGCCATACCGGCGGCGTGCCGCATATGGTGTTCAACCAGCGTCTGCAGGTGACGGGCGCGGTGGCGCCCGCGGAGCTGCTGCGCGCCATGGAGCATGCCCGTGTTGCCGACAGCATCTTCGCCTGATACCGCATTGCTGGCCGCCGGTGCCGTGCGGGATTTGCCGCCTGGCGGGCGAAAGTTGGTCTTCACGCCTGGTGGCCAGAGCATCTTGCTGCTGAATGTCGAAGGCGAGTTCTATGCCTTGGAGAACAGCTGCCCGCATGCGGGTGCCTCCATGGCCGGCGGCAATTGCGATGCCCATGTGCTGAGCTGCCCCGCGCATGGACTCAAGTTCGATATCCGCAGCGGCAAGTGCACGGCATCGCCGCAGATGACGATTCCTCTCTACGAAGTTCTTGTCAGAGAGGGACTGCTCTGGCTCAAACCGCCTGACAACTGCTGATAAACCATCGAGCGCTGATGTGCATAGAAGAAGGCCCGCAGATTTTCTCTGCGGGCCTTCTTCTATGGTTTCAGGATTGATGTCCTCTGGCCGGCAACCGGCAGGCGCCGGTTGCCATGGATTGGACTCAGAACGTGTGGCGAATGCCGATGTCAAAGCCCGAGGCATTGCCGCCAGCGACTGGAATCGGGCCTTGCAGCGCGCCCGTGGCCACCGGCAGGTTGATGCTGCCGCGGTTGTCTACATAGGCATAGGTGCCGTAGAGTGCGGTGCGCTTGGAGAGGTTGTGCACATAACCCACTGCGTACTTGTTGGAGCTGCTGCCGCTGTTGTCATTGCGGTTCAGGCGCATGAAGCTCATGGGGATATTGCCGTTACCGACCTTCCAGATGGCACCCAGCTGCCAGTAGCGTACATGGTCGGCATTGTCCAGACCTGCCAGGCGGTTGCCAGTGCGGTGATCGGCAGCCAGAACCATGAGGCGGTGGCCCTCCCAGAGGTAGGATGCGGCGGCATTGATCTGTCTGTAATCGTCGGCCGTACGGTTCTTGGTGGACGTGATGGCGACGGCTGCATCCCAGTTGTCGCCTCCATAGCCCAGGCGTGCACCATAGACGCGGCCGTCCTGGCGGTTGGGGCCGGCATCGTTTTCACCGAATGCAGTCATCAACTGATAGAACAGGCCTTTGCAACTGGAGCTGGAGCAGCCGGGCGAGAAGTAGCCAATGCTGTTCGATGCCCGAAAGCCCGTCACAGTGGTGCCGTGCAGCACATGCAGGCTCATGCCCACGCCCAGGCGAAAGGGGTCGTAGTTGAACATGTTCCAGAAGGCGGGCACATAGTCGCGGCCCAGGCGTACCTCGCCCCATTGCTTGCTCTGCAGATAGACCAGGGCCTTGCGGTTGAAGCTCAGACCGTTGCTGCTGCCTGCCCCCGAAGGCTGGTTGTTGGTGTTGGAGGCCTGGCCGGTGCCGTTGTCGGTATTGAGACCCGCTTCCAGATCAAAGCCGGCGGCCAGACCGCTGCCGAGATCTTCACGGCCCTTGAAGCCCAGGCGGCTGGCCTGATTGCCGCTGGAGGTCAGCATCTGACGCGAGCCTGCGCCAGCGCCGCGGTAATTGGATACGGCCATATCCACCACGCCATAGACCTGCACAGAGGATTGTGCCGAGGCTGCCAGCGGCGCCAGCGTGCATGCGAGAGCGCTCAGCGCATTGAAAGCCATTTTTTTTTGTAGTCATTCATGTCTCCTTGAACCGTTGAAAAAAGATGCCTGGTGGCAAACCGACGAAAAACACAGCAGGGCAAGGCCGGGCCTGGGGATGGGTTAGGGCGCAGGCAAGCCCCCAGCTCTAATCCCGCCAAAGGACTGGAGCCGGGTGCGGCCGCCCACGGTGCCAAGGGTGGGCACCGGGCAGAGGTCTTGAATCAGATAAGTAATGGAGCAGCTTGAGGGCAACTGCTCAAGGACCCGGGCCTCAGTTTTCGGGCTTGTAGCCTATGGACTTGAGCAGGGCTGCCTGCTTGCGGCTGGCCTCTTTGAGGTCGGCCGTCATTTCTGCCGTGGTAAGAGGCTGGCCGGGCTCCATGCCCACCGTGGCGAGCTGTTTGAGCACGGCCTCCTTGCGGAAATGTGCCAGCGCCACGTCCCGCAGCTTCTGCTGGATGGCTGCCGGGGTTTGCGGGTGGGACCACAGGGCAAACCAGCCTGGTTTGGAAAGCTGGGGGTAGCCCAGCTCCGTGAAGGTCGGCACCTCTGGCAAAGTCTGCAGGCGGCTCGGGTAGACGACTGCCAGCGCCTTGATCTTGCCGCTGCGAATCAGGGGTAGCGAAGTGGTGACGCCATCGAACATCACCGGGATATGACCTCCCATGAGGTCCACCAGCGCAGGGGGCGAGCCCTTGTAGCCCACATGGCGCATATTGATCTTGGCCAACTGGCCCAGCAGCATGCCCGAGGTGTGACCTTTCAGGCCCGTGGCGTAGGAGGCAAAGTCCACGCCGTCGCGTTGCTGTCTGGCGTAGCTGATGAATTCGGGCAGGGTCTGGAACGGCAAATCCTTGTTGGCGACCATGACCAGTCCGGTGCGTGTGAGCTGGGCCAGCGGCGTCAGGTCCTTGAACGGGTCGAAACTGACTTTCTGGGCCAGGGGCGCCTCGCTCAGTGCTCCGTCCTGAATTACCAGAAAGGTGTAGCCGTTTTTGCCATGGGACTTGAGGTCCTGGATGCCGATGGCCCCCGAGGCACCGGGCTTGGACTCCACGATCACGGGCTGCTTGAGCTCTTGCTGCATGCCCTCTGCCAGCAGGCGGGCCAGGGTGTCAGCCGTGCCGCCGGCAGGCCCGGTGACGATCAGGCGTATGGGCTTGGTCGGCCAGTCCACGGTCTGCTCGGCCTGTGCGGGCAAGGCCAGGCTGGCGGCCACGGCCATGACGGCCAGGCCTAATTTCCGGCGCAGTGCGCAGGCTGTCGCGGTGCGAGAACCTGCGGTGTCCACTGAATTGCGTGAGGCGGGTGTCGTTGCCTTCATTGCTTGTCTCCTTCAATGGGGAGATCTGGCTCCCCATCTGCGCGCACCTTTTATATATTGTGGGTGGCTGCGCATTCATCGTGATGGTCTTCGGGCGGTTCAGGCCGTTGGCTCGGGCTGTCGGGCTTCGATCCGAGCCTGCAAATCCTCGATCAGCTGTTTTGCCTGCGGCCAGGGGCCATGGCCCGAGGCCGGGTTCAGGTGGCCCTGGGAGCCCAGCTCCACCAGCTCGCTCCCCCAGTCGCGCGCAAAGCCGCGCGCGCGCTCCAACGCGGTCAGCGGGTCATTGCTGCTGGCTGCCAGCAGTGTGGGAAACGGCAGGCGCTGGCGCGGGATGGGCGTCCAGCCGTGGGCTGCCAGCACATCCTTGGGGGGGGTAGCCGGCAGGCATCTGGGTTTCCACATCGGCGGGGGCGGCCAGCAAGGCTCCTAGAATGGGACGGGCTCGGCGCAGCGCCCAGTGCGCGACCATCATGCAGCCGGCGCTGTGCGCCACGATGATGACGGGGCCGTCGATGCTGTCCAGTGCACGGTCGATCGCGTCCAGGCGGGCATGGCAGCTGAGCTTGTCCTGCTCCAGCGGTGGAACGGTGACGCAGGGGACGGACTGCGCAGTCAGCTCCTTTGCCAGCAGCGTCTGCCAGTGCTCTTCCACATGGTCGCGCAGGCCGGGGATGATGAGAATCGTGTGCTTCAAGGTCATCTTCTGTCTCCTGGCTCAGTCCGTGGGGCCGCCGATGATGGCGGTGCGTTCCATCTTGCGGTGGCAGGGCTGGTAGTCCATCACTGCGTAGTGCTGGGTGGAGCGGTTGTCCCAGAAGGCTACGCTGTTTTTGCTCCATTTGAAGCGCACCTGGTACTCGGGAATCATGGCCTGGCTGGTCAGGTAATTGAGCAGTTGCGAGGAACCGGGCGATTTGTCCAGGCCGAAGCGCACATTGGCGGGTGTGTTGTAGTTGGTGAAATGGGTGGTGAAGCTGCTGTTGACGAACAGAATCTTCTCGCCGGTTTCGGGGTGGATGCGGACCACGGGGTGCTCGGCGTCGGGGTATTGGGCCTTGAGTGTCAGACGCTTTTCGATAGGCATGACGGCACCAAAGCTCGCTTCGATGCTATGGCGGGCACGCAGATGCTCGATCTTGACCTTGATGTCGTCTGGCAGGTTCTCATAGGCCATCACCATGTTCACCCACATGGTGTCGCCGCCCACTGGCGGGCATTCAACGCAGCGCAGCACGCAGCCCATGGGGGGCTGCTCGCGCCAGGTGGCATCGGTGTGCCATGAGTTTTCGTTGCGGTCCAGAGGGTTGTCGGGGGTCTTGTAGATCTGCACCAGGCCTGGGTGCTCGGGGTGGCTTCCCACCACCGGGTGGTCTTCCAGCTCGCCAAATTTGCGGGCAAACGCCACATGCTCGGCGCGTGTGATGTCCTGGTCGCGGAAAAAGATCACGCGGTGCTTGAGCAGTGCCTGGCGGATCTCGGCCATCAAGCCTTCGTCCTCGGCGGCCGCTCCCAGGTGAACGTTGGACAGCTCCGCACCGATGGAGCAGGTCAGAGGATTGACTTCCAGCGAGCGGGTCAAAGAGCTGGAGCGGATAAGGGCGGGTGCTGCGCCAACCTCGTTTTTCATTGGGAAGTCTCCTTATAGAATCAATGTCGCCAGTGTGAAAACTCCCCTCGATCGGCGCTTGTCATTACATGACTGGTGCTTTGCAATTAGTGCCAAGTTAGTGAAACCCCATGGCCTCTCTCGTTCGCGCCGCCTGCTTGACCAATTACGCCGAAGTCGCCCAGGCTTCGGGACTGAATGGCGCGCGCATGCTGCTCGATGCCGGCCTGAGCCCCGGTGTGCTCGACGAGCCGGATCTGATGATTCCGGTGGACAAGGTGGGGCGTTTGCTGCAGGCCTCGGCCACGCAGTCGGGCAATGAAAGCTTTGGTCTGTGCATGGCGCGCTCGCGCCTGCTGTCCAATATGGGGCCGGTGGGCCTGCTGATTCGCGATCAGGCTACGCTGCGCGATTCGCTGAACCTGCTGGTGCGTCATCTGGCCCTGCTCAACGGCGCCATGACGCTGGAGCTGGACGAGCAGGCCGACACGGTGCTGATCCGTGAGCTGTTGCTGGCCGGCCGTGCCCATGAGCCTACGCGCCAGCGCGTGGAGCTGGCGCTGGGCGTGATGGTGCGCGCCATTCGGCAGCTGATAGGTCGCGACTGGCAGCCTCGCATGGTGTGTTTCGAGCACGCCGCGCCCAAGGACCTGAGCATGCATCACCTGATGTTCGGCCCGCGCGTGGAGTTCAATCAAGAGTTCAACTGCATTGTTTGCGTCAAGGCCGATCTCGATACGCGCAACGAATTTGCCGACCCTGCCATGGTGCGCTATGCCCAGAAGCTGCTGGAGTCCGTGGCTCCCATGAGCGAGGAAGCAGTGCTGGACGATGTGCGCCGCACCATCTTGCTGCTGTTGCCCAGCGGGCGCTGCAGCATTGAGAAAGTCAGCGAGCACCTGGGTGTGGTGCCACGCACCATTCAGCGCCGGCTGACGGAAAAGGGGCAGAGCTTTTCCTCGCTGATGAACGATATCCGCAAGGAGCTGGCCGTGCGCTATGTGTTCGAGAGCAACCGCTCTCTGACCGAAGTGGCCGAGCTGCTGGGCTTTACGGCCCCCAGCAGTTTTTCACGCTGGTATCAGAGCCAGTTCGGCAGCAGTGCCAAGGACAGCCGTGCCAAGGCGCAGACCGAAGGCACGGGCGGCGCATAAAAAAGCGGGCCGTAAGGGCCCGCCAAACACACTACCAAAGTGCCACCCCAGGGAGAGGGCGGCTACGCCAGCGTCCTTCAGTTGCTGGCGATTCGGAGCTTGCTCAGAATTTTGCGGTTCTGCTCCACCGTGTTCAGCATTTTTTGTTGCAGCTCCGTCATCGTGCTGGGCTGGGGGGCGTCAAAGCCCTGGGTTTTGAGCTGCGCCTGAAACTTGGCGGATTGAGTCACCTTGTCCATTTCCTGGCGCACCTTCTGGATCAGGGCCGGGGGCGTGCTGCTCAGCACGAACAGTCCCACACTGGCATCGGGCAGTACAAAGTCGGGCATGTTCTGCTCGGCAAAGCTGGGCACGTCGGGCAAAAGGCGCGAGCGGTTGGGCGAGACCACGCCCAGGGCCTTGACCTTGCCGGCCTTGACCAGCGGGGCTGCATTGGTCACCACTTCAAAGGTCAGCTGCACCTGATTGCCGATCAGATCGACGATGGCAGGGGCCGAGCCTTTGTAGGGCACGGCAGTGATATTGCCGCCGCTTTTCTTGCTCAGCAGCTCACCGAGCATGTCGGAGCGGGTGCCGGGGCTCAGGTTGGCGATATTGATCGGGCTGCTGCTCTTTTGCGCATAGTCCAGCACCTCCTGAATCCTGTTGGGCGGGAAGCTGTTGTTGGCCACCAGCATATGCACCATGGACGCCACATCCGAGACATAGGTGAAGGTCTTGTGCACATCGAAGGGCGTCTTCACGGTGAGCGGAAAGTCGGTCCAGATGCTGGAGGGCGCAATCATCAGCGTATGCCAGTCGGCAGGTGCATTCATCACGGCGCGCTCGGCAATCACGGCCGATCCGCCGGGTTTGTTGTCGACGACCACGGGCTGGCCCAGATTGGTCTGCAGATGATCGGCCACCAGGCGCGCCACACCATCGGTGATGCCACCAGGAGGCGCAGGAACGACGAGGCGGATGGGTTTGACGGGCCAGGCGGATGCGGGGGTCTGAGCCTGTACGGCGGTGCTGGCCATTACGCCGACGCAAAGAATTGCGGCGCAGGAACGCAGGGTTCGAGGAATGTTTCGCATGTGTTGCTCCCTAAATGGAGTTGCTCAGATGGTGCTGGCGGGAGAGTCTGTGACCCGCCCATCTTCAAGAACGCAAGCATTCAGCGCTTGTCTTGCTGCGGCGCTATCGGCCCTGGCTCGCAAGACGCGAATCACGGGCATCACTTGCGGGCCGGGTGGTCCAGCAAAATTCACAGCGGTTGTCATTGATGTCTCCTGTCGTTTTTCATGGGGGCAGACATTCGGCATGACGCCGATCTCTGTCTCGCAGGGGGCAGACCCAACGAATAGGTGATCCGCTGAATCTGCCAGCATGTCCCTGCGCTCTTGTGCTTGGGGTGTAGGAATGCACCAATTCATGATGGAGGTCCGCAAGTCCGGTGACTTGGCGTTTCATGCCTGCGACTTCGCATTTGATGACTGCAGTACTCCGCACTTACCCGATGTAGGGCTGCAGCCTGCATGGCTTCGATGCGTGCTTGAGGCGCGGTATGGGCGCCTTGCAATCGGAGCCGCTAGGAGGGGGAGGTCGCAGGTTGCCGATGGTGCGCGGCAGTCGCCTGGACTTTTGCAGTGCATGAGCCGATGTCGTCTCTCTGTTGCCTGAGCCAATCACCTTCAGGCATGGTTTGCTGGTCTTGTCGCGTTTGAGAAAGCGCGTGTCTTGAAATGCAAAGTGGCATCTCGTACGGCATTTGATACTGGCTTCACGCATCGGCAATGGCCTGAAATCGGCTGATGCAGTTTGTCCAGACACTGATTTCTCGCACTCAAACCGGAGACAACAACCATGAACTTTCTTGACGGTCACCTGTATCCCGAAAACCAGCAACCGCTGATCATCACTGCTGCTCCCTACGCTCCGGGCTGGATTCCCTCGGACTTCCCCGAGGACATCCCCATCACCATGGAAGAGCAGATTCAGAAGGCCGTGGACTGCTATGAGGCCGGCGCCACCGTGCTGCATCTGCATGTGCGTGAAGACGACGGCAAGGGCAGCAAGCGTCTGTCCAAGTTCAACGAGCTTATTGCCGGTGTGCGTGAGCGTGTGCCCGAGATGATCATCCAGGTCGGCGGCTCCATCAGCTTTGCGCCCGAAGGCCCGGACGGCGAAGCCAAGTGGCTCTCCGACGATACCCGCCATATGCTGGCCGAGCTGACACCCGTGCCCGACCAGGTGACGGTGACCGTGAACACCACGCAGATGAACGTGACCGAGCATGCCGGCGAAGACGACTTCCGCGGTGTCTCGCGCGGCTTCCCGCATCTGCACAAGACCTACAAGGACATGATTGTTCCCTCGAACCCCAGCTTCGTCGAAGAACATATCCGTCGCCTGTCCGAAAAGGGCATCCAGAGTGCCTTCCAGGTCTACAACATCAACAGTTTCGAAACCATAGAGCGCATGATCCGCCGTGGCGTTTACAAGGGGCCGCTGGTCATGAACTGGGTCGCCATCAGCGGCGGCATGGACCAGGCCAATATCTACAACCTGGCCAATATGCTGCGCGCCGTGCCCGACAACGCCATCGTGACGGTGGAAAGCTCGGTGCTGAACGTGCTGCCCATCAATATGATCGGCATGGCCCTGGGTCTGCATGTGCGCTGCGGTATCGAAGACGTGCTGTGGAATCAGACCCGCACCGGCAAGATGAGCACCGTGGAGCAGATCAAGCAGCTGGTGCGCATTGCGGGCGAGTTCGGTCGCCCGATTGCCACGGCCCAGCAGGCCCGCGAGATCAAGCAGATCGGCGTGTTCTACGAAACCGCCGACGAAACCCTGGCCAAGAACGGCTTCGCACCCAACCGCAAAGGGGCCAACCAGGGCTTTCTGCGCAAGCCCATGGATGCTGTGGCCTGAGTCTCAAAGCCCGGGTGACCGGGCCCGGCTGATCTAGCCGCTGTGCTTTTGTCACGCTTGCCTGGTGGATGCGTGGCCAAGCGCCTGCCACCGCCGACTTCCTTGAGAAGTCGGCTTTTTTATTTCTCTGGATTCAAGCCCGCAGATAAAGGTCTTCGCCGCGCACGTTGCGCTCCTGCAGGATTTCTCCGACCGCCAGCAGCTCATCCAGATGCTGGGAAATGCTGCGCGTCTCGGCCCCCTGTACCCAGGGCGCATCAAAGCCTTGCGGGTAGAGCAGGCGCTGCTCCACCATCTGCGAGAGCGTCATGGGCCGCTGCGCCAGCCATTCGAGAATGCGCGCACCGCGCTCGTCAATGACCGCAGCAAAGCGCTTGAGGTCTCGAATAAACGCCTCGCGTTCCGTGTAAATGCCCTTGTGGTGCGAGGTCACCCAGACCCGGGCATCGATCTCGGGCAGCCGCGCCAGGCTGCGGCGAAAGTCCGTCAGACAGGAGCAGGCATCGCCGTAATAAGGGCCGAATCCTGTCAGGTCGATATCGCCGATAAAGGCAACACCTTCGGGCTCGATCAGCAGCACGGTATGGCCTGCCGTATGGCCAGGCATATGAATGGCGCGAATCTGCGACTGACCCAGCTCCCAGACGGCTCCATCCTCGTAGCCCCTGGCATCGGGTCTGGGGGCGTAGAAGAATTCGCTCTCCAGCTTGCTGCGCATGATGCCGGCCTGAGCCGAATCAGCCCAGCCAAAGGTGGCAACCAGGCCCTCCCAGCTTTGCAAGGCCGCCAGATCGCCCGCGTGAGCAAAGACCTGCGCGTCTGGTAGGCGGTGCAGGCCGGCCATATGGTCCTCATGCACATGACCCATCACCACCAGCTCGGTGGCATCGAACTCGGCCCCGATATGGTTGGCAACGATAGGCGTATCCAGCGCTGCCAGCGTATCGCTGCCGCGAGTCATGACCTGGTTGCCGTCCGGATACTTGCCACCCTTGGCGCCGCGAAACACCGTCACGCGGCCAAACTGGTGGCGCTGTATGTCTGTCTGGGCTGTGTCGATGGGATGCATCATGGTCTGAGTGGAGGAAAGTGAAGCCGGCTTCTGCGAAGATTAAAACCTTGGATGTATTTGCGCTGTCACCACAGCGCTTTGAAAGACGAGTCGGAGATGACCCAACAAGACAAACAGGCTCAGGAAGCCCATCTGATCGAGCACCCCATCAAAAGCGAGCTGGTGCACCAGGGCAGTTTTCTGCAGGTGAGGCTCGATACCGTGCGTCTGCCTCATGGCGGGCAGGCCACGCGCGAGTATGTGGTGCACCCCGGCGCCGTGGTGGTGATAGGCCTGCTCGACGATGGCCGCGTGCTGCTGGAGCGGCAGTTTCGCTACCCCGTGGGCCGGGTCATGACGGAGTTTCCTGCAGGCAAGCTCGATGCAGGCGAGCAGCCGCTGATCTGCGCTCAGCGCGAGCTGCTGGAGGAAACCGGCTACAGCGCGCGGGAATGGGCCTATGCCGGCCCCATGCATCTGGCGATCGGCTACTCCGACGAAGTCATTCACATCTTCTTCGCGCGCGGCCTGACTGCGGGCGAGCGCCAGCTCGATGCCGACGAGTTTCTCGATGTCTGCAGCATGACGGCTGATGAGCTGCTGGACGGCGTGCGTAGCGGCCAGGTCACCGACGCCAAGACCCTGAGCTGCTGCCTGTGGCTGCAGAACGTGCAAAGCGGTGCCTGGCCTCTGGAGTGGAAGCCAGCTTGATTTTTTGATAGCTGCTTGCGTATATTGGCAATGGGTTTCAGCTATGAAAGTTCCTGAAATTCATAGCAGTCAGGCGCTGGCTGCTTCTTTTTCGGGATTGCCTGATGCCTATCAGTGTTTGTCGTCGGGTGATGACAGGCGCTGCATGACCTTCCTATAAACTGGTGCCATGCACCATGGCGTACCACCTCTATTTGAGGGTTGCCGTCTGAAGCGGTGTTCAGGAGTGTTTCATGGAATCGTCAGAGCTTGAGGATGACAGCGTTTTCGAGAGTGCGGCCGAGCTGTTCAAAGCCATGGCTGCGCCCATGCGGCTGAAGATCATCAGCGCGTTGTGCAACGGAGAAAAAAAACGTCTCCGAGCTGCTGGCTTCCATAGACACGACTCAGCCCAATATGTCTCAGCATCTGAACACGTTGTACCAGTCCGGCATTCTGGGCCGCAGGCGCGAAGGGGTCAGCATCTACTACTTCATCGCCAACGAGAAGGTCGTCCATATGTGCCGCACCATCTGCGTGCAGATTGCCATCGAACAGAACTGACGGCTTGAGCCCAAAAGAAGAAAAGGCGCACCAGGCGCCTTTTTTCATGGCCGTATGTGGTTCAGGGCTTGAGATAGACAAAGCCTTCTTTGGCCTGCAGGCGTGCGACTTCGGCCACACCGGAGGGGACGACCGAGGCCTCCATCAGCAGGCTTGAGGCATCGAGCTTGCGCGTTTGCAGCGTGTTGTTGCAGACCTTGAACTCCACGCCGCGCCCCACCAGTGCGCTGACCTGGCCGCTGAACTCGCGGCCCTTGCTGTCCTTGGCATTGTTCAGCAGAAAGTCTATGCCTGGGCCATGGGTGACCACCACGATCTTGTCCGTGGGCGAGGCATTGAGTTCGTTATTGATATTGGCGAGTATGGCGGCCGCTGTCTCCACGCCGGTGTTGACGTGATAGACCACTTTCACATCCTGAGCGGCGGCAATCGCCGTACACAGGGCAAAGCTCAGGGCAATGAACTGGCGCTTCATGGAATGTCTCCTGTGGTGTCTATGGGAATCAGGGAAGATGCCCTTGGTTAAATATTGCCACTTGCTTATATTAACGATGACGCAAACATTCAAAAATAGGGCAAGCGCTAGTGGCGACATGCAAGCATGACGCGCTGCCCATGCAAGGGAGACAAAGCCATGACAAGCTGGGCAGGAGCTGCGCTGAGGAGCTTTGTGTGGGCAGCGATTGCAGCGACAGGTACAGCGGCCGCGCATGATGCAGCCCCCAGGTCGCTCATTCCGCAAGCGGTCAGCGCGCCCGTGATGGAGTTGCAACAGGTGGCTGCCAATGTATTTTTTGTGCAGGGCGTATCGGCGCTGGGCAGCCCGGCCAATCGTAACTTCATCTCCAATGCGGGCTTTGTCATCACCCATGACAGCGTGGTCGTGATCGATGCGCTGGGTTCGCCCGCACTGGCCGAGGAGCTGGTGCAGAAAATCCGTACGCTGACGCCCAAGCCCATCAGCCATGTGCTGCTGACCCACTATCACGCCGACCACATCTATGGCCTGCAGGTGTTCGAGGCCCTGGGCGCAAAAATCGTGGCCCATGCCCAGGCGCGTGAATACATCAACTCAGAAACCGCGCATCTGCGGCTTGAGGCTTCGCGCAAGGACCTGGCGCCCTGGGTCGACCGGAGCACGCGCCTGGTGCCCGCGAATCAATGGGTGTCGGGTGATAGCTCCACGCTGAAGGTGGGGGGCGTGGACTTTGTGCTGCAGCATATGGGGCCCTCGCATACGCCGGAGGATACGGCCATCTTCCTGCCGCAAAGCGGCGTGCTCTTCATCGGCGATGTGGTGTTTCGCAACCGCATTCCCTATGTGGGCCAGGCCGACAGCCGCCACTGGATTGCCGCGCTGGATGAGTTGCTCAAGCTCCCCGTCAAGGTCATGGTGCCGGGCCACGGCCCGGCCTCCGAGCAGCCGCGCCAGGACATGCAGCTGACGCGAGACTATCTGCACTATCTGCGCGAGGCCATGGGCAAGGCCGCAGCCAACCTCGACCCGTTTGACGAGGCCTATCAGGCGACGGACTGGTCCAGGTTCTCGGCTTACCCGCTGTTCAAGGAAGCCAATCGCATGAATGCCTACAACACCTTTTTGCTGATGGAGCAGGAAAAGCCGTGATGGAAACAGCCAGCTCCTTTCGTGCCCGCAGAAGACTGTGCTTGCAGCTGCTGCTGGCGGGGGTGGCCCCGGCGTGGGCGGCGCTCGATGCCTCTGAGCGCCTGCTGCCCACCAGCCAGAGTCTGCAGCACGACCTGGCCTTGGCGCTGGCCCGCAAGCAGCCGTTGGTGGTGATGGCAAGCCTGCATGGCTGCCCGTTCTGCAAGATCGTGCGCGAACATTACTTGCTGCCGTTGCAACAGTCCGGGGCTTTGGTGACTCAGATTCATTTTCTGTCACGTGAGCCTTTGCAGAGCTGGGATGGCACGGCGACCACGCATGACGACATGGTCAGGCAACTGGAGATCGAGGTTGCTCCCACCGTGCTTTTTCATGGAGCAGGACGACGGGAAGTGGCTGATCGCCTGATTGGCAGCTCCATCCCCGATTTTTATGGCGCTTATCTGGATGAGCGCATGAAGACTGCCCGGGCAGCGGTGCAGGGGCGTTGAGCCGGGTATGGGTATCGCTGTTCCTGTTCGGGAATAACGAGGGTTAGCGCGGGATCTCAAATCTGACGAGCTGTTGGATACTTTAAATAACAACATGCTTATATATAAATATAAGGAGACCAAGCGATGAAGACTGCATCCTGGCTGGGTGGCTTGACAGTGTTGCTGGGGCTGGCTGTTCCTGCACTGGCGCAGGCGGATCAGGCGCTGGCGCAGAAGAACGCCTGCATGGCCTGCCATGCGGCGGACAAGAAACTGGTAGGCCCGGCGTTCCAGGATGTGGCCAGGAAATATGCGGCCCAGGCCGATGCACAGGCCTATCTGGTCAAAAGCATCAAGGCCGGTGGCTCCGGCAAATGGGGGCCGGTGCCCATGCCCGCCCAGCCAGCACTCAGCGATGCGGACACCCAGACGCTGGCGGCCTGGATTCTCAAGGGTTCCAAATGAAACAGGCGTGTCGTGCTTTCCCGGTAAGCGCCACCAACGATCAAAGAGAGAGCTTATGCAAAGCCAGTTGATGGGCAAGGTGCGCAAGGCACCCGAAAACTTTGTGCGGGCGGACGATGTAGGTACGGTGTTTGCCGAAGCCAGGGCAGGTCGGCGTGACTTCATTCGCGGGGCTTTCGCGGCCGCGGCAGCCAGCGCTGCAGCTGTCCATGCGCAGGAGCGGCAGGCCGTGAGCGGCGATGGGGACCCGAATATTCTGGAGCTGCCCGCACACAGCAAGGGCCTGGGCCAGCCGGTGGTCACCGACGGCTACGGCAAGCCTTCCAGGTACGAGGCCAATGTGCAGCGTCGCCAGAGCCCGGGTCTGACCCAGACCAAGCAGGCCTCGGTATCGTTTGCGCCGCTGCAGTCGCTGTTCGGCATCGTCACGCCCAGCGGTCTGCATTTCGAGCGCCACCACCAGGGCTGGTGGGATATCGACCCTTCCAAGCACAGGCTGATGATCAACGGCTTGGTGAAGAATCCCAAGGTCTTCACCATGGACGAGATCATGCGTCTGCCTTCGGTGTCGCGCTTTCATTTCATAGAATGCGGCGCCAACACCGGCATGGAGTGGGGCAATGTGGCCGTGCCCACGGTGCAGTACACACACGGCATGCTGTCGTGCAGCGAGTTCACGGGCGTGCCCCTGATCACCCTGCTGGAGATGGCCGGTGCCGATCTGAAGAAGGGCAAGTTCATTCTGGCCGAGGGGGCGGATGGCTCGTCCATGACGCGAACCATCCCCGTAGAGCTGATTACCTCGGGCGAAGTGTTGGTGGCCTACGGCCAGAACGGCGAGATGCTGCGGCCCGAGCAGGGCTATCCGCTGCGTCTGGTGGTGCCGGGCGTGCAGGGCGTGAGCTGGGTGAAATACCTGCGCCGCATCGAGGTGGGCGACATGCCTTATGCAGCCAAGGACGAGGCGATCCACTATGTGGACCTGATGCCCGATGGACAGCACCGTCAGTACTCGAGCATTCAGGAGTGCAAGAGTGTGGTCACCACGCCGTCCGGCGGCCAGATGCTGCTGGACAAGGGTTTCTACAACATCACGGGCCTGGCCTGGTCGGGGCGCGGCAAGGTCAAGCGCGTGGATGTGAGTGTGGATGGCGGTCGCAACTGGCGCACGGCCCGGCTCGAAGGGCCGGTGATGGGCAAATGCCTGACGCGCTTCAACCTGGACTGGGTCTGGAATGGCGAGGAATGCATCATCCAGAGCCGCGCCATGGATGAGACCGGCTATGTGCAGCCCAGCTACCAGCAACTGCGTGCCGCGCGCGGCACGCGCTCCATCTATCACAACAATTCCATCCAGTCCTGGGCGGTACGTGCCAACGGGGAGGTCGCGAATGTTCAGCTTGCATAAACCTCTGCTCCTGCTGACGCTGCTTGCCATGGGCGTGGCCGCCGGGCCCGCTGCAGCGCAGAGCAAGTCTGCCGAAGACCGCTATCCCGGCGTGGGCCGCAATGCCACGGGCAAGGAGGTTCTGGCCTGGGATATCGATGTGCGCCCTGACTTCAAGGGGCTGCCCGCAGGCTCGGGCTCGGTGCAAAAAGGCATGGATGTGTGGGAGGCCAAATGCGCGTCCTGCCATGGGGTGTTCGGCGAATCCAACGAGGTGTTCAGCCCGCTGGTCGGCGGCACCACGGCCGAGGACATCAAGACCGGGCATGTGGCGCGGCTCAAGGATCCGGCCTTTCCGGGCCGCACGACCCTGATGAAGGTGGCCACGGTGTCCACGCTGTGGGATTACATCAATCGTGCCATGCCCTGGAATGCGCCCAAGTCGCTGTCCACCGAAGAGGTGTATGCCGTCACGGCCTATCTGCTCAACCTCGGTGGCGTGGTGCCCGAGAGCTTCACGCTCAGCGATACGAACATTGCCGAGGTGCAGCGGAAGCTGCCCAACCGCAACGGCATGACGACCCGGCATGCTCTGTGGCCCGGCAATGAGTTCGGCAAGAGCACCAGGCCCGATGTGCTGGCCACTGCCTGCATGAGCAACTGCGGCCCCGAGCCCAGGCTGCGCTCGGCCTTGCCCGAGCATGCCAGCAACAACCACGGCAATCTGGCCCAGCAGAACCGGCTGGTCGGTGCCCAGCGCGGCATCGAGACCGATGGCGGTGCAAGCAAGGCGGTCAAGCCTGCGGTTGACAGGAAATCGGGCAGTGCGGCACCGACGGCCTTGCTGGAGAAGAACGCCTGCATGGCTTGCCACGGCATGGTGCAGAAACTCGTCGGCCCGGCCTTCAGCGAAATTGCCAGCAAGCACGGTGGCCAGCTGGACTATCTGGCAAACAAGATCAGGGTCGGAGGCTCCGGCGTCTGGGGATCAACACCCATGCCACCCCAGCCCAATCTCAGCGATGCTGATGCCAAGGTGATTGCCCAGTGGCTGGCGGCGGGCGCCAAGCCCTGATGCAGCTTGTGTCGTGCGACTGTGAAATGAATGAAAAGGAGACAAAGATGAAACGTAGAGACGCCCTCAGGAACAGTGCGGCCGTGCTCGGCATGCTGGTGGCCGCCGGCCTGCTGCCGCAAGCAGCGCAGGCTGCCTATAACAAGACCGCTTTCGATGCCAAGACCGTGGCCGATGTGCTCAAGGCCATGGGAGCTGCTGCGCCTGCCGAGAGCAAGGACGTGACGCTGACGGCGCCCGACATCGCCGAAAACGGGGCCGTCGTGCCCCTGGGCGCAGCGACCAGCCTGCCCAATGTGAAGCAGATGCTGGTGCTGGTGGAAAAGAACCCCAACACGCTGGTTGCGGCCTTCACCGTCAACGAGGCGCTGGAAGCCAACTTCCTGACCCGCGCCAAGCTGGGGCAGTCCTCCGATGTGTATGCCGTGGCCATCACCAATGACGGCAAGGCTTTCTATGCCAAGAAGGAAGTCAAGGTCACCCTCGGTGGCTGCGGCGGTTGATTGCAAAAAGTCATCTGAAACAGGAGAAGAACATGGCTGATCCAATGCGTATTCGTGCCCAGGCTGCAGGTGACAAGACCACCGTGCGCGTGCTGATGTCCCATGAAATGGAGACCGGCCAGCGCAAGGATGCGGAAGGCAAGACCGTGCCCGCCTGGTTTATTCAGGAGGTGACGGCCGCGCACAACGGCAAGCAGGTGCTGCAGGCTGAGTGGGGGCCCGCGGTTTCCAAGAACCCGTTTCTGCAGTTCGTGGTCAAGGGTGCCAAGGCTGGCGACAAGATTTCGGTGAGCTGGAAGGACAACAAGGGCGAGACCCGAACCGATGAAGCGACCGTGAGCTGAGCACGGCAGAGACAGCGGCTGGCCGCCGGCCAGCCTTCACCCAAGTCCAGAATCAATCAAAAACAGAGAGGTGCCCCATGAGACATTCCTCCCCGGGCCAGGCGGCTGCCGCCGTGCTGGCCTTGTGCATGGCCGCGCCGGTGCTGGCGCAAAAGTCCACGGCCGACGGCATTGCCGAGTACCGCGAGATGCTGCAGGACGGCAACCCTGCCGAGCTGTTCGAGATGAAGGGCGAGGAGCTGTGGAAGCAAAAGCGCGGCCCCCGCAAGGCGTCCATGGAGCAGTGCGATCTGGGCAAGGGGCCGGGCGTGGTCAGGGGTGCCTTTGTGGAGCTGCCGCGCTATTTTGCCGACACGGGCAGGGTGCAGGATCTGGAGTCGCGCCTGCTGACCTGCATGGAAAGGCTGCAGGGGCTGGACGCGCAAAAGATTGCGGCAACAGCGTTCGGCAAGGACGAGCAAAAGAACATGGAAGGGCTGGTGGCCTGGATTTCATCGCAGTCCAAAGGCATGAAGTTCAACCTGCCCCAAGGCCATGCGCAGGAAAGGCAGATGTACGAGGCGGGCAAGCGCATGTTCTATATGCGCGGCGGCCCGCATGACTTTGCCTGTGCCTCCTGCCATGGTGCGGATGGCAAGCGAATCCGCATGCAGGATCTGCCCAATCTGACCAGGAACCCCGGGGCTGCGGAAGGCTTTGGCGCCTGGCCCGCCTATCGGGTTTCATCAGGCGAGCTCTGGAGCATGCAGCGCCGCCTCAACGACTGCTTCCGTCAGCAGCGCTTTCCCTATCCAGGTTACGCCAGCGACGTGACGGTGGCGCTGGGGGTGTTCATGGGCGTCAACGGCAAGGGCGGGACGTCAACCGCACCGGCCATCAAGCGATAAGGAGGCCCTATGCGCAAGCAAAAACACATGCCGTACCTGGCCGTGGCCGCATCGTTGCTGGTGCTGGGCTGTGCCTCCGTCGACGGGGCGGCGGACATCGATGCCTTGACGGCCAGGATGGTGCAGACCTCTTTCCGCGACCAGGGCATCGCCAAGGTCGATCGCCTGCAGCAGGACGAATCGAATGCGGCCTGCAGCGCTGCCGATGCATCCGGCAAGCCGTTGGCACCTGCACGTGCGCAAGCCATCGAAGCTGCCAATCTCAAGACCGTCAAATGGCCTCAGGATGGCAAGCTGCTCGGCGACTGGAAGGAGGGCGAAAAGATCGCCCAGAACGGTAGAGGCATGACCTGGAGCGACAAGGCAGGCAGCGCCAATGGCGGCAACTGCTACAACTGCCACCAGATCAGCAAGGAAGAAATCTCCTTTGGCACGCTGGGCCCCAGTCTCTACAACTATGGAAAGATTCGCGGCATCAAGGATCCGTCTAGCCCCGAATCCAGAGCCATCGTCGAGTACACCTGGGGCAAGATCTGGAACGCCAAGGCCTACAACGCCTGCTCGGGCATGCCCCGCTTCGGTCACTCCGGCATCCTCACCGAAGCGCAGACACGAGATCTTGTCGCCTTGCTTGTCGATCCTGCCTCTCCCGTCAACAAATAGCTCCCTCTGAGCGGCTATGCCGCTTGCCCCTCTCTCGCATTGCTTCGCAATTCGAGAGGGGATGACCCTTCGCACCCCTTGCCTGGCGTCTGCCAAGCAGTTGCGGCGCGCAGCATTACGCACACAACTTATGCAAATTCGGATCGGGCAGGGTAGAAATGCCCGTGCTTGCCTCCTTGTTTGCATAGGTACCAACGGATATCAGCATGAGTCTTTCCAAACGCGAATTTCTGCAAGTGCTGGCAGCAGCCAGTGTCTCGGGCATGGGATTGCAGCGCTATGCCTACGCCGATCAGTCGCTGGCCGACAAGGCCTTGTATGAGGTGGCGCCGTTCGGCAATGTGTCCCTGTTGCATATGACGGACTGCCATGCTCAGCTCAACCCGATTCACTTTCGCGAACCCAGTGTCAATCTCGGTATTGCTGCGATGAAGAACCAGCGCCCGCATCTGGTGGGCGAGCATCTGCTGCGCTCCGTGGGCATCAAGCCAGGCACGGCGTCGGCCCATGCCTTCAGCTATCTGGACTTCGAGGCGGCGGCCAGGCGCTACGGCAAGGTGGGCGGATTTGCCCATCTGTCCACGCTGGTCAAGCGCATGCGCGCCTCGCGTCCTGGCGCACTGCTGCTGGACGGCGGCGATACCTGGCAGGGCTCGGCCACTTCGCTTTGGACCAATGCCCAGGACATGGTGGATGCCTGCAAGCTGCTGGGCGTGGACGTGATGACGGGCCACTGGGAATTCACCTACGGCATGCAGCGCGTGCAGGAGATCATCGACAAGGATTTCGGCACGCAGCTCGACTTTGTGGCACAAAACGTCAAGACCGCCGATTTCGGCGATCCGGTGTTCAAGCCCTATGTGATCCGCGAGATCAACGGCGTGCCCGTGGCCATCATCGGCCAGGCCTTTCCGTACACGCCGATCGCCAACCCGCGCTACATGGTGGCGGACTGGAGCTTCGGCATCCAGGACGACAATCTGCAGAAGATGGTGGACGAGGTTCGCGCCAAGGGCGCCAAGGTGGTGGTCGTGCTCTCGCACAACGGCATGGACGTGGACCTCAAGATGGCTAGCCGCGTGCGCGGCATAGATGCCATCCTGGGCGGCCACACGCATGACGGCATGCCAGTGCCCACGCTGGTGCAGAACGCAGGCGGCAAGACCATAGTCACCAACGCGGGCTCGAACGGCAAGTTTCTCGGTGTGCTGGACTTTGATGTGAGGGACGGCAAGGTGCGTGGCTTCCAGTACCGCCTGCTGCCGGTGTTCGCCAACATCCTGCCTGCCGATGCCCAGATGCAGGCACTGATCACCCGGGTGCGTGCGCCCTATGAAAGCCGGCTGGGCGAAGTGCTGGCGCGCACCGACGGCACGCTGTACCGCCGTGGCAACTTCAACGGCACGGGCGACCAGTTGCTGCTGGACGCCATGATGGAGGTGCAGAATGCGCCGATTGCCTTCTCGCCGGGCTTTCGCTGGGGGACATCGTTGCTGGCCGGGCAGGACATCACGCGCGAATGGCTGATGGACATGACGGCCACCACCTATTCCTATGCCACGGTGACCGAGATGACGGGCGCCACGATCAAGACCGTGCTCGAAGACGTGGCCGACAATCTCTTCAACCCCGACCCCTACTACCAGCAGGGCGGCGACATGGTGCGCGTGGGCGGCCTGCATTACCAGTGCGACCCGGCGGCCGGCGCGGGCCGGCGCATCAGCGACATGCGCCTGAACGGTCAGCTGCTGGAGGCCGACAAGAAATACAAGGTGGCCGGCTGGGCGCCCGTGGCCGAGGAAGCCAGGACGGCCGGCAACAAGCCGATCTGGGAGCTGGTCGAGCCCTGGCTCAAGGACCGCAAGACGCTCGGGCCGCGCAGGCTTGACGAGCCGAGACTGATCAATGTCGGCGGCAACCAGGGGCTGGCCAAGGCCTGATGAAAGCCGATTGGAAAGCCGATTAAGACAGTGTTATCGCGCGGGCTGGGGTATATGCCATTGCCTTGAAACCGGGCCGCGCCGTCCAATGCCCGCATGAGTCCTGCCGAGTTTGATTCCCTGACGGCCACCGTTCTGGTGGCCATTTTGTTGCTGGCCGCTGTGCTGGGCTTTGTGATGCGCGAGACCCGCTTTTGCACCGTGGGCGCCATCAGCGATGTGGTGTATTTGCAGGACTGGGGACGGGCGCGCCAGTGGTGCATGGCCATCGCCGTGAGCATGCTGGGCTTCACGGCGCTGGCGCTGTGGGGCCAGTTGCAGGTGGGTGATGCCCTTTATGCCAGCCGTCGCCTGCTGTGGCTGTCGGCCCTGGCGGGAGGGCTGTTGTTTGGCGGCGGCATGGTGCTGGCATCGGGTTGCGGGGCCAGGAATCTGACCCGGCTGGGCAGCGGCAGCCTCAAGGCGCTGGTGGTGCTGCTGGTCATGGGCGTGGCCGCCTTTGCCACGCTCAAGGGCATTACCGCCGTGGCGCGGGTGCGCTGGCTGGACAGCGTGCATCTTGAATTCGCGGGCCCGGCCCTGCTACCTGAGTGGCTGGCCGGTCATGTCGCCTGGCCCTTGACGCTGCTGCGCGGCGTGCTGGGCCTGGGCCTGGGGGCGCTCTTGCTGCTGCTGGCCCTCGATCCCCGGCCCGGCGCCGAGCGCAGCCGGGTCGTGCTGCTGGGCGGGCTGCTGGTGGGCCTGTGCGTGACGGCGGCCTGGTGGCTAGGCGGCCATCTGGCACTGGTGGCTGAGCACCCCGAGACGCTGGAGCAGGTCTATGCCGCGACCTATAGCGGCCGCATCGAGGCCTTCAGCTTTGTCACGCCGGTGGCGCACACGCTGGACTGGCTGATGTTCTTCAGTGATCGCAACAAGGTGCTGACCTGGGGCATTGCCTCGGTGGCTGGCGTGGTCCTGGGCAGCTTTGTCCATGCGCTGTGGCGCAGGGACTTCCAGTGGCAGGGCTTTGCCGACCGCCGGGACCTGGCCCGTCACTTGCTGGGCGGGCTGCTGATGGGCGTGGGCGGTGTGACGGCCATGGGCTGCACCGTGGGCCAGGGCATCAGCGCGATCTCCATGCTCAGTCTGGGCAGCTTTGTGGCGCTGGCCGGCATTGTGCTGGGGGCGGTGCTGATGCTGCGCCATCTGGCAAAGACGGCATGAAGAAAAGAAAATTCGATAGCTGCTTGCGCTTTCTGATGAACAGATTCAATATGAAAACCTGCTGAAAACGAGAAAAGGAGCGCGGTAGGCGCTCCTTTTTTATGGGTCTCAGCGTTTCAGAGCTGGCGCAGGCGCGCTGCAGCCTCGATCAGGGTTTCGTCTTTCTTGGCAAAGCAAAAGCGCACCACGCGCTGGTCGAAACCGTCGCCGTAGAAGGCCGACAGCGGAATTGCGGCCACGCCGATTTCCTTGACCAGCCACTGGCAGAACTCGGCCTCGTTGAGATCCGAGACCGAGGAGATGTCGGCACAGAGGAAATAAGTGCCGGCCGTGGGCAGCAGCTTCAGGCGCGAGCCCTGCAGGCCGCCGAGGAACAGATCGCGCTTGGCCTGGTAGAAGGCCGACAGCTCCAGATAGGGCGCCGGGTCCTGCATGTACTGCGCGAGACCCGCCTGCATGGGCGTGTTCACGGTGAACACATTGAACTGGTGCACCTTGCGGAACTCGGCGCTGAGGGCGGCGGGTGCGGCCACGGTGCCGACCTTCCAGCCCGTGACATGGTAGGTCTTGCCAAAGCTGGAGACGATGAAGGCGCGCTCGGCCAGGCCCGGGTAGCGGGCGCTGCTCAGATGCTGGGCGCCGTCGAAGACCATGTGCTCGTAGACCTCGTCGCTGATCAGCAGCACATTGGTGGGCGCCAGCAGGGCCTCTAGCTGGCGCATTTCCGCATCGCTCCAGATGGTGGCGCTGGGATTGTGCGGGCTGTTGATGATCAGCAGGCGCGTGCGTGGCGTGATGGCGGCCGCGATCCTGGCAAAGTCGGGGCGGAAGCTGCCTGGCGTCAGCGGCACCCGCACGGCCACGCCGCCGGCCATCTCGATATTGGGCACATAGCTGTCGTAGCAGGGGTCGAGCACGATGACTTCGTCGCCCGCATGCACGGTGGCCAGGATGGCAGTGAGAATGGCCTGGGTGGCGCCGGCGGTAATGGTGATTTCGCTGCCCGCGTCATAGCGGCGACCGTGCAGCGTTTCGATCTTGGCAGCCACGGCCTCGCGCAGCGCGGGCCAGCCCGTCATGGGCGGGTACTGGTTGTGACCGACGCGCATGGCGTCGTTGACAGCGTCGAGCAGCCTGGGGTCGCAACCGAAGTCGGGGAAGCCCTGGCCCAGATTGACGGCCTGGTGTTCGGCGGCCAGCGCCGACATGACGGTGAAAATGGTGGTGCCCACATTGGGCAGCTTGCTGGGGAAGTTGGGAGTCACGATAGTCTTGCAATGCATGGGCCGGGCGCACAGGCACCGGCCCTTGAGGCGGGCAGGATCAGAGCCCGAAGTCGTCCACGCTGCCGTTCATGGCGCGCATGATGAGGTCGCGCGAGAGACGGTCGCTGAGCAGCTCGGCAAACCGGTAGACGAAGTTGCGCAAGTATGCGCCGCGCTTGATGGCCACACGGGCCACGCTGGTGCCGAACAGATGGCCGACGGGGCGCACCACCAGGTCGTTGATGGGATCGTCGCGCATGGCCATCTCGGCCACGATGCCGATGCCCAGGCCCAGACGCACATAGGTCTTGATCACGTCGGCATCGATGGCTTCCAGCACGATATGCGGATGCAGGCGGCGCATCTCGAAGGCCTGGTCGATCTTGCCGCGTCCGGTAAACGACGGGTGGTAGGTGATCAGGGCTTCCTGGGCGATGTCCTCGAGCGTGATGCGCTCTTTCTGCGCCAGCGGGTGGCCCGTGGGGATGACCAGCACATGCTGCCATTCGTAGCAGGGCAGGGTCACCAGATCGGGGTAGTCGGCCAGCGATTCGGTGGCCATGCCGATCTCGGCGACTTCGTCGATCACCATGCGCGCGACTTCGGCGGGCGTGGCCTGGTGCAGGCTGATGGTGACCTTGGGATAGAGCTCGCGCAGGCGTGCCACGGCGGGCGGCAGCACATAGCGGGCCTGGGTGTGGGTGGTGGCGATGCTCAGCGTGCCGCTGTCCTGGGCGCTGTATTGCTCGCCGATGCGCTTGAGGTTGCCCACCTCGCGCATGATCAGCTCTATGCTCTTGAGGACTTCCTGTCCCGGCTCGGTGATGCGCTTGAGGCGCTTGCCGTGGCGCGCAAAGATATCGATGCCCAGCTCTTCTTCAAGCTCGATGATGGCTTTGGAGACTCCGGGCTGGGAGGTGTGCAAGGCCTTGGCCGCCTCGGTGAGGTTGAGATTGCGGCGGGCGGCTTCCTGAACGAAGCGGAATTGATGCAGGTTCATGACGGCATGGACTAAGAACTTGCATCATTATGCTTCAAATATCTAAAGAAGCTATTTTTTATTTGAAATCTGTATGTTTGAGCGCTTCGGTGCCGGCTGCCGCCTCTATTGCCAGCTGCGCCAGCAGGGACGTGACGCGCGGATTCTCGCCCGCCGCGGTCTGCAGATCGAACCGACAGGCGGGATGCTGCCGGCGCAATTCGTCCAGAAGGCGCGGAATGTCTTCTCGTGCATGTTTGCCAGTGCCGAGAAACAGCGGGAGCACGATCAGATGTCTGACACCTTGCGCAATCAGGGTCTGAGTGGCTGCAGGCAGATCCGGGGCGCAGGCGTCCAGATAGGCGCAGATGCAGGGCAGGTCGGGCCGCATTGCCTGTACCAGCTGGTGCACGGCCTCTATGGGTTGGCGCCAGAGAGCATCCCTGGAGCCATGGGCCAGCAGGATCAGACCGGTTTGATCTGGAGAAGGGGGTTGCTCGTCGTTCATGGCCTAGCGCCTCAGTACCAGCCAGCCAAAGGCCGAGAGCGATAGCGCGGTGTAGAGCAGGCCCGGCGCCGCGGCGGCCAGCCAGGGCCACCAGGATTGCAGGGTGCCTATATAGCCGAACACGTTGTTGAGCAGGAAGAAGCTGATGCCGGCCATCACCCCGCCAAACACATAGGCCGTGATGCCGCCCGAGCGGAAATGCAGATAGGCAAAAGGCAGGGCGAGAACCACCATCACCAGGCAGCTCAGCGGGTAGAAGACCTTGCGCCAGAACTCGATTTCGTACTTTTGCGCGGCCTGGCCGTTGTCCTGCAGATGGCGTATGAACTGGAACAGCGCAATCGTGGTCATGCGATCAGGCTTGAGCAGCGCGCCCGAGACCATGGCCGCAGTGACCTTGGTGGGCCAGTTCATGCTGGCTTCGCTGATTGGACTTAGCTTGGTGACATCGCCATCCTGGGCCACCTTGCTGCCTTGCACGCCCTGCAGCGTCCACTGCTCCCTGTCTTCATCGACCTGGGCCGACTGGGCGTTGATCTGCGCGGCGATACGGCCCTTGCTGTCGAACTCGAAGATGCGCACATTGACGAAGTCGCCAGGGCTCTTGACGGCGCCGACGTTGATGGCGACCGAGTGATCGCCTTGCTTTTCCTTGAGCCAGGCGCCTGTCGCGCCCCGGGAGATCTGGCCTTTGCTGACCACACGCAGTTTCTGGCTGAAGTTGTCGGCAGCGGGGGCAATATAGTCGCCCACCAGCACCGTGAGCAGCACAAAGCTCATGCCCAGAATCAGCAGCGTGCGCAGTGCCAGCCAGGGGCCCATGCCGCTGGTGCGCATGATGGTGAACTCCGAGCTCTGGGCGAACTTGGCCATCACGAAGATGGCGCCGATCAGCACGGCAATCGGCATCAGCTCGTAGAGGTGGCCCGGAATGGACAGGGCCACGAACAGCAGGGCGCGCGTGGCGGTGTAGCCGGCGTTGCCGCTGCCTACCCAGCGCATTTCATCGACCAGGTCGAAGAAGAAGAACAGCGCCAGAAAGGCCAGCGAGACATACAGGACGGCCTGTACGACCTCGCGATAGATCAGGTTGCGCAGGACTTTCATCGTGCCACCTCCTTGCGGGTGCCCGAGCGCTGCAGCAGATCGCGCGGCGACCAGCGGAAATGGCGCGCCAGCAGTACCAGCACGCTGACGATCAGGATGCTGCCGTGCAGCAGGCCCAGAATGCCCCACATGCCTATCTTGTTGGCGCTGACCCAGCTCTCGCCCAGTGTCATGAGGTTGTAGTAAACGATAAAGGCGAAGAGGGCGATCATCAGGCTGCTGCTATTGCCCGCACGCGGGTTCACGCTGGAGATGGCCAGGCCCAGAATGACAAAGTTGAGCGCGGCAAACGGCAGGCCCAGACGCCATGCGAGCACGGAGCGGGCAATCGGCTCGTCCTTGCCGATCAAGTCCTTGGTGGGCATGCTGCGCGCCGCCATCTCCTCAATGGCGACGGGGTTGTCGTTGTCGACCTGCACGCCGTATTCCTTGAATTCGGTGATGCGCACCGAGCCGTCGTCGCTGCGTGTCTCCATGCGCTGGCCGTCTTCGAGAATCACCATGCGCTGGCCCTTGATGACGGCCAGATGCGCGCCCTTTGCCGAGGTCACGGACTCCTTGCCGGGGTCGCGCGAGACCACGAAGACATTGCTGGCCGCCATGTCCGAGGGAGAGTCCTTGTCCACGAAGAACACGCGTGTGCCGCCGGCCGATTCCTGGAACTCGCCGGGTGCGATGCGATCCAAGTCGCTGCGCTGCTGGAACTGGGTCTTGATCTGCTCGATTTGCTGATAGGACCAGGGCAGCACGCCGAGGGCCAGGACGGCCGTGATGAGAATCACCGGCCAGGCAAAGCGCAGCAAGGGTTTGAGCAGGCTGGCCAGACCCTGGCCGGCGGCAAACCAGATGACCATCTCGCTGTCGCGGTACATGCGGGAAAGAGATCCCACAATGGCGACAAACAGACTCAGGCCCAAAATGGTCGGGAGTTGTCCGAGCACGGTGAAACCCATGACCAGCATCACGTCGGAAGGGCTGACACTGCCCTTGTAAGCCTGACCCAGGGTGCGGATCAGCATCATGGTCATCACCACAGTGATCAGAACCACGGCCGTCGCACCAAAGCTGCGGGCCAGCTCTTTGCGTATGGATGAATCGAATAACATTGGCTAAAAGGAAAACACCGATTATGAACTTTGAACTGAAGGCTCTGACCGCTGCCGCTGCAGCGCGCGAAAAATGTGATTTGCTGTTGGTGCTTGTTTCTGAACAGGCAGCATCGGGCACATTCGGCAGCGACGCCATCGGAGCCATGGTGGCTCATGCGGTGAAGCAGGGTGATTTTGCCCTGTCTTGCGGCAAGCAATTGCCTTTGTACCAAGTGCCCGCCATTGCCGCACGTCGTGTGGTGCTGCTGGGCGTGGGAGCTGGTACCCCCAAGGACGTGCGCAATGCCTTGGCCGGTTGCGGTGCGGTGCTCAAGACCGAAGGCATTGCCAAGGCTGTTGTGAGCTTTGCCTTTGATGCCGATGCCCAGGCTGTGGCGGCTGCCGTGCAGGCGGTTGCCGATGCGACCTACCTCTATACCCACACCAAATCCCAGGCCAAGCCCGTTGCGCTGACCAAGCTCGTGCTGGGCGTATCGTCCAAGACGGCTGCTGTTACCGCTGCTTTCAATACCGCAGTGGCGCAGCAGGAGGGCGTTGCCATGGCCCGCGAATGGGCCAACCGCCCGGCCAACCATGCAACGCCCACCTTGCTGGCCAATGCTGCCAAGAGCATTGCCAAGGCAGCACGCATGAGCTGCAAGATTCACGGCCCTGCCGATGTGGCCAAGCTGGGCATGGGTGCTTTCATGGCGGTGGCCCAGGGCTCGCGCGAACCCCTGCGCTTCATCGAATTGCACTACAACGGTGCGGCCAAGAACGTGGCCCCCATCGTGCTGGTGGGCAAGGGCATCACTTTTGACACCGGCGGCATATCGCTCAAGCCTGCAGCCGAGATGGACGAGATGAAGTTCGACATGGGCGGTGCTGCCAGCGTGCTGGGCGTGTTCCAGGCGCTGGCCAAGCTGCAGCCGGCCATCAATGTCGTGGGCCTGATTCCTGCATGCGAGAACATGCCCGACGGTGCAGCCGTCAAGCCTGGCGATGTGGTGACCAGCATGAGCGGTCAGACCATCGAGATCCTCAACACGGACGCAGAAGGTCGCCTGGTGCTGTGCGATGTGCTGCATTACGCAGCGCGTTTCAAGCCCTCTGCGCTGGTCGATATGGCCACGCTGACTGGCGCTTGCGTGATCGCCCTGGGCGGTTTGCGCAGCGGCCTGTTCTCGACCAGCGACGAGCTGGCAGCCGCGTTGCAGGCCGCTGGCGATGTTGCGCTTGATCCTTGCTGGCGCATGCCTCTGGACGAGGAGTACGCCGATGGTCTCAAGAGCAATTTTGCGGACATGGGCAACGTGGCAGGGCGCGCCGCAGGTGCGGTGACGGCCGCCAAGTTCCTGCAGAAATTTGTGGGCGATATTCCCTGGGCGCATCTGGATATCGCCGGTACTGCCTGGAAGAGCGGTGCTGCCAAGGGAGCTACGGGTCGCCCCGTAGGCCTGCTGGTGCAATATCTGCTGGGTCAGGAAGGCCGGGTTGCCGCTGCAGCAGCGACTGCTGCCAGGACCCCGGTGGCTCGCAAGAGTGCTGCCAAACCTGCGGCTTCGCGCCGCACGCCTGTGACTGCCAAGGCTTCGGCTTAAGAAAAGTCGGCAGATGCGGCCTGGTTTCAGGCCGCATCTGCCGCCAAGAGTTGTGACAGAAATTGCCTTTCATTTCAATGCACCAGACAAGCTGGGCTATGTGTGCCGATTCGCACGCAAGGCTCTGCGTCATGGTGCGCGTATCGTGGTTCTGGGGGATGGAGCTGCGCTGAGCCGGCTTTCGCCCCGTTTGTGGAGCGTGTCGGCCACGGATTTTCTCGCGCATGCTTGCGAGTCGGATGGAGCGCGGATGCTTGCTGCTTCTCCCGTCATCCTGGCCGAACACCTGCAGGACTTGCCTCATTACGATGTCCTGGTCAATCTCACGCCGCAGGTGCCGTCGGGGTTTGAGCGCTTCGCGCGCGTGGTGGAAATCGTTTCTTCCGGCGATGAGATGGATCGCCAGGATGCGCGTGCCCGCTGGCGCGACTATGCAGCGCGTGGTTTTTCCATCGTCCGGCACGATCTGAATCTCAAGGGCTAGGTCATGAACTCCTCATCCAAAGTTCCGCCACGCTTCGTCCCCACCCTGACCGAGGTGGTTCAGCCCGAAGCTGCCGCGCTTGAAGACACTGCGGACAGCGCTCAGTCGGCGCCACCGGAGCAGTCTCAGGGAGCTGCGCAGCAGGTGCTAGGCCCGCGGACGCTGGGAGACAGCGTTGTCCCTCTGGCGAGGCCGTCGTTTCACACCTCATGGCTGGCGGACGGTCTCTACGGCCGCGGCCGGCCTGCAGGTATTCCGCATCAACTGCCCCCTTTGCCGGAATCCTTGCCGCCGCAGCAGTCATTTGCGCAGAGCATGGCTGGGGAGGTGGTAGAAGCAATATCGGCCAGGCAGGTGGAGCCTGAGACTGAGTTGGTAACTGCCGAACTCGTGGAGGCATGTCCGCTCGCAGACCAGGCGGAGCAGCCATCCGTTACGGACGCAGGCCAACCCCAGGATGAAGAACTTCAACCCGGGTCTGAGGCACTCGATGAGGAAGCGGCCGAGCCACTCGTCCAGGCGCAAGATGTGGAGCAGGCTGTTGAACCCGCCCCGGTCTTTGGTGCAGCCGGCCTGCAGCAGGCACTGGATGCGCACGGTGCCGTGGTGACCGAAGAGTATCTGGTCCACAGACTCATGCAGCGGGTGGATCTGGTTCTGGAGCAGAAGCTCAAGGAAGCGATAGCGCAGGTTGTGGAAGCACAGACCCGATCCATGGTGCTGCGCCTGCGTGAAGAAGTGGAGACCGTGGTGCGTCAATCGGTCTACGAAGCCGTGGAGGCCGAGCTTGCACAGCAGACCCGGCAATAGCCGATAGCCGCTGGCCGCGGCATCCCAGCCTAGCGGTT
This sequence comes from Comamonas sp. wu1-DMT, assembly GCF_040187805.1. Classification (NCBI taxonomy): domain Bacteria; kingdom Pseudomonadati; phylum Pseudomonadota; class Betaproteobacteria; order Burkholderiales; family Comamonadaceae; genus Comamonas; species Comamonas sp. wu1-DMT. The sequence goes on from NZ_JBANEM010000007.1 coordinate 160,651, forward strand.
CAGTCGCAGCGGACCGTTGAAAACCTCGGGGTTCAGAATATTGCTGGGCTGGCCGTTGGCAAAGTTCACCACGTTCTCGAACGCCGCGCGGAAATACAGCTCATAGCTGTCCTGTTCCACATAGCCGATATGGGGTGTGCATATGCAGTTCTCCAGCCTCAGCAAGGCATGGCCTTGCAGTATCGGCTCGCTTTCGAAGACATCGATGGCGGCCAGGCCGGGGCGGCCGCGGTTCAGGGCGCAGAGCAAGGCTTCGGGCTCCACCAGCTCGGCGCGCGAGGTGTTGACGAACAGGGCGGTCGGTTTCATCCGCGCCAGATCCTGTGCCGTCACGATGCCCCGCGTCGCGTCGTGCAGGCGCAGATGCAGCGACAACACATCGCATTGCTCGAAAAAGGCTTCCTTGGAGGGGGCGCTCAGATAGCCGTCGGCCTCGGCCTTGCGGCGCGAGGCTTCGCTGCCCCAGACGCAGACCTGCATGCCGAAAGCCTTGCCGTAGCCCGCCAGCAGCTGCCCGATGCGGCCATAACCCCAGATGCCCAGCATGCGTCCGCGCAGCACGCTGCCCAGCCCGAAGTTGGGCGGCATGGATGCCGCCTTGAGTCCCGACTGTTGCCAGGCACCATGTTTGAGATTGGCGATGTACTGCGGCAGGCGACGCATGGCCGACATGATCAGCGACCAGGTCAGCTCTGCCGGCGCAATCGGAGAGCCCACGCCTTCCGCGATCGCCACGCCACGCTCGCTGCAGGCCTGCACATCGATATGCGCGCCCGCCTTGCCCGTCTGGGCAATCAGCTTGAGCCGGGGCAGTTTATCGAGCAGCTGGCGCGAGATCTGGGTGCGCTCGCGAATCAGGACGATGACATCCGCATCGCGCAGCCGGACTGATAGCTGTCCCACACCCTTGATGGTGTTGGTGTAGACCTTGGCGTTGAAGGTATCGAGCAGCTTGGCGCAATCGAGCTTGCGAACCGCGTCTTGGTAATCGTCCAGGATAACGATGTTCACCACTGGCATCCTTAAGTAAGTGGCTGAGTTTATTGAATGAAATTCAATGCGATCAAAGGCTTAGGATTGCTCTCGTGAAAACTTACGCCAAATCGACGCCACCAGATTCCCTGCGTGCACACCCTACACACACCAGAGCTTAGCTCAGGTTTGGCACCGGTTTTGAAAGCCAGGCTGACGCATGGCATTTGCAGGCGCTTGATGACCATGCCCCAAGAAGCTCTGGGTTGCGAATGCCATTGTGATCCAGGCCGGAGACGGTCAGTGGCTTGCAGTGGCTGTGACCGGCAAAACTGGGGTTTACCGGTATGTCCGAGCTGGTACGCAGACGACCGGTGCGTCAGCGCATCGAGGCGACACGATCCGCAAATGCCGGGCTGCCGGGCACTCGTGGCATCTGCGGCTTGGCTGCTTCAGCACCGACCGTTCGAGCCTGTCCGATGTGCAGTAGCTTTGTAATATCTTCTGCCTGATTCAGAGGCCAAAGGTTTGCGCCTCCGGTCTGTTGACCAGGCGGTCATTTTCGGTGCGCTGCCAAATGCAAACCGGTTCGCAAACCGGTCCATATGGGTAAAAAGTTTGTCAAGCATTTCATATATGTCCAATCATTAACATCTCTGCCGGCCGCTTGCTCAATACCGGCGCGGATATCGATGACTGTGCGGGTGTCAGGGGCGGTCAGAAAATAATGTGTCGCAGCGTTCCCAATCAAGGTGAGAATGTGGCGATGGAGAAGAATAGTTATATTTCGTCACTTTCTGATTCTCGCCTGGATACCCAACCGCAACTGCTTGAGGTGGCTGTGGCCCAGGCATTTAATGCCGTGGTGATAACCGATGCCGAAATGGCTGGCGGTGGCCCGTTCATTAGCTATTGCAACAAGGCATTTACCAGCATGACCGGTTACGCCACAGAGGAGCTGCTGGGCCGGTCTCCGCGTATATTGCAGGGCCCCGAGACGGATCAGCAGGCGATTGAGCAATTGCGCCAATGCCTTGCCGAGGGTCGTTTTTTTTCAAGGTAGCGCAGTCAACTACCGCAAGGATGGAACGCCATACCATGTGTCCTGGAATATCTCTGCCGTGCGGGATGTAGACGGGAAGATCACGCATTTTGTATCCGTGCAGCAGGATGTGACGCGGCAGGTGGAAAGCGAAAGGCAGCGGGATTTGATGATCCAGGCGTTGAACTCGGCCAATGCGCCGGTATTCATTACCGATCGCAATGGCTATCTCGTGTTTGTCAATCATGCTTTTGAGCATCAGACGGGTTATTGCGCCGCAGAAGTAATGGGTCGCACGCCGGCCATGCTGCACTCCGGCTCACATACGGCACAGTTTTATGCCGAGTTGCGCGACGCCTTGGTGCGCGGAGAAAACTTCAGCCGGACTTTCATCAATCGGCGCAAGGATGGCGAGCTCTACCATGCCGCCCAGAGCATTTCGGCGCTGCGCGATGCCAGGCACCGGATAACGCACTATGTGAGCATTTCCAAAGACATCAGCGACCTGGTTCAGCGTGAACAGGAACTGCTGGTACGGGCCTACCGGGATGATCTGACCGGCTTGCCCAACCGCAGTGCCGGAAGTTATGAGCTGGAAAATTGCCAGCGAATTGCCGAGCGTCAAGGCGTTCCCTATGCACTGATCATGTGCGACGTCGATCTGTTCAAGCAGGTCAACGATCAGTTCGGCCATGAGGCCGGCGACCAGGTTCTGCAGCAGATCGCAAAAGTCCTCAGGAGCACCGTACGGTCTTCGGAGCATGTTGCGCGCTGGGGTGGAGAGGAGTTCCTGATCATCGTACCGGGCGTCGGCCTGCAGGCGGCCCTGGAGCTGGCCGAGCGGCTGCGCCGCAGCATCGCATCGCACAGCTACGCGGCGGCAGGAACCATCACCATGTCGTTCGGCGTGGGCAGCTGGCAGGCCGGTGAAGCCTCTGCGCAACTGCTGCGCCGCACCGACATGGCCTTGTACCGGGCCAAGAGTTCGGGCCGCAATCAGGTCCGGATGGCTCGCTATCCGGGCCGGAGCGACGAACTCGAGCGCAGCAGGGATGGCTCTCGTGACGCCTGGCCCGTCCCGCGCACCGGAGCCGGTAACTGATATTTGTCGGGAAATCGATTTCTCGGCTTTTGGACACTTGCTAACATCGCCCCGAATTCAACAGTCCACTGATCAAACGGACTCCTTCTTCCTAACCTCAGAGCATGGGTAGCCACCAATGTGTAGCCGCGCGAATGAGCTTTACTGATCGGCTGATTCATGCCTAGCAATTTGCAGCTGTACTTGTTGGTCGCGCCGGTATGCATAACGGCACTGGGCGCACTCATGGCTTTTTGCTGGCTTGCACAGCGCCGCTCAGTGTTTCTGCTCTCGACGGCTTGTGGGTTGACACTTACGGGGCTTGCCTTGGGTTGGCAGTGCTTGACACCTCACGGACAACTGGTTCGGTGGGCTGTTTACACCGGGCCCATTTATCTGCTTGGTGCCTGGCTCTGTACCTGGGGCGTCGCTCAAAAGTTTTCCGTCTCCTCATATCCCAAGATCTCGGCCCTGGTATCGATCATCGTGGTTGCTGCTCTTTACGAGTACAGCATCGTGCAGGACAACATTGCTGCGCGCGTGCTCTGGCTGAACACAGGGCTTGGCATCATTCACTTCATACCGTTTCCTGCCATTGCGCTAAAAAAAAGTCAGACGTGACGGGCTGGAAAAGCTGCTTTACCGGTCCTATGGGGCCTTTGCGATCTATACAGTGCTCAGGCCCATCATGGTGCTGTTTCTGGGATTCACTGAGCTCCAGGACATGCTCAGCTCCATTTACTGGTTGGTCACCATGCTGGGCTCGCTATTGTTCAGCCTGGTGTTCTCGGGCCTCATGCTCATCGTTTCGATGAGGGATGCAATGGCCACACTCAGAGACGAGCGCAATCACGACATGCTGACTCGCGTGTTGAATCGTCGCGGCTTCTGGGAGCTTGCAGACCCGCTGGCCCGGGATCGAAAAGCGCAACCGCTTTCCATCGTGGTGGCGGATCTGGATCACTTCAAGCGGGTCAACGACAACTGGGGGCACGAATATGGAGACGGAGTACTCAAGGCCGTCGCGGAAGTCATACAGGCAAGTGTCCGTGGAACCGACCTGGTGGCTCGCTTTGGAGGCGAAGAATTTGTGCTGCTGTTGACCCATGCCGACATTGAGACTGCACAACGTGTGGCGCAGCGTATTCGTGCCGGAGCGGTCGAGATCATTGCGCCATTGCCCGATGGTCAGCGCGTGACCTTGAGCATGGGTGTCGTTGTCAGTCCATTCGGCAGCGATCTGCGCGAAGCCCTAATGAGGGCTGACCAGCAACTCTACAAGGCCAAGGAGCTTGGGCGCGATCAGGTCGTCGTGCATGGACCCGGGGACGTCGCGGCAGCGGCGTGAGATACCGGATGCACTCAGCTCTTCTTGCTGAAGAGTGACGGCCGCTCGGCGGACTGCGCTGCATCGCGCATAAATGGCGGCACGGACAGTACAAGCAAAAGAGCGGCCAGCGGAACCACGCAGATGAAGCCGATATGCTTGAAGCCCAGTGCACCGGTAATGCCGCCCAGCACAAACATCAAGATCAGCCCTGCGGACACCTTCATACGGCGCCAGTCATGCCGAACCAGGGGCGACAGTTGAAGGCCGGCGTTGGCGTGGCGCTTCCAGAAGAACATCTTGCCCAGTTCCATGCCCAGATCCGTGAAATTGCCGGTCATGTGCGTGGTGCGAGTGCTGCCGCCGGATGTCTTGGAACCCACGGCATTCTGCAAACCCATCATGAAGGACAGCAGCAGAACGGTCAGCGGCACTGCGAAGGGAGTGTTCCAGGTCAAGGTGACTGTGCCCATCAGGCCGAAGGCAATCAGCATGACGGCCTCCAGCATCAGCGGCAGGGCATAGACGCTGTACAGATGGCGTTTGCGCCCCCAGTTCACCAGCAACGCGCAGACGGCCGCGCCTGTTGTAAAGGCGATGATGGCACCAAGCGCATTCAGCAGCAGCTTGGCGTTCTCAAGCACCAGGCCGTCAGCCAGTTGAGAGGCAAAGCCCGTCATGTGCGAGGTATACATCCGCAGCACAAGAAAGCCGCCAGCGTTGACCGCGCCTGCGTTAAAGGCCAGCAGCAGACCCAGGGCGACATTGGTGGACGGCGTGCGATGCCGGTTGGTGAGATGGCGAAGTCTGCGCATCAAGGATTCCACTGACAAAAGTGCACCCATGACGGGGTGCATCAATGCTGGCAAATTGGTTTGCCAGCGACCATGCAGGAATCATTGTGGGCCAACTTGGATACGTGAGCTGCCTGGTGCGTGATGGCATTGGTCAGCGAATTCACCGGCTTACATCAGCAATGCCATGGGGTGGTCTGCCGGTAAGGTGTGTTCAAAGCTGATGTCTGGGTAAGTGCGGCCTTCCACATGAACGCGGTCTCGGCCAGCATTTTTGGCGCTGTACAGCAACTGGTCGGCTTGCCTCAGTGCACCTTCAAGCTGGTCGGCATTGCTGATTGAAGTGATGCCAAAGCTCAGCGTCAGGGCTGGCCCTTTCGGCAATAGCTCCTGGTCATTTCTCAACTCCAGGCCAATGCGCTTGGCGACTTGCTCGGCACCTTGCAAATCGATCTTTGTCAGCAGAACCATAAACTCTTCACCGCCGAAGCGTGCAACCAGATCATTGCTGCGCACATTGTGCTGCATCGCTCTGGCGACAAGCTGCAAGACCTCGTCACCTTTGTCATGCCCCCAGTTGTCGTTGATGCGTTTGAAATGATCAATATCGCTGGCCAGAAGCGCCATGGGATATAGGCGTTGGTCGGCCAGGCGATGCTGTGCGGCTTCACTGAATGCGCGGCGATTCAGTATCTGGGTCAGAGCATCCAGGTCGCGTTCAGTGCGCAGTTGACGGACTGTGTCCCTGATGGTGACTGCACAGACTAAAACCGTGAAGAGCAATGCAAAAAGCAAAATACTCATCAGCGTTGTCAGCCAATAGGTTGAGTTGGCATCCATGGCATCGCCGAGACCGTTATGCGCGAAAGTCGCGACCAGCGTCGGGCGCAGCATGGTAAAGACGGCATAAAACACATAGGACCACAGCAAAATCCTATCCAGCCAGTCGTTGGTGAGGCCTCGTTTGAGGACTGCCGGCACTGGCAGCAAGAGCATCAGAGCTACGCCTATACCGAATGTGTGCAGTCTACCCACCTGGTTCTGTGCCACGTTGGCGAAATAGTAGAGCGAGGCCAGCGTCGCGGCACACAAGACAAGGGCTGCAAGCGGATATGTGGGTACGCACCGACGCTCTGAAAAGCTCTTGGAAAAACACCAAGCTCCCGCCAGAAACAGTGCGTTGACGAGAACCACATAGTGATTGAGGACTTCAAACTTCAGCACGCTGCGAATGCTGATGGACATTGCGGTTAGCAGGAAAGAGGCGCACAGCCAGAGTAGAAAGCGTTGCTTGGGCTGGGTCGCCCAGCACACTCCCAGCAGGCCGGCCAGGAAGAGCAGGGATAGAGATGGCATCAACACAAAGATGTGGTCGTTGCTCGTATGCATACACACAGCCCTTCTGCTAGTGATCACCAACAGACAGGCCAGACTGGCCATATCTCTAGTCAAATCTAAATGCCAAGGCGGCCATTAATGTGTCAGCCGCTCATCTTCCGGATCACAAATTAACAACTTCTTGCGATTTCTGACAGTTCACTTTTCCTCTTTTGGAGGTGAAATAACTAAAAGTGACATTGGCTGACAGAGTGCCGCCAACTTCGTCGGTGCCAACCCTTGGCCCATATGTATGAAGGAGATGAGAGATTGATGTGAGTCAGGATTTTTTGCGGCTCAATGAAAAAGGCGGCATTTGCTACATTGAGCCCATGAAAAAAGCACTTGGAACCACCAGCGCAGTACTTTCTGCACTGGCCATCAGCGGTTGTGCCCAGCCTCAGTCCGCTGCGCCTGTGATCGGCATGGCCAACCCCGCATCGGTGTACTGCGCCAAGCTGGGCGGCAAGACCCGCATCGAGAAGACCACTGCCGGAGAGCGCGGCATCTGCGTGCTGCCCAACGGCACGGAAATCGACGAGTGGGAGCTGTTCCGCCGCGACCACCCTGCAAAGTAACCGAGCCGTAGTCCTAACATCAGCGGGCTCAAGTGCTAGTAGGTTCTTGGTGCACGGCGGATGACTCGGGCATTTACCTCGCTGAGGCCAAGGGGGCGGCGCGACCCATCGTGTCTCCGTGAATGGCAGACAAAAAAGCCCATACGGCGCAGGCTGGGTGGGCGGGGTCTGGACAGTTCAGCCAGCTTTATCAATGGCTAAGGCATTGGCTGTGCCCAAAATAGTCAGCACCGCGCCGTCTTGGGGCTGCGCAAAGAAGTCATACCGTTCTTGCTGCAGCTGCATTCGATCTGCTTGCTGTATGCAAATCTGAAAAATCTGTGCGAACTTGTGGCGCTTTAGATGGGCCGCGTAGGCACCACGTATGTCAAAGCATGCTTTTTGCTGTCAGCCGTGAATTGGGCGGCGCAGACAGTGCCGTGCCGCATGCAGCAATTGGTAACTGATAAGTGCTCCTGGCAATGCCATGCGAATGACGTAGTGATAAGTTTTTTCATCTGTCCTTCGGCTCACCAGCTATACCTGAAGAATTCCTTGGGGGCTCGAGGTGCAGCTCTTATGAAGGAGAAAATCATGGCCACTCCAGTCAGCGTTGAGAAGCTAGAAGTCAGGTCACACAGCGAGCCTGATGAACTTCGCACACCTAGCAAAACTCGCGTGGAGCTCGTAAAGCTTCAGGGCTACACGATTGGACGGTTCAACTTTGAGCCCGGATGGCGCTGGTCCGAATGCATCAAGCCCGTGGTGAAGACCGACTACTGCCAGCTCTCGCATGTGGGGCACGTTGTTTCGGGAAAGCTCACCGTTCAAATGCAGGACGGCTCTCAGAAAATGCTCAGCGCAGGGGAGTCCTACGCCATCCCACCCGGTCACGATGCCTGGGTCGAAGGGACTGAACCCTTTGTCGGCCTTGAGGTGCTGAGTGCAGAGGTCTACGCAAAACCTTCCGAGTAACGCTCGCGCAAGTGCTTGCGGGCTTGCCATAGCAGATTGAGGTAGCGGTAGTACATGCCAACCACTTGGCAAAAAAGCCTGCTAGGTCTGGAACCTTGCGGGCTTTTGTCTGCTTGGCGGGCGTTTCCGAGCTTCTGAATTGGCGATTGCGTTGCGCCCGCCCTATCTGCATTTGAAGGTGTGCTGCAGCTGATGGCATCGTCTGGATTGAACTAGCAGTCTTGCTTTCCATAGCAGGCAGCAGCCGGCTGTGTTGGCTGTCGTGGTGCTGGAGCTGTTGCCGTTGCCGTACGGTGTCGATGGGGCATGGGCTGTTCGCGGGGGGCAGCGGGACGGTAGATCAGGGCTTTTCACGCAGGCACTGGACGGTGTGGGCGTCCAGCCATTCGGCGTGCATGCCCGGGCAGGCGAACTCGTCGCGCACGGATTTGGTGAGGGTGGTGGGTTCGTCTGCCTGGGCGTTGGGGGTGGCAAGCCACAGTACGCCCATGAAGATGGCGGCGACGAGGATCAGGGATTCGATGATCTTTTCCATGATATTTCTCCGGTCTGGCGCTTGTCAGGAAAACGCCTGTGGTTATCAAAATCGATGAGGTCGACCGTTCACAGCGGCCAGGCTTCCGGGGTGGTGGCAATGACGACCGCCACGCCGATGAGGCAAAAGATCCCCAGGAGGCTGAGGCCCCATTGCACGGCGGTCAGTAGCCTTGTTCCAAGGCCGGGGCGATCAAGAGCAGGACTGTCAGGAGCAGCGCGAGCAGGGCGGTGGGGATGTGTGGCCATTTCACAGGCCTCCCTTCTCGCGCAGGCGCTGCACGAGGTCTTCATCAACGGGTTGAGGAACGGTGCTGTACAGCATGGAGTCTCCTTTTGGCGAGAAGCAGGCCCGCTGGATGGGCGGTGTCGGATAAAAAAAGACCAGCGCTCTTGAGAGCAGGTGAAACCAACAAAGGTATGGTGGAGTGAATGCGCTTCGCGCTCTGGCGCAGCAAGCTGTTGCCTTGAATTTTACTGTTATTTTTATCAGTGCTGTTCATTTGTACAGTAGTTTAAATTTCCCCTGTACAGCGCGTCAACAGACATCGACCTCATGTGTTGCGTGGCTGCACTGAGCGTCTACCGGCAAAGAAAAAGCCCACCGGCGTTGGCTGGTGGGCTTGCGTGTAAAGGCCGATGCCTTGCGGCGTGCCTGGGGAAGCAGAGGGAGGGTAGAGAACCTCAGGCTCGGCAGAAAGCAATGGATATCATCACCATCTGGTGTGACCGCTCAGACCGCAGCTCACGGCTTGTGCACCACGGTATTGGTAAAGCGTATTTCAGGCCTCGATTTTGAGCAATACCTTGTACCGGGAACCATCACACCAGATGGCCCCGCTTGACCCTGCGGGGAGAGGTCGCGCTTAAGGCCCGCGGGGCCAGGAGGCTACATTTGAAAATCTCCGCGCAAAAAAAAAGCCGACCGTGAGGTGGGCTGAACTCCAACTGGTTGGTGGCCGGCGCCGACCGGCCTGCGGTTCTTCTTGAGTTTGGGCACTAGCGCATGTGTGGTTGCGTGCCGGGGTTAGACAAAGGGCACACCGTAGTGGTCATAAACACGGCGGCCGTAGTCGTCGGTGTATTCAGGCAATGTGCCTCCCTCGTAGCGAGGGGCGTTTTCAAGCCGTTCCTTGGTGACGGAAACCACGTACCCGCCTTGGCTGGGTTCGTATTTGAGGCTATCCCACGGCAGTGGGTAGAGATCTGAGCCGATGCCCAGGAAACCGCCAAACTGCATCACTGCATATCGAATCTTGCCGGTGAGCTTGTCGATCATCAGTGAGTCGATAGCCCCCAGTTTGTCGCCGTTGGGGTTGTAGACGCTGGTGCCGTTGACACGATCGGATGAGATGACAGGTGAGGCTGGTTGCATTCCTGCTCCTTTCTTTGCGTGGTACAGAACAACGCTGGCAAGGTGGGCCAGCGCTGAGGCGCTCACATTCACTGCTGGGGCGTTTTGTGCTGTTGCCCAGGCTGCTGTTGCTGAGCAGGGGTCTTCTGCTGTCCAGGGGTTTGCTGTTGCTGCTGGCCGGGTTGGCTGGTGTTCTGGCCTGGTTGGCGTTGCCCAGGGTTTTGCTGCTGCTGTTGCTGCTGTTGCTGCTTGTCCTGTTGGCTGGGGTTGTGCTGCTGGTTCGCTTGTTGCGTCATGTCCTTCACTCCTTCAGGTTGGTGACCAGCAAACCGGGTTGGCTTGCTGTGGGTGCATGGTCGCCGAGTCATGGAAAACCCTTTTGTAGGAGAACGTGGCGCAACGCTGAATTTTGTGAATTCACAGCCATTACGTAGCATTTGGTTTACGTTTGAGGCGGAACTCTCGATATTCCTCACAGTATTCATCCAGATGCACAGCAGGATGTGCTGGGTTCTGGGCTCACTCATGGTTGCGATTGCTGCCTCCCCGATGCAAGTCGCTCCAACCGCAGTACCCTGAAGCGTGTACACCGGCCGGCCTTATGCCTTGGTGAAGGGCGTTGCCGTGATTCCGCCAGTCTTGCCGTTTTGCCCATGTCCGCATTCGACAGGCCCATTGGCTTTTTTCAGAGCTAGCCGTTTTGATAGCTTCCGGCGTTTGATGGATAAGCGCTGGAGGCCTATCTGACCTAAATGCCTGGATGCGGAGAAAAGCCCCTGCAACGACTGGTTGGCAGGGGCTGTTTTGTTCAGGCCAGGCAGTTCAGGTCGTAGCCCACCATGAAGAGTGAAGCTTCCATGGCCCGCATGCGATCAGGCTGGCCTGAAAACAGGCTGGGGGTCTTGCGCAGGGTTTCGGCCATTACCCAGGCCAGCCGTACCTTGGCGCCAGCCCAGCGCTGGGGCGTGCTTTGGCTGGTGTAGAGCAGGGTGCCCGGCGACGGTGGCTGGTCAAACAGGCAAGCCAGTTTGTGCTGGGGCTTCTGGCTGCCGCCGGCCAGAGGGAAGCTCAGCGTATCGGGCAGGTGGCGCGTGCCGCTACTGCGGCGCCAAAACTCCACCAGTGCAGCCGCTGCAGCACTGACCCGCGAGTCATAGATGGGCAAGCCTTCGGCTGAATAAAAGGCGTGCACCTTGGTGAGCATGGAGTTCATGAGCCGCACTGTCGGAAAGCCGGTACGCAGGCTGGCCGAGCCAAGCGCCATTTCCTGGTGGGTCTGGGCAATGTAGTGGCTGATGTTAGTGCCAAGGCCCACAAGAAAGGGCCGCGCGCCTTCTTCGGGGTTGCGCTCGCCGCCCCAGTCCAGCACGTCGCTACAGGCGGCCAGGGTGGCTGTCGCATCGTTGGCCTGCACGGCAGCGCGCAGCTTGGCAGAAAGAGCGCTTGTCTTGATGCACGACTCGGCCCAGTCGCCCGTTGCCAGGCCAGTCCCCCGCCAGCGGTAGTGGTGAGGTACCAGATCGGCAAAACGGGTGGTGGCCATCAAGCCCTTGGGTACGTAGCTGGAAGAGCGAATGTTCAACTGAATCTGTCGCTGGGGGAGTGTGGCTGCAAGCCAGTCGGTAAAGCCAATGACTTCGGGCTGTTGCAGAAATTCGGTGCGGTTCATTGATGCCTTGTGGCCTGTCGGATTTCTGGTTTTGGTCAGTTGGTGCTGCTTTGACATTGTCGTCTGGCGCGGGCGGCTGATGGAGCAAGGAAAGGCAGGCTGCAGCAATGAGTGCGCACGTCCCTGGTTTGTCCTGTGGTGGTGCTTCGAGCGCGTTTTCAGGCTCTGACTCCCCGGTGGTTGAGGAGACTCCATGCGCTGAAACCGAGCGAGATCACGCACCAGGTAATCCAGTGCTATAGAGGGCCTGGCGCAGCCTGGTTCGCCCGCAGCGATTGCCATCGCCTATGCCATTGCTGCATGCGGCGTTGCAGCCGCAGGTCTGACGGGCTGGGTGTTGGCTATCCGCTGGTGGTGATCAAAACCTGAACGTCGCTCCGACGATCGGGCCGCTCTGGCTGAAGTCCAGTCGCTTGCCGTCGTCACGGTAGTCCACGCTCAGGTGGCGGTAGCCCACGGACACAAAGATGTTTTCCTTGACTTGGTAGTTCACCGAGCCGTGCACCTGCCAGGTGAACTTCGAGCCCACATCCAGCCCACCCATATCGGCATACACCAAGGTGGACCAGCGCGGCGCAATATCGTAGCGCCAGCGTGCGGCGACCACTGGGTCGACGAACGAGGTGTTGGACTGCGCCGAACCCACTCCTGGCACACTTACTTCGGCCTTGATCTGCCATAGGCGCAGGCCCGCCATCAGGTCAACGCTCGACCGCGGACTCAGCATCCAGTTGTGCCCGCCGGTCATCGTCAGCGAGGTCTGGCGAATCTTGGCATTTGCGCTCAGGCCTAAGGGTAAGGCAGCCTTGTCCGATGTAGCGGCGTAGCTGAAATCTCCCTGCAGCACATATTGTCCCTTGCGTGCCGTGCCGTTCACAAAGGCTGCAGCGTCCAGGTCCTCCAGAATGTCCGAGAACGATTTGTTCACGCTCACCGTTGGCGCTCCTCTGAACGGGCGGACGCTGCCGTCCAGCCCCGTCATCCATACATAGGGCGTGAGCTGAAAGCGCCATGCATCGGCTGCCGTCTTGTCCTGTGCCCAGGCCGGCGTGCCTGCCAGCAGGCTCACGGCCAGCGCCGCCGCTGCCATACCCGGAGTGGTGTTGATGTGCTGGGTCATTTGTCTCTCTTACAGCGTGTTCTTGTAAACCTTGCCATCCTTCATGATCAGGCGCAGGTTCTGTTCCGGGTTACTCAGGAAGTCCAGATTCACCGTCGGGTCGCCATCGGCCACCAGAAGATCGGCAAATGCGCCAGGGGCTATGCGGCCCAGCGGCTGGGGATAGGGGTTGCGCTCGCCCGACAGGGCCAGCAGTTCACCGTTGGTGCCCGTGGCCTGCTTCAGCAGCGTCATGGGGTCGTAAAAGCGCGTCAGTTTGGCCAGTTGCTTGCCCTGTGTGACCGTGCCCTTGGGACTGAACAGAATGTCCGTGCCCCAGCCCGTCTTGATGCCGTACTTCTGCGCCATCTCATAGGCGCGCACCGTGCCCTGGGCCACGCGCGACTGGCTCTCGCGGCGCACTGCATCGGTGTAGGGGTTGGCGTCCTCGTCCTGCAGAAACGGCTGCAGGCTCCACCACACGCCCTCGTCGCGCATCATGCGCGCGCTTTCCTCGTCGGCCAACTGGCCGTGTTCGATGCTTTTTACGCCCGCCTTGATGGCCCGCTTGATGCCTTTGGGGGTGTAAACATGCGACATCACATAGGTGTTCCAGTCTGCGGCGGCCTCCACGCCGGCACGCAACTCCTTCTCGGTGAACTGGGTGCTGTCCAGCGGGTCGTACAGCGATGCCACGCCGCCGCCTGCCAGCATCTTGATTTGCGATGCCCCCAGCATCAACTGCTCGCGCACGCGGCGCAGAACCTCGGTCTCGCCATCCGCAATCATGGCCACGCCGGTTTGCTCCACCATGCTCAGCGGCTCGTTCGCTGCACGCGGAATATCACTGCGAAGGCGGAAGTCGCCATGGCCCGAGGTCTGAGAAATCATCGCCCCGCTTGGATAGATGCGCGGGCCCGGGATCATGCCCTCGTCGATCGCGCGCTTGAGCGCAAAGGCGGGGCCGCCCGCGTCGCGCACCGAGGTAAAGCCGCGCATCAGCGTGCGCTGTGCCTCCTGCGCGGCGGAGATATACAGATAGCCCAGATCTGCCGTCATGGCCGTCATCTGCGGAATGGCTGCCAGCATGGTGTGCCAGTGCGTATCGATCATGCCCGGCATCACCAGCTTGCCCTGGCAGTCGATCACTTGCGCACCTTCCACCTTTTCGCCGGCAGAGGGCAGGGCGGCAATCAGCTTGCCCTGGATCAGCACCTGGACGCCTTGGCGCACCGACTTGCCCGTGCCGTCAAACAGGCGCAGATTGGTCAGCAACACGGGGCGGTCGGCCGGCCTGGCCGCCCCGCCCTCGCCTGTCTCGGCAGCATGCAGGGTCACAAATGGCGCCATCATGGCCGCCACCCCGCCCACAAACATGCGGCGCGACATATCGCTCATCACCCGCTCATGCAGCAACTGGCACACCACGCTGCCGCAGGTGCAGGCTCTCGGGCGAATCGGGCCGGTCTGCCACGCCAGGCCGGCAGCGGTTGCGATTGCGTGACTCATCTGCTTTTCCCTTTTTTCAAAATGAACAAGAGACGCCGCTGCCGGCGTGACAAATGGAACCAAAGGCTCACAATTTGATGCACCGATGCTACACGACGATCGGCCATGAAAAAGCGCCCCACCGCACGAGGGCGATGGGGCGTTGCTTGCATTATGAGAGCGGCCGGGAAGTGGCTGCGCTGCAGTCGAGCATGCTTAAACCGGGCGGTGCACCAGAACCGGAATGCTGCTGTTGACCAGTACGCGCTGGGTCTCGCTGCCCAGCAAAATGCCGGCAATGCCCTTGCGGCCGTGTGATGCCATGCAGATCAGATCGCAGTTACCCTCCTGCGCCTGCTTGATGATGGCCTGATTGATGGAGATATTCGTGACCCGCACCGTCTGGCAGGCCACGCCCTCGGTCTTGGCAATGTCCAGGGCAGCTTGCAACACCTGATCTGCTTCCTTCTGGGCGCTCTTGTCGAACTCTGCAGAGTTGTAGGCGATCAGCGCCTCGGCTCCGTAAATCATGGCTGCGTAATCCGGCATCACATAAAGCGCCGTCACCTGTGCGCCTTGTTCCTTAGCCAGTTGTATGCCCGCGCGCAGCGCGGCCTCAGAGAGCTTAGAGCCGTCCGTAGGAATCAAAATGTGCTTGAACATATCCAGCCTCCTTGCGCATAGGTGCGCGTCTTGTTGCCAAATCAATTCGATCGATCACCGAACTCATACTCACACTCCAGGGCTGCTAATGCAACACCTTGAAATGAGTATTCAGACGGTTTCTTGATGGAAATCAAATTCATGAGGTTGCAAGTAAAAACCGCCTCAAGCCCTTATCCATAAAGCGTTGAAAGCTATCAAAAGTAGATTTTCCGAAGGTCTTGCGCAGCCTGCTCTGCGGCTGTTGCCGGTCGGCAGGCTGGACTGCCTCTCGCGGTGCTGGGAGTAGGCTGTTGCCAGTTTGGCCAGTTTGGCCAGTTTGGCCAGTTTGGCCAGTTTGGCCAGTTTGGCAAGTTTGGCCAGTTGGGCGTCGGTCGAGCCGATGATCTCGCCGTCGGCAATGCGCCATGGCAGGCTGTCGAAGGAGGCCTGCCTCAGCTCGATCACAATCGGCTGTATATGGCGCAGGGTGGGCGACCGTAATTCAGGTTCGGCAGGTGGCTGCTGTGCGCTCATCTATCGGCATCGCCCCGTATCAAGGTCTTGAACGCAGTGCGGTGCACTTGCGCCTCAGTCTTCGCGACCAGATTGAAGGTCAGCTCCATGCGCCGAATGCCGGCAGCCTGTTGCGAACGGCCTCCATGCGCTGAAAGGCATCTATATAAGCCGGTTTGAAGGCAAGCGCCTTCTTGCCTGTAAGGGCCATGGCCAGCAGCGTAAGGTCATCACGGACGATGCGGTAATCGGGGGAGTGTGCGCCCTGCGGATCCAGTGAATTCGGCCGGGGCGTGGAGTCCTTTGAGAGTGCTAATCAGATTTCAACTGCGGCCCTTGCCGTTGGGTTGGGCGTGGGCTCGCCAATCTTGTGCAAGGTGTTGCGGTCGGTATGGGCAAAAGGCTCGCTCTGGCCGGGGATGGTCAGCGTGGTTTCCTGCTCGTACGACCAGGTGCCGTCCGAGTGCTTGGTGATGGTGATGGTATAGGCGTCGGTTCTGAAGGCGTGCTCCAGAAACGGGTTGCTGGAGATGCCGTTGACGGTGGAGCCGCGCTCGGCCCTGAGGGTGAAGCTGGTGGCGTCAGCCGTGGTCTTGCCCGTGGCCATGGCGGTCTGTCCGCGCGGGATGGTCAGAGTCTGGATGATGTTGCCGGTGGCAGGCTCCCACAGCCAGTAACCGACCTGGTCGTGAAAGGTTTCCACATCGTCGGGCTTGACGATGCGTGTGTGGTAGCGCAGGCCATAGAAGAGCTGTGGCCCGTTGGTTTGCGCATCGATGGGCTGGCACTCCATGTGCTCGATAAAGGCCTGCTTTTCGGGGCCGTCAGCCTTTGGGTTGATGTCCAGGCCGCGCTTGCCGATCCAGATACCGGCCATGCCGGTGAGGGGGCCGAGGTTGGCCAGGGTATTCACATCGGGCGTGGGCTCGGTGTAGATGTCTTTGGGAAAGTTTTCCATATTGTGTAACGGGCTTTCACTTTGAATCTGTTGAAGCCAGTTTACAAGCCATGGACTGAGGGGTTCTTGACGGCAGTCAAGCTGTCAGGTGCTTTCTTCGGTGGTGAGCGTAAAGCGTGCACTTTCGCCGCGCTGGGCGGCTTCACGCGTGAGGAAGATCAGCACGCGATAGCTGGCACCACGTTCGATGCGAAAGGTGCAGATGTTGTTGTTGGCCGAGCCTTGGCATAGAGGCTGGGCAGAGCCGTCCTTGAAGACGTTCATCTGACTGGACGGATTGTTGGTGTTGAGCGTGACGGTCATGCGCTGGAAGGGCCGCGTTTCGAGCCCGTATTGCACGATGCCGTTGCCCGTGATCTGGCCGCTGTAGGAGTTGGTGTAGCCGCCCGGGGTTGTAAAGGCGGCCTGCGCCATGGAGCTGCTGCTGAGATGTAGCGTCATGAGACTGAGCAGGGCAGCAGTTGCAAGCATCGGTTGGAAGCGGGTCATGCAACTCTCCTGAATGTGTTGGACAGGATGGCGCTCCTGGCGCAGCGACGGGTGTCTATGCCGACAGCCAATTCACCATCCTCCACCGCTGCGCCCTAGCGGCAGGAGACATTGCGCCAACTGAATTTGCCGTCGTTAAAGAACTCTGTCCATACCGACATGATGGGAGCCTGACGGTAAGAGAACGTAATCTGGTTAGGGATCTTTGGCCCTAGTGCGGCAGGCTGTCCATCCTTGTCGAAGACCTTGACGATGTAGAGCGTGACGCCTCCATCCTCGTCAGTGTGCAGGACTACCCGGTAGTCCTTGGTGAAGAGATCCCAGTCGAATTGCTTGGTCACATACGTGTGCAGACGGACAAAAGCGCGGTTCGCGTTCTTGGCGGCAGGATTAACTTTTCTCATGACGACACTCCCTGTTGCTCAACGACTTGCCGCAGGACCTGCGAGCTGACATTTCATTGCATTTGACTGATGTTGTATCAAGAGGATGTAAGGAAGTATGTAGGCACTTACAGATCGCGCTAATGGACAGAGCAGATCTGCTGTGTGAGCTTCTCTGAAGCGCTGGGGAGGTGCTTTGCCGGTGCCGCTGTCATCTTTTCTTGATGAAGTGGCCGTGCTAAGTAACTGAGTGAAAAGATAGATTTTTTTAATGAAATCTATTCTGAGCCGGCATGGGTTTGAACGTAAAAATTGCCTGATGATGACAATTTTGAGAGAGGCGCATTGAATTTCAGGATGACGATGCTCTGGCCTGAGTCAACGAAAGCAGGGCTGAATCGCCTTGCCTGAATTCCAACAGGCAAGTCATCGGTAGGTGCTCCCGAAATACTAGGCAATGCGGTGGCTGAGCAGCTGGCAAGCGTCCAAAAGCCAGCTTATCCAATCCTTGAGATATGTCACCGTGCAGGCTCAGAGTTCACCGTGGCTCTGGCAAGTCTCGCTCTGCCAGTTGTCTCTCAGGCCGGTCGTCAAGCAGTGTTAAACCCTGAACCTATTGGTGATGTAGATTTTGTTTCTGCTGCACTTTTCGGTAAATTGGGCGTAGGAAAATTCTGATTTTTGATGCGCAAGTGGCGATCTAGCCCTGTGCCCTACTGAATTCAAAAAAAGCCCATGTCCCACCACCTGCAATACACTTTTGCCTCCCGTCTAGATGCCTGGATCAGGCATATGAAGCTGGCCAAGCCTTGCCATACGCAGCAGATGGCTTATGAGTTGGTGATCGACAGCTGGGTGCAAACCAATGCAGAGCTTGGTGCTTCGCAGGAATTTTTGAAGGCCTTGCGCCGGCGTCGGCTGTGCGAGGAGCATGGCTGGCGGGGGGTGAATACGAGCGTTGCGCACTGGGATCTGGATGATGCACACACTGTGCGGATCTATCTGCACGAAGACGGCTCCATCGTGGTGCAGCAAATGGACTCGCAGAATCTCCAGATTCTGTTCACCTTGCCTGGGCATCGTGAGCGATTGGGAGAAGTATCGGAGCGATGTGCCTAGCAGCCAAAAAAAATGCCCGCGCAAGGCGGGCAAGTTTTGGGGTCCTCTCGATCCGGTTCTGCAGCTCACACAGTCAATGCATTTGAATAGTTGGCAGAGGCGTTACTTTGGCCTCAATCGCCGTTTATCGCTCTTGCACTGTTGCTGACGCGTTTGAACGGTTGACAGGTTGCCCCATCGGGTGCGGCCAGCAGCTCCTGACTGGCTGGCCTGCATTTTGCAGCCATGACTTGCAAGTCGCTTGCCCATCTTGTACCGAGGCAAGCGTGCAAGATGCAGGACTGCTATTCGATATTTTTGGCTCCTTAATGTTTGCCGGTGGAGGCGGGCCGGTGTACCAGCACCGGGACATGGCTGTGCGTCAGGACGCGCTGGGTTTCGCTGCCCAGCAAAATTCCGCCAATACCTTTGCGACCGTGTGAGGCCATGCAAATCAGATCGCACTGCAATTCCTGCGCCTGGTGAACAATGGCTTGGTAAACAGAGGCGTGGGTGACTCGCACAAAGTTGCAGGGTACGCCTTCAGGTCTGGCAATCTGGTCAACGAACTGCAAAGCCGCATCTGCATCGCTGTTGGCACTTCGCTCGAACTCTGTGCTGTTGTAAGTCAGCAGTGCGTCTGCGCCGTAGATGATGGCGCGGTAATCGGGCATGACATAAAGGCCGGTCACCTTGGCGCCTTGTTCACGCGCAAGCAGAACGCCAGCACGCACGGCAGCCTCTGACAGTTTGGTGCCATCGGTGGGAATGAGCAGGTGCTTGAACATGTTCAGCCTCCTGATGCCGGAAGATGTGCCTGAGAATCAATTTATTCCAATATTTCGAGCTGCGCAATGCCTAGTTCTTGAATGCAGCAGAGTTGTAGACAGGAGGTAAGACTCTGTAACGGGGTCGATCGCGTCGAGTTGTCTCATTCCTCGGGCGAAGGAGGAACGCGATTGAGGATTTCGCCAGTGGCCTCTATCTCGAACTGCTGTGGATTGAGCCAGTTGACCTCCTGATGATCGGCAGTTTCAAAGTAAATGGCAGACGGTCGTATGGAGACGCCATGCGGCATGTCGACCTCATCAAAACTCTGATAGACCAGAATCAGGCGCAGGTCTCCATTGGCGTCTTTGGCCTGTATGTGCTGCAAGAGCTTGCGGTAGGCACTCATAAGACGCCCTCATTGACATGTGTATATGAATGTTTCCACTGTCGAAGAGGTGCTGCAATACCCTGATCCGGGTATCCGTTCTGACGCATATTCGCGCCTGACAAGGAGTTTAGAAGGCTGCGAGGCTTGTGCGAAATGCGTTCTGGCGGACAGGCACAGGCAGAACATCAGCAAATAATTTACATGGCGATCCAGATCGTTCGGCGCCAATATAGAGGGCCTGCTCTGGCGACATCGAGTTTTTGCCTATGCACTGCTGGCAGAGTTGTCTGGCGCCATATCTGCCGGCCGATGGGCCAAGAGCGTTGAGGTGGCTTCCTGTTGGATGCAATGGAAGCTTTGTTGCATCGCCTGCAGGCCTATCGCGGGTCGGGCTCAGAGCTGCACGAGTGCAGGCAGTCAAACCTCACTGAGCTTTCAGACTTGCGGGGCTGCTTGCTCATGGAGTGCCATACGCTCCAGCGCGGCACAGACATCGGCCATGCGTCCGCAGATCAGCAGGCATTCGGGCTGACTGCGCGGCTCACGCTGCACGATCTTGAGAAGTCGTGGAGAAGCTGCTTGCCTAGACTCGTCGGTTATTGGCGATTGCAGCTCTGGTGTCGCTGCAAAGGTCTGAGGACAAAGCGTATTGCTGCCTAGACGACTGCGGCCGCGGTTGGCGCGTATGACAGGAATGCTGATCTGCTTCGCCTTTGGGCGATTGGTAGTGAAGGATACAGGTTCTGCAGCGGCTTCGCTTGCATCATCAGAGCAGAAGTTCGGGTTGAGCGACAGCGTGGCAGGCTGCCCTTTAAGGGTCAGGCGTGTCAAAGCCTGCAGTGATGTGGCGAATCCCATTTGGCAACTCCTCTTGATGACCTTGCGGCATGGATAAGGGCAGGATTGCGTTCTTCAGGCAAAGCTCCGCCCAGGGCGAAGCTCAACGGCTTCGCGCCTACCACCTGGGCTTGAGAGGGAAAGAGGCTCAGTGCCTCCGCTGCATAGGCGGAGGGACGCCGTCTGCCCGTTACATGAACATGCTGTTGCGGATAAGGCCTACGGCCAGGCCTTCGATGGCGAATGGCTCTTCAGGATCGACGTGAATGATCTTGTAGTCGGGGTTCTCGGGCAGCAGCTCGATGCCCTGAGGCGTGCGCTTGAAGCGTTTGACGGTCACGTCGTCACCGAGGCGGGCCACCACAATCTGGCCGTTGCGCGCTTCATGCGTAGCCTGTACCGCCAGCAGGTCGCCGTCCATGATGCCCGCGTCACGCATGGACATGCCGCGGACCTTGAGCAGGTAATCGGGCTTGGCGGCAAACAGGCTGGGCTCGACCGAATAGCTCTGATCGATATGTTCCTGGGCCAGAATAGGCGAGCCGGCAGCGACGCGGCCGACCAGGGGAAGCACCAGCGGAGCCAGTGCCGTGAGCGGCAGCGCAAAGCTGGCACCGCGTGCAGCATTGATGGTGCGCACGGTATCGGCGCGCAGGCGAATGCCGCGCGATGTGCCGCTGACCAGATCTATGACGCCCTTGCGGGCCAGTGCCTGCAAATGCTCTTCTGCAGCATTGGCCGACTTGAAGCCAAAGGTGCTGGCAATCTCGGCCCGGGTAGGGGGCGCACCCGTGCGAGCGATGCTGGACTGGATGAGGTCCAGAATCTGCTGCTGGCGGGGAGTGAGCTTGGGGTGGTCCATGGGCATTCCTTGATCGATCGATGATGAATACTGTGTGTTCATCCAGTACCTGTATTTTTAATCAGTTTGAAGAGGACTGCAAGTGGAACCTGACAAAAATATCGTCATCCTGGGCACGGGCGGCACGATTGCCGGTGTCGCCGAGCAGGCGGGCACCAGTGTGGGCTACCGTGCGGCCCAACTGGGCGTGGCTCAGCTGCTGCAGGCCGTGCCGGACCTGGAGCGCGTTGCTTCTGCATCGCTGCAGGTGGAGCAGCTAGCGCAGCTGGACAGCAAGGATATGGATCACGCGACCTGGCATGCACTCGCGCTGCGATGTGCCGAGCTGCTCGCTCGTGATGACGTGAGCGGCATCGTGATCACCCATGGCACCGACACGCTGGAGGAAACCGCCTGGTTTCTGCAATGTGTTCTGCACCCGGCAAAGCCCGTGGTGCTGACCTGCGCCATGCGCCCGGCCACAGCCATTTCGGCTGACGGCCCCGGCAATCTGCGCGATGCCGTGGCCTGTGCGGCCGACATGCAGGCTGCTGGCCGCGGTGTGCTTGCCGTGGTGGCGGGCCGGGTGTTCAGTGCACGCCAGGTGCGCAAGGTGCATCCTTATCGTGTGGATGCCTTCGATGGCAGTGGTGCCGGCCCGCAGGGCTGGGTGGAAGAGGGGCGGCTGCGCTGGGCAACAGGCGGGCTGCCGGTCGTTGCGGCCAGCTCCACTGCAATCGCTTTACCGCCCGCAGATCACTGGCCCCTGGTGGAGCTGCTGCACAGTCATGCGGGCTGCAACAGTGCCGTAGCTCTGGCGGTGATGCAGGCCTGGTATGCGGCAGGCGTGCGTGCCGTGGTGGTGGTGGGCACGGGCAATGGCACACTCCATCAGGCATTGGGGTCAGCCCTGGACTGGGCGCAGGCGCAGGGCATGGCTTTGCGCATCACGACCCGGTGCGAGGAGGGGCAGGTGGTGCAGGCCGAGGGAGCGGGGGATAGCCGTGTGAGCAGCCTGCCGGCGGCCAAGACCAGAATCAGCCTGATGCTGGAGCTGATGGGCTGGCCTCACGCATTGGATTGATGCTCTTGTTATGAGAGCTTCTAGCCCTCATTGATAAAGAGTATTCATAGTGTTTTGCTCTGAAATCCAATGAATGTAGGCGCGGGCAGCTATGAATATTGATGGCTCCAGCGCCATTCCTGGTACAGCTTTTCCGCACCGGACTGATGTCGGCCGGAAGGCCGGGAGCGCGAGCTTCAAAAACAAAAAAGGCCGGTGATGACTCCAGCCTTTTTTGCCCAGAGATGCCTGGCCGCTAAAGTCGGCAAGGCTCCATGAGCGAGTGATCAGGACGATCAGGAAGCCAGAGCGGCCAGAGCGCGTTCGGTGATTTCTTCCACGCTGCCTGTGCCGCTGATGGCGCGGTACTTGGGGGCCGCTGCTGCATCGGCCTTGGCCCAGTTGCTGTAGTAGTCCACCAGAGGACGTGTCTGGCTGCTGTAGACGTCCAGGCGCTTCTTGACGGTTTCTTCCTTGTCGTCTTCGCGCTGAACCAGGTCTTCACCGGTCACGTCGTCCTTGCCTTCCACCTTGGGAGGGTTGAACTTGACATGGTAGGTGCGGCCCGAGGCGGGGTGGCTGCGGCGGCCGCTCATGCGTTCGATGATGGCGTCGAAGGGCACGTCGATTTCCAGCACATAGTCCAGCTTCACGCCGGCGGCCTTCATGGCGTCGGCCTGGGGGATGGTGCGGGGGAAGCCGTCAAACAGGAAACCCTTGGCGCAGTCGGGCTGAGCAATGCGTTCCTTGACCAGGTTGATGATCAGATCGTCGCTGACCAGCTGGCCGGCGTCCATCACGGCCTTGGCTTGCAGACCCAGAGGGGTGCCAGCCTTGACGGCGGCGCGCAGCATGTCGCCCGTGGAGATTTGAGGGATACCGTACTTTTGGCAAATGAAGGCCGCCTGAGTGCCTTTGCCGGCGCCGGGTGCACCCAACAAAATCAGTTTCATGGAAATCCTTGAGGAGAGTAGAAATTCTTGCTGGCCCAGGCAGACGGGTGGTCGTCCGTAGTCCCCGGGCCGTATTTTTTCGCGGGCAAGGATAGCACGCACAAGACCAACACAGGCTTACACAATTCAGTCAAGGCTGTCACAAGTGCGGCCAATTGAAGGCATGTATCCGCTGCAAACGCGATTGCTGTAGTTGTAATCCAGGTGCCGAAGCCGTTACATATGCTATTCGGACTATGCGGAAAGTATAGCGATCAGCGCTTTCCTGGACTGGCCCAGGGCCCTTTGGGGCTGTGTGCGCCGACGGGGCTGCTGCCGGCTTGATGCCTGAGCAGCCCTGGAAGAAGACGGCCTGCGGACCGGTGTCGCCAAAGTGCGCAGGTCTTTTTCTCAAACAGCAAAAACAGCGCGCACGTGCTCCAGGTCTTCGGGCGTGTCGACGCCGGCACCCGGTGCATCGGGCGTAATATGCACGGCAATGCGGTGGCCGTGCCAGAGGGCGCGCAACTGCTCAAGCTGCTCCATGGCTTCGGTCGGTGCAGGTGCCAGTTGTGGGAATTCGCGCAGAAAACCGGCCTTGTAGCTATAGATGCCAATATGGCGCAGCGGTGTGAAACCTGTGTGACCGGCCCTGGGGGCAGCCGTCTGCCACCAGGCCTCATCGCCGTGGTCGCGCGAGAAAGGGATGGGCGCGCGGCTGAAATAGCTGGCCAGACCCTTGACGTCACAGACCACCTTCACCACATTCGGGTTGCGGTAATCCGTCAGGCTATCAATAGGATGGGCGGCCGTGCCCATGCTGGCTTCGGGGCGGGCCAGCAGCAGTTGCGCCACGGCCTCGATGAGCTTGGGGTCGATCAGCGGCTCGTCGCCTTGCACATTGACGACCACATCGTCGCCGGACAGGCCCAGCTGCGCACAGGCTTCAGCCAGACGGTCGCTGCCGCTGGGATGATCCTTGCGCGTCAGGATGGCCTGGATGCCATGCTCGGCGCAGGCCGCCACAATGCTCTCGTCGTCGGCCGCCACCACGCAACGGGCTGCGCCGGCCAGAGCCGCGCGCTGGGCCACGCGTACCACCATCGGCAAGCCGGCAATATCGGCCAGGGGTTTGCCGGGCAGACGGGTCGAGGACAGTCGGGCCGGGATCAGTACCGTATAGCTCATGGCTTATTGCTTTTCTTCTTCCAGCTCGTCGTCGGACAGGGTGCGGGCTTCGTTTTCCAGCAGCACAGGGATGCCGTCGCGCACGGGATAGGCCAGGCGCGCGCTGTGGCTGATCAGCTCCTGATGCTCGCGGTCAAAGCGCAGCGGGCCCTTGGTAACGGGGCAGACCAGCAGTTCGAGAAGTTTGGCGTCCATGGAGTATTCCTGCAAAACGGGATGAGGGCGCCAGCAGGGGGCTGGCGCTGCAAAAAGGGGGATCAGCCGAGGCCGATCCATAGGCTCAATGATAGTCAGGCTGGCTTGCCATCGCGGCGAATATTGGCGTTGGCCTTGGCCAACTGCGCGTCCAGCAGCTCCCAGAAGGCCTGCGGCAGCTGCAGCTCAAGGGGAACGGCCCAGGCTTCAGGATGGCTGCGCCAGAGCTTGACGGCATCTTTCTCGGTGCAAATCAAGGGCTTGTCGTTTTCCAGCGTGCGAGAGAAGCTCTCGAAATCATAGTGATCGGGCAGGGCCTGGGTTGCTGCCGGAGTGATGCCCTGGGCAGCCAGCATGGCAAAAAAGGATTCGGGGCGTGCCACGGCGGCCACGGCCTCCGGGCTCCGAGCGGCCAGACTGCGCAGCGGGATGCTCTGGCCATGGCCGTTGTGGGCGGTGTCGGCCAGGCTGCGCTGCAGCGCGAAAGCCGGGGAACTGCCCAGTGGCCGGGGCGGCTGGCCGGCATGCAGTGTGGCCGTTACCGGGCGAGGCCAGGGCTCGCGCAACGGGCCTGCGGGCAGCAGAAAGCCGTTTCCGACTCCTTCATCATTGAAGACGCACAGCTCCACATCGCGTGCCAGGGCAAGATGTTGCAGGCCGTCGTCGCTCACGATCACGTCGACCTGCGGGTACCGCTGGCGCAGCTCTTGCGCCGCCTCCAGACGCCTGGAGGCGACAAAGACAGGCACGCCGGTGCTGCGCGCCAGCAGGGCGGGCTCGTCGCCGACCTCGCTGGCGGGGCTGTCCGGCAGTGCCTCACGGCAATCCTGTCCGTTCTCGATCCTGCGGCCATAGCCGCGCGAGATGATGGCCGGCTGCCAGCCCCTGGCCTTGAGGTGGGCCACCACGGCTTGAGTCACAGGGGTCTTGCCCGCGCCGCCCGCAATCACATTGCCGACGACGATGACTGGCAGACCCGTGCTTTGCTGGCGGCTGCGCATGCGCCTGGCGTTCCAGGCCTGCAGCACCCCATAGAGTAGCGATAGCGGCCACAGCAGCCAGGCACCCGCTCCACGCCGGCGCCAGAGGGCGCGCAAGCCATGTTGCGAGGAGGATGCTTGGACGGTGTTTTGAGGCATAGGGGTTGGGATCATACGGGCGCGGCCGGAGTTCCCGCAGTCAATCGGCCTGCGTGATGCGCAAATACCTGGGCCCTGATTCCGCGAGCTCGGGATCAAAAACTGCCAAACAGGCTGCCCAGCGCCACGATGACGGCAAGGGCAGCGACGGCCGGGACGATAGCCACCATGGCAATGTCCAGATAGGACTGGCGATGCGTGAGCCCACAGATGCCCAGCAGGGTGATGACGGCGCCGTTGTGCGGCAAGGTGTCCAGTCCGCCCGTGGCGACGGCCGTGACGCGGTGCAGCAACTGGGGCGACAGGCCGGCGGCCTCAACCATCTGCTGCCAGGTGCTGCCCAGGGTCTGCAGTGCAATACTCATGCCGCCCGAGGCCGAGCCGGTGATGCCGGCCAGAATATTGATGGCGATCGACATCGAGATCAGCGGGTTGTCCGGGTAGATGTTCAGCACCGCATCGCGTATCAGCGTGAAGCCTGCCAGCGAGGCGATGACAGCACCATAACCGACCTGGGAGGCCGTGTTCAGCAGCGGCAGGGCCGAGGCGCTGGCACCTTCGTCGAGCAGTTGCTTGAGCTGTGGCAGGCGGCCCCACCACAGGGCAACCAGCAGGCAGATTGCCGCGGTCAGGGCCGCAATCACGGCCCAGATGCCGCGCAGCGCCTCGATGCTGGTGGCGCCGAAACGGGCTTCGGCCAGATAGCGCGTGTCCAGACCTGCAAGCACATGCACCGATAAAAGATAGTTCAGAGCGATCACCACGGCAACAGGCAGCAAGGCCTTGCCCAGCTCCAGATGGCTGGGGGCGGCCTCTGCTGCTGGAGCAAGTTCGTCCGCCGGCTGCTGGGCTTCATCCTCGGCGGTAAAGCCTTCGCCTCTGGAGCGCGCCTGCGCGCTGCGCCAGTGCAGCCACCACAGGCCGAGCATCAGCATCACGGCTGCGGCGATCAGGCCCAGTCCCGGCGCGGCAAACGGCGTGGTGCCGAAATAGGGCATGGGGATCGCGTTCTGGATGGCCGGCGTGCCGGGCAGCGCCGTCATGGTGAAGGTAAAGGCTCCCAGCGCAATCGTGGCCGGCATGAGGCGGCGCGGGATGTCGGCACGCCGGAAAAGCGCCTGGGCGATGGGGTACACCGCAAAGGCCACGACAAACAAGGAAACACCGCCGTAGGTGAGAACGGTGCAGGCCAGCACCACGGCGAGTATGGCGCGCCGCTCGCCCAGTGCTGCCGCAATGCCTTGGGCAATGATGTGAGCCGCACCCGAAGCTTCCATCAGCTTGCCGAAGACCGCGCCCAGCAAGAACAGCGGAAAGTAGGCGATGACAAAGCCGCCAAGGCTGACCATGAAGATCTGGGTGTAGCTGGCCAGCATCAGCTCCGGTGCACCGAAGGCCACGGCCAGCAGGGCTGTCAGTGGTGCCAGCAGCAGCACACTGACGCCGCGATAGGCCAAAGTGATGAGCAGACCGAGTGAAAGAACGATGCCCAAAATGCTGATCACATGCACCTCTCTAAGCAAACCGTGCAGTCACGGCGTTCAATTCAAAAGCAGCGCAGCCTGTGCCAGGGCTGAGGCGGTACAGCCTCGTGGCAAGCCCATTGCGCCGCGTCATCGCGACACAGGTATGACAGCCGCCATCGTCTTTGATTCGCCGGCTTGCGTCGCTCAGGTCCCGAAGGGACGGCTGCCCAGCGTTTCCACCACATGGTCCACAAAGCAGGTGATGCGCGCCGCCAGTGCGGTGTTTCGATAGTAGACCGCATTGACGGGCTGGCAGATGTCCAGTGTCTGCTTGCCGAACAGCTGCACCAGATTTCCTTGCTCGCGGTCTGCGCGGGTCATGAAGTCCGACAGGCAGACGATGCCCAGGCCGGCCAGCGCCATTTGCCGGAGTGTCTCGCCGCTGGAGGAGGCAATGTCCGGGCGAATGCGCACGGCGTTGCCGTCGGCGTCGCGCAGCGGCCAGTCGTTGAGCGACTCGGGCTGGGTAAAGCCCAGCAGGCTGTGCTGGGCGAGCTGTGTCGGACTGGCGGGCATGCCATGGCGCTTGAGATAGGCCGGGCTGGCCAGCACGCGAATGCGACTGATGCCCACAGGACGGGCGTGCAGCGTGGAGTCCTTGAGCACGCCGATGCGAAATGCCACGTCGGTGCGCCTTTCGAGCAGGTCGATGATGCCTTCGTTGGAGTTCAGCTCCAGTTCCACCTCGGGGTAGCGCGCACGAAATCCTGCAATCAGCGGCACCAGCACATGCAGCATGAAGGGGGTGGCCGCATCGACACGCAATCTTCCCGCCGGCCGCATGCGCCGCGCCGCCATCAGCTCCTCCGCTTCGTCCACCGATGCCAGTATGGCGCGGGCATGCTGCAAGAAGGTGGCGCCTTCCTCGGTCAGCTCCAGGCGTCTGGTGGTGCGGCGCAGCAGCGTGGTCTGCAGCTTTTCTTCCAGGCGCCCCAGCGTGCGGCTGGTAGCCGAAATTGTGAGGCCCAGCAGCTCCGAAGCGGCCGTGATGGACCCCGTGTCCACGACGGCCACAAAGGCCTGCAATTCATCGAGCGTGGTCTTCATTGTTGAATTCAGTTCAAGAAAATTGAGGGGGTGCCAGGCTTGATCTGCAAATATCAACTGTGTGCACCGCCTTGGGAACTCGTCTGTGGCTCTGTTCGCCCCGGTCACCGGCGCATTGCCGAATTCACCTCTGTGGAACGACTGTTGGTGATTGCCGATGGCTCCCAAGCCTGCATGCCCGCAGCGGGCATGGCAGTTATGTCTGCTGGGGCACGTGTTGCCATCAAAGATGATGAAGACTGGTCACTGCTGGCGCAAGAATCGAGTTTTTATATTTGATTTTATTTCAAAAGAATTTGTGAAATACAGGGCTTAATCTACAAATATGGGTTGGGCAAACTTCAGGCATCGGAAAAGCCTGGCCTGATAGCAGACATGCAAGCTCAGGACTGGCTGCCGTCTTCAATCTCATTCAGGAGTTATTTCATGAACCATATTCCTTCCTTCGGGGTCGGCACCTTCCGCCTCTCCGGTCAGACCGTGATCGATTCCGTGCGCAATGCACTCGATGTGGGTTATCGCGCTGTCGACACGGCTCAGATCTATGGCAACGAGGCTGAAGTCGGCCAGGCCATCGCCGAGAGCGACGTGGCACGTGGCGATCTGTTTGTCACCACCAAGATCTGGGTCGAGAACTACAGCAAAGCCAAGCTGATCTCCAGCCTTCAGGACAGCCTGAAAAAGCTGCGTACGGACTATGTGGACCTGACCCTGATCCACTGGCCTGCACCTGGCAACGGCGTGGAGCTGTCCGAGTACATGGAGGCGCTGGCTGAGGCCAAGGCCCAGGGACTGACCCGCCAGATCGGTATCTCCAACTTCAATATCGAACTGACCAAGCAGGCCATCGCGGCCGTGGGCCAGGGCGAGATTGCCACCAATCAGATTGAGCTGAGCCCCTATCTGCAAGGCCGCAAGCTGACGGCCTTCCTCAAGGAGCAGGGCATTCAGGTCACTTCCTACATGACCCTGGCCTATGGCAAGGTGCTCAAGGACCCGGTGCTGGCGCAGATCGCGGCCAAGCACAACGCCACGGTGGCGCAGGTAGCCCTGGCCTGGGCGCTGCAGCTGGGCTATGCGGTGATTCCCTCGTCGACCAAGCGCGAGAATCTGGCCAGCAACCTGCTGGCGCGCGACTTGAAGCTGGATGCCGAAGACATGGCGCTGATCGCTGCGCTGGAGCGCAACGGCCGTGAAGTCAGCCCCGATGGCCTGGCTCCTGTGTGGGACTGATACTGGTGCCGTATTAGGCGCTTAACCGGGCGGCTTGAGCCGCCAATCCTGCCGCAGCGAGCAGGCCAGAGTACTCTGGCGACGTTTGCGTTTTCTCTTGAGCCAGCGTTCTAGCTTTTTCGCTTGATCCGGTGTGGAGATCAGGCGCAGGTTCTGGCGTAGCAGGCTTTCGCTGGCGGCAAGATCATTCAGCTCTCCGAGAGGTTGCTGGATTTTCTTGAGGCGTTTGAGCAGACGGTGATGATCTTTGGGCAGCAGAGGTCCGAATAGCTCCAGCAGATAACGAGTTTTCTTGCCAGCTTTTCTGACATCGTGAAATGCTTCGATATCTGGCTTGTTCGCTGTTATCGCCCGCTTGATGCGTTGGTGCAACTGCCGCCTGGACTTTGCGATCCGTGCTTCGGCAAGTGCTCCCAATCGCCGCTGGCGAGGCTTGGCGCGCAAGCTTGCCTCTGTTTGTGTCAGCGTTTTCAGCAGGCATGTCTGTATATGCGGAGGTGACAGGATTTCTCTGCCAGCCTGCAAGGCCGCCTCGCGAGCGACGTATATTGCGGCAATGTCGGCTGCACTGCATTTGTCATGACGGCTCAGCAGCTCGATCAGAATGTCGTAATCGCGGGCCTTGCCTGCTGCGCCGGCAATCGATTTCAGATAGCCGCGCTGCCGTGCATATTCCTCGGCGCCCATCAGGGGGCGGTAGAGCCACCATAGTGTCAGCAGATTGCGCAGCGCAACGCGCAATTGATGAATCCCCTCGGCGGCGGGCTCTCGGGCTATGTGCCGGGCCTGTTCGACTGCCGAGTCGACAAGCGGGGATGCGATAGCTGAAAACGCCACTGCGGCGTCTGGTTTGCCTTTGCCCATACGAGCTCCCGGGGCAGTTTTCATGAGGCTGAGACAAGCTTGCGACTAGCAAAGCGATGCTCCGGTCCGCATTGCTCTCGCTGCTGTTTGCCACAGTGTGCCATGTTCCCTGCCCTATGTCCGTGGGCAGCTTCTGAATTGCGGCGGGAGCGTTCAGGCCGGTGACTGGCCTGGGCAGTGATGAGTCTGAGGCCGGGCTTGGCTGCTACAGGTTGGCAACGAACACGGGCAGGCTCAAGACTGTTTTTGCACCAGGGCCGTTCGGCCCAGTCTTGCCCCAGTCGGCATTGAACCAGTCCTTCTTGACGATATGTTCTGCGACGGCGGCGAGCTCTGCAGAGGGGTTAATGGCGCAGCCGAAAGGCAGCCGGCCATGTGTGCTGGAGACAAGACTGAAGCGTAGCTGCCTCGTCTGTGCGTCATGCCAGCAATAGAAAAGCATGGATGAATTTCCGCTCAATTTCTCTCGCCTGGCTGTCATGACCTGGTTGATGAAATCGACAAGAGCTGCAGCACTGAGACCCTGGGACTCGTCATCGCACGGAGAAAAGCACCACAGATTGGACGATGCCTCATGGTTGATGTCGGCGGCGTCGATGACGACCTCGTCATCGCGTGCCATGGACAGCCATCTGCCTAAAGCCGGCGAATCCTTCATCGGGTTCTGTGAATGTCGAGGATGGGTCAATGGAGTTTGCTGTAGTGGTGCTTGTTTTGGCGCAGCGGCTGATGAGCGCATTCTCGAGAAGCTGGTAGCCAGTCATTGTGATGAGAGCTAAGCTTGCGGCCTATACCTCAGGAGTCTCGCATGCCACAGACCATTCGACTGCACCGTGTGATCAAAGCTCCGCCCGAACGCGTCTATCGGGCCTTCACGACCCCCGAAGCCATGGTCAAGTGGTTGCCGCCCCATGGTTTCGCGGCGCAGGTGCATGAATTTGACGCCCGTGTGGGTGGCCGCTATCGCATGAGCTTCATCAATTTTTCCGCCAACAGTCAAAACAGCTTTGGCGGCGAGTTTCTGGAGCTGGTGCCAGGCCAGCGCATACGCCATACCGACCGCTTCGAGGACCCGAATCTGCCGGGTGAAATGATCACCACCGTGAACTTGAAAGCCGTGTTTTGTGGCACCGAGCTGCATGTGGTGCAGGAGGGCGTTCCCGACGTGATTCCCGAGCAGGCCTGCTATCTGGGCTGGCAGGAGTCGCTGCAGCTGCTTGCCCTCCTGGTGGAGCCGACCATCCCTGACGGAGCGTGAAAACGACGCAAAGCGCGACACTGACGGCCCGAGCTCAATGCATGCATGGTGTGGTCCATGCGTCGGCGCTCCAAGAGAGGGGCAGAAACAAAAAAGCCCGCTTTTCAGCGGGCTGTCTTGCTTGCAAGCTCTGGTTTTGCTTGCGATGTTTGGTAGGCGCGATTGGACTCGAACCAACGACCCCCACCATGTCAAGGTGGTGCTCTAACCAGCTGAGCTACGCGCCTGTCGTCGATGGGATGAATTCTAGCAGCGGAAAAATGGTGGTTTGAGCAAAGTCGCGACTTTTTTGCGCCTGAGGCAAAATTTTTTCAAATCCGGCAAGCGGCTCAAGGCTTGCCGGGGCGCTGTTGATTCGCTACTAAACTTTGATGTGTTTTCCATCAATTAAATCGGCAACCCCATGACAAAAGCACAAGCAGGCATTCTGGCGTCTCTTCCTGAACAGGGGCGCTATGTTTTCTTCACCCTGGTCGGTGCAGGTGCAGATTTGCAGAACAGTCTGAAGAACTTGCAGACCAGTGTTGACGGTCAGCAGGTAGTGGCGGGTCTGGGCCTGCAGGTGCTGCAGCAACTGGACAAGAAACTACCGCTGATGCGCGAGTTCCCGCACCTCAAGGGCCCGCAGTTCGAAGCACCCAGCACACCTTATGCGCTGTGCCTGTGGCTGCGCGGCGATCAACGCGGTGAGCTGATCGCTCTGACGGCCAAGCTGACCAACTTGCTGGCGCCGGTCTTCAAGCTTGATCACATCGTGGATGCCTTTGTGCACCAGCGTTCGGACAACGGTCACGGCCGTGATCTGACCGGTTATGAAGACGGCACTGAGAACCCCGAGGACGATGAGGCCGTGGCAGCCGGCATTGCGGCAGAGCAGGGGGCAGGCATGAACGGCTGCAGCTACTGGGCCTTGCAGCAGTGGCAACATGACTACTCTGCCTTTGGCTGCATGAGCACCATGGAGCAGGACCATGCCGTGGGTCGTCGCCGCAGCGACAACGAGGAACTGGACGATGCCCCTGAATCGGCCCATGTCAAGCGCACGGCGCAGGAGAGCTTTGAGCCGGAAGCCTTTGTGGTGCGACGCTCAATGCCCTGGTGGAGCGTCAGCCCGCAGGGCAGTGATCGCAGCGGCTTGATGTTCTCCGCCTTTGGTTGCAGCTTTGACGCTTTCGAGGCTCAGATGCGCCGCATGCTGGGCATGGATGACGGCATCAGCGATGGACTGTTCCGCTTTTCCAGGCCGCTGACGGGCTGCTATTTCTGGTGTCCGCCGGTTTCTGGTGGCAAGCTGGATCTGACGGTGCTGGGACTCCAGGCCTGAGAAATGGCATGGGTGCAAAGAAAAACGGGCCATCTGGCCCGTTTTTTCATGTGCTGCCCATTCCCCGAGAGGCTCCTACTTGGCCTTGCCTGCGCTGGCCGAGGTCTGGGTGGCAAACGTGATCTGCGACAGTCCCGCGTGGCGGGCCGCTTCCATGACGGTCACCACCGACTGGTGCGGGGAGTTGGCATCGGCACTGATGATGACCACGCTGTCATTGCCCGCTGTTGCCGCACCGGACAGGGCGGCGGCAACAGAGGAGACGCTGCGGTCATCCACGCCTTGCTTGTTGACGGAGTAGCGGCCATCAGCAGAGACGCCGACGATGATTTCCTTGGGGCGATCGCGTTGCTGCTCGGTGTCGGCCACGGGCAAGGTCAGTTGCAGCTCGGTGAACTTGCTGTAAGTGGTGGAGAGCATCAAAAAGATCAGCACCACCAGCAGCACGTCGATGAAGGCGATCAGATTGATCTCGGGCTCATCGCGGTGACGAGGACGGAAGTTCATGATGGATGCGTTCCGCTTCTTACTTGGCAGGCTTGATGCGGCCCAGATGGCGCACGAACTGCTCGGACGCCAGTTCCATGCCCAGCAGATAGCCGTCCACACGGGCGCGGAAATAGCGCCAGAAGATCAACGACGGAATGGCCACCATCAGGCCGAACGCCGTGTTGTAGAGCGCAATCGAGATGCCATGGGCGAGCTGGGCGGGGTTGCCGGCGCCGGAGCTGGCTCCGGGCTGGGAGCCGAAAATTTCGATCATGCCGATCACCGTGCCCAACAGGCCCAGCAGCGGCGCGGCCGAGGCAATGGTGGCCAGGGCGCTCAAATACTTTTCCAGCTTGTGGGCGGCAGCGCGGCCCGCGCCCTCCATGGCCGAGCGCAGCTCTTCCTCGCTGCTTTCGGGATGTGCCTGGCGGGTACGCAGACCAGTGGCCAGAACCTCACCCAATACCGAGCTTTGGGCCAGTTGCTGGGTGGTTTCAGCGCTGGGCAGGTGCTTGGTGGAGACCGAAATCGCTTCATTGAGCAGATTGGTCGGCGCGACCTTGCTGGCTTTCAGCGAGGCAAAGCGCTCAAAAATCAGGGCCAGGGCCAGAATCGAGCAGGCAATCAAAGGCCAGATAGGCCATCCTGCGGCTTGTATGATCGACAGCAACGTTGCTCTCCCTCGTCGTTCAGAAATTGCAGCCGACGATTATGACCCACTGCCGTGCCGCTGCGACCCGTTTTTACAGGCCTCATACGGCAGGCTTGAGCCAGCGCAGCAAGATCGTGCGGCAGCGCTTGAAGCGCAAGGAGCTTGGAGCGGCAGAGCAGGCACAAAGTGCTTGCGATTCTTTGCGAATGCTTTCGCGTATATCACAGAAATCTGTGGATAACTTTGTGATCTAGTTGCTATGCCGGGCAGTTATCTGCTTCGCTTTAAAGGCTTGTTACGAGTTTGACACCTGTATGAAGCCTTATAAGTTGTTTTAAATCAATAGGATGGATGATTTTCCTCATGTGTTGTTTAGGATTTTTCTGGCTTTGTCGCCGACAAGGCTGGACGCCGACATCTGTGGAGAATCAGGCCCGCGTAAGACCTCGCTGACACCGCATGAATTCAATGTTTGAACGTCCAAACTCAGCAACCACGCCGCATGTGTGGGAAGTTGGCGCGCTATGCCACGCCATTGGCGATGCCTTGCAGGCTCGCTTCAATCCGGTCGCGGTGCGCGGCGAGCTCAGTGGCTTTTCGCGCGCTGCCAGCGGGCATTGCTATTTCAACCTCAAGGACGCGAGCGGGCAGATTCGCTGTGCCATGTTCCGTCGTGCGGCCGAGCAGGTCGGTTTCTCGCCACGTGATGGCGAGCTGGTCGAAGTCAGAGGGCGTCTAGGCGTCTACGAGCAGCGTGGCGATCTGCAACTGGTGGTGGAGAGCATGCAGCGAGCCGGGCAGGGGGCCTTGTTCGAGCAGTTTCTGCGCCTCAAGGCTCAGCTGGAGTCCGAGGGCCTGTTCGACCCTGCGCGCAAGCGATCGCTGCCGCCCTTGCCGCGCGGCATTGGCCTGGTCACGTCCCTGGGGGCGGCCGCCTTGCACGATGTGGTGACGGCGCTGCGCCGCCGCGTGCCACATATCCCGGTGGTAATTGTTCCGGCCCTGGTGCAGGGGCTCCAGGCGCCGCAATCGCTTGTGCAGGCGCTATCAAAACTGTATCTCCTGACGCAAGAGGGACAAGATGCAAGCGGCGACTTGCGTGTTGATTCCGCGCGCAGCCGGTGATCGACACCATCTTGCTGGTGCGCGGTGGCGGCTCGCTGGAAGACCTGTGGGCCTTCAACGACGAGCAGCTGGCGCGCACCATTGTGCAAAGCCCGGTGCCGCTGATCAGCGGCGTGGGTCACGAAACCGACTTCACCATTGCCGATTTTTGCGCCGACCTGCGCGCGCCCACGCCAACGGCTGCGGCCGAGCTGGTAGCCCAGCCGCGCGAGGTCTGGCTGGGGACTCTGGGTCTGATGCAGGACCGGCTGGACAATGCCGTGCAGCGTGTGCTGGATCGCCAAGCCCAACGCCTGGATATCGCTGCACAGCGTTTGGGGCGGCCCAGCGAGCAGTTGGCGCGCAATCAGCTCCAGCTCAGTCGTCAGGCGCAGCGCCTGCGCCACTCCATGCTATTGAAATTGCAGCGGCTTGCGCAGAACCAGCAAGCGATACAGGTCAATTTTCCCAATATCTTCCAGCGCAGTCTGGAGCAGCAAAGGCAAACGCTGGATCGTATCGACCTGCGCTTGCAACTGCTGGACCCGCGCCTGGTGTTGCAGCGCGGCTATGCCTTGCTGACGGATCAGCAGGGCAGGCCTGTGACCCAGGTCAGGCAGGCCGTTCCGGGAACGGCACTGAAGGCTCAGCTGTCGGACGGAGCGGTGGATGTGGTGGTCACTCAGCCGCGTCTGCTTTGATGCTCGCCAGCCACAAGCTGGCTGCAAAACACCTGCACGCTAACCGGGTTCTTCATCAGAACTCTTTTGCAATCGGCGCAGGCAATGCAACAGGGGCCAGCGTTCATGCGCTGTAAGCCGTGAGCGCATGCTTTTGGCTGCGTGCGCAATAGTCCTGATGAGTGGCGCGCAGCCTCTCAGTTCTTTCTACAATGGTTCGGTTAGTGCAATACTTGACGTCTGTAGTACAGCAATGTGCCGGCCGGCACAGCGGTCACCGCTCAGGCGCCTTGGCACTGGACGGCCCCCAAAAATTTCAACCACGAGGAAAACCATCATGGAACGCACTCTGCCCCCCCTGCCATACGCTATCGATGCACTGGCTCCGTTCGGTTACAGCCAGGAAACCCTGGAATTCCACCATGGCAAGCACCATAACGCCTATGTGGTGAACCTGAACAACCTGCAAAAGGGCACCGAATTCGAAAACATGGATCTGGAAGAAGTCGTCAAGAAGTCTTCCGGCGGCATCTACAACAACGCTGCCCAGATCTGGAACCACACTTTCTTCTGGAACTGCATGACCCCCAACGGCGGAGCAGAGCCTACAGGCGCTCTGGCTGATGCCATCAACAAGAAGTGGGGCTCCTACGCCGAGTTCAAGAAGGCTTTTGTGGCTTCCGCTGCCGGCAACTTCGGTTCCGGCTGGACCTGGCTGGTGAAGAAGGCCGACGGTTCCGTGGACATCGTCAACATGGGCGCTGCCGGTACCCCCCCTGACCACCGCCGACAAGGCGCTGCTGACCGTGGACGTGTGGGAACACGCTTACTACATCGACTACCGCAACCTGCGTCCCAAGTTTGTCGAAACCTTCCTGGAAAAGCTGGTGAACTGGAAGTTCGCCGAAGCTAACTTCGCTGCCTGATCACGGCAATACGGTATCAGGTCTGCGGCTGCACGGCTCGGACCTGATCGTTGGCAAAAACCTCCGCAAGGAGGTTTTTTTATGCCTGTCTGCTAAGAATGAGGAGTTTTAGGTCTCCAGTTTTGATGGGGAAAGTGCAGGCAGCTATGTTTTTGATGACCTATTGATGCATGGGAGAGACTGGCATGGAGGAGCGTGAAGGCCTGGGCAGTCAGGCGGTTTCCGGGCTAATGGTGGCAGGCGCTCGCATGCCCGTGTACTTTCTCTGCCATGGCGCAGGCCCCTGGCCCTGGGTGCCGGAGATGTACGACTGGCATGCGCTGATGGCCGAGGGCTTGCGCAATATTCCGCGCCAACTGGCGCGCAGGCCCCGGGCCGTGTTGCTGATCTCCGCCCATTGGGAGGAGCCGGTTTTCACCGTGCAGAGTGCCGCCCATCCTGGCATGCTGTATGACTATGGCGGCTTTCCGCCGCAAACCTATAACCTGCATTACCGTGCACCCGGCTCGTCTGAGCTGGCAGGCAGGGTGCAGCAGTTGCTGGCGCAGGCTGGAGAGGACGTGCGGGCTGACGACCAGCGCGGCTACGACCATGGCATGTTTGTGCCCATGACTGTGATCTATCCGCAGGCCGATGTGCCCGTGCTTCAGCTCAGCCTGCGCAGCAATCTGAACGCTGCAGAACACCTGGCCGTGGGCCGTGCGCTGGCCCCGTTGCGTGACGAGGGAGTTCTCATCATTGGCAGCGGCTCCAGCTATCACAATATGCGTAGCTTCGGCCCCGTGGGGCGGGCGCCTTCCAAGCTGTTTGACGATTGGTTGGCCGAGACGCTGATGCAGATGACACCTGCCGCGCGCAGCCAGCGGCTGGCCGAGTGGGATCGGGCCCCCGGCGCGCGTATGGCCCATCCGCGGGAGGAGCATCTGCTGCCGCTGATGGTGGTGGTGGGGGCGGCGGAGCAGGACCTGGCCTGCCGTGTTTACTTTGAAGAGGCCTTCATGGACTCGGCCACGCTGTCCAGTTACTGCCTTCAGGCCGGGGCGTAGCTCAGAGCTCCGCTTATTCCTGCTCGTCCAGTGGTCCATTCAAAAATTCTTCTCTGTCATCGTCAATCGAGTCGGCGGACGCTTGAAGATAGGCTGAGAAGCTGGGGGCAATCCAGCAGACCTGGTCGGGGTCGTGCACATAGGCAATGATCTGGCCGCGCTGTCCTTCAGGACCGGGATGATGATCGGCCATTAACACGATGTCGCCGTAGAAGCTGGCAAACGGCTGCCAGCCGGCGTGCCACCAGCGCCCGCTCAGGCGAGGGTCCTGGGATGCGGGGCCGGCCAGATCCCACATGCGCTGGGCTCGACTTTCCATGCGGAGTGCCAGGGCTATGGCCTGAGGTGGCGTGAGAAGGTCCAGTGCATCTACAAAGCTCGGCCGCTGAAACAGGGGCTGGGTGCTGTCGGCGCTGCTGCCTGCAGTCAGGCGCCAGAATGCGGCCAGATCGGTATCCAGAGGCCCCAGCGCGGCGGCCAAAGCGGCCAGATCCTGTTCGCTGGCTGGCGGCAAGGGGTGAAAGCGCAGCTGGAATGCGGCATACACAGCCTGCAAATGCGCAAGATATTGGTCAGGTGTCATGGCGGCAGGCGCAGTACTCCGAGGTAAGTGAATTGGACAGCCAAGTCGGGCTGACAGAGGGTGTTGGGAAGTGACTGTTTTGGTACAAAGTGTGGCTCTTTGGATTCTCAGTGTAGTAAATCCGCGCTCTTTGCCTCATGCCAACACTCCTTGCGCCAGAGGCAGTCATTGTGTTGCGCTAACCAGTTGAATCCATAGACGATAGCGATCAGCATAGTGCCACTGGCGTACTTGCTTTTTTGCGTGGTGTGCATTTGAAGCGCTTCTTATGTGCTTGGAACTCAGTCTGAGGCCGGAAACTATAAGGTCGGCAGTTGCTTTTGGGTTTCGACCTTTGAGTGTCATCTAAACAAAATGGATGCCCGACTCGACGCTTTAAAATTGGAGAACTTGCAATCTCATATGAGGTCGGAAGTGAGAATGTAATAAGCTATGATGCACACGAAGTGCAGATTCAAAGTAGCTAGGCTTGCAAACGCCAAATTACTTTGCTCGCTATAGATTATTAGTTGTCGTCAGTCATCATTGAATTTGTCAGAATAAATTTTCAGGCGTATCTATGCGTCGCATGATTATGCTGTCTTGAAAATCCATTGATGTTAAAAATACCTTTTTCTTTGCTATTGGGTGCGTAATTTCAATTTAATGGATTATCTTGAAAAGAATGAACTATCCCGTGACTGAGATGTTCTGAAATCTTCGGCCCATTTCTGGAAATCGCTGGAAGGCATAGGTTTGGCGATGTAGTAGCCTTGTGCAATATCACAGCCAAGATCCTTGAGCAGATCCCAGTGCTCTTTGGTCTCCACACCTTCGGCAACTGTCTTCCGCCCGAGATCATGTACGAGATCAATGGTGGAGCGCACAATCGTGGCAGAATCCCGATCGCGATGCATTGCAGAAACGAATGATTGGTCGATCTTGATGTAATCTACTGGTAGTTTTTGTAGATAGCTCAATGAGGAGTACCCCGTTCCAAAATCATCCACATAAAGAGGAATCCCAGCATCGCTCATCTCGCTCAGTGCTCGTAGAGCATATTCAGCATGCTCCATTACGGTGCTTTCCGTAATTTCGATTTCCAATAGTCCGGTTGACACAGAGCGCTCTGAATGCCATTGGCGATACTTGGCGAAAAGCTGTTCATCTCTGAAGTTTCGCGCGGAGAGATTGATTGCAATAGGAACAGCACAGCTTTTTGCCTGCCAGCTCTGCAGCAGATCAAGGGCTGCGACAATAACCCATTCCGTCAAAGGCTTGATCAAGCCTGTTTGCTCAGCCAGGTCGATAAACAATCCGGGAGGAATTAGTCCTTTAATCGGATGCATCCAGCGTACCAAGGCCTCTGCTCCACAGATTTGCCCGGAGGAAAAATCAACTTTTGGCTGTAAAAATAGTCGCAGCTGATTGCCAGCAATGGCTCGCCGAAGTTCTCCTGCCATGGTCAATCGTCCCGCTTGATTTTTCTGATGTGACGGGTCGAATACGCACTGGCTCAGTCCGCGGGCCTTGGCTTGATGGGTGGCCTTTCCCATTTGACGCAATAGTTCATCGGCAGTTGTGCCGTGTTCGGGAAACAAAGCTATGCCAGCTCTTGCACTGACATCCAATTCAATATCTGCGATCGGGAAAGGGCGGGAGATGGTTTTTTCCAACTCTTCGGCCAAGGCTACGGCGGAACCTCTATCCAGAGTGGGCGCTAATACTGCGAATTCGTCTCCGCGTAAACGAGCAATATGTGCAGAATCGGGAATGCTTTGCCTTAGGCGCTCTCCGAAGTCTCTAAGAATCTGGTCCCCATTAGAGAAACCTAGCACCTCGTTTATTTCTCGAAGGCGTTCAATATTGAATTGCAAAGCCGCGATTGGCTCTGGATGTGAAGAGCTTCCCTCAATTTTCGCAGTCAGAACTTCCCTGAATTCAATCGAATTGGGTAGTCCAGTCAAGGGATCATGGCGCAGCATATGATTCATCTCTGCTTGTACACGTAGTTGTTCTGAGCGTGTACGCAGAATGGAAATACCAAAAGCTAGATCGTCCGCTGACTCGGTCAGCAATGCGATTTCATCTTCGCCGAACGCGTCTGGTTCGGTGTCATAAATGGATAGTGCACCAATGACTTCGCCCTCAACCAATAAAGGGCAAGATACACCTGATTTCAGTTCACCAAGCTTGTCGCTCCATCGAACATGGTTGGAATCTACACGCATGTCTCGGACAAATTGAACCTTGCCGCTGCGAATTGCGCTAGATGTCAGGCTTTGGCCTAGCTCCGTATCGGCTGCTATGAGTCCTAGACTGCGAAGTGCTTCTATACCGCCTGGATAATTGCACTCGGCCATCGGACGTAGTTGTTGATCTGGCTCGTCACCCGAATACCAGACTGCAGCCATGCCATAGCCTCCTGCAGCCACGATGGCTCGGCACATGTTTTCAAGCAGACTCTGTTCTTCGCTGGCTCGTAGCATGGTGCGATTACCGGCGCTCAAGGTTCGCAGTCCGCGGCCAATATGCTCTAACTCATGCACTCGTTGTTCAAGTTCCCCATTGAGCGTCTGGATACGTTCTTCATAGTGCTTGCGCTCAGTAATATCGGTGCCCAATACGTAATAGCCAGCAACCGTTCCATCGGCTTGGTGTTTGGGAACATACTGAATAGTCTGCCAAACTCCTGGAAAGGGCTGCCAATCATATGTTTGCGGCTCTCCTGCGAGGACCTTGCCGATCAAGTCATTGGCAACAACATAGCGTTCCTCTCCGAGGATTTGTCTTACCGACTCACCCGTGATGTCTTCGCGGTCAGGTGCAAAGCACTCCCGGTACTGAGTGTTGACGTACTCGTAGTGCTGTTGTGCATTAACGTAGGCAATCAGCGCCGGAACGGCGCTGATGACGTTGTGCAAATGGCTTTGAATCTCATGCCATTGCAAAGTGCGTTGGTGCACGTCAGCTTCAAGTGACGCGTTTTGCTCACGGATGATCCGTTGTGCCTTTCGCTCCAAAGTAACGTCCCTAAAGACTAGTACAGCACCTCGTAGTTGGCCTTTGGAGTCGCGGATGGGGGCGGCGCTATCAGAGATTGGACGTTCGGTGCCATCTCTGGCAATGATTGAGGTGTAGTCGGCAAGTACCTGCACTTCCCCGGTGGCTAACACCGTTGCTACAGGAATATGAGCAGGCTCGCGGGTCTGCTCATGAATGATATTGAATACTTCCTCGATAGAACGGCCTTGAGCCTCATTGATACTCCAGCCTGTGAGCTGTTCGGCCACTGAATTCATGCGAGTGATTCGCCCTTCAGTGTCTGTTGCGAGTACTGCATCGCCGATCGAGTGCAAGGTAGTCACAAGGCTTTCTTCATTGTCAGCCAGAGCACGCTGACTGGCTTCTGTTTCGCGCAATTGACGTCTTATCAGAAGATAGGAGGAACCCAACAGCAAGATAAGTGCCACAGCGACCAATGCTCCAGCCATCACCAGCTTATGACGCGCTTGCTTGTGCTCGGCCTCTTCCAGAGCGAGTCGCAGGCGCGCCTCGGTATCCATCTCGCTCAGCAATTCATAGGTGCGCAAACGCGTGGATGCAAGCGTAGTTGCGGCAGCAAATGCATTTGCTGCCTTCTGACCTTGGGTATTGCGCAATTTTTCAATTTGGCGTGCAGCTGCCATGCGCTGGTCAATGACTTTACGCAGCTCTGTCCAGCGACGTTGTTGATCTGGATTATCGATCGTTAGTTGCCGTATTTTTTCCAGCGAAAGCTCTCGCTCAGCCATCGCTGCATTTCGCTCGGCAATATGCTCGGCATTACCTGTCAGGCGGAAATTTTGAGTGGTTAGTTCAGATTGGAGAGAATAGCCTCTGACGCGATCTATATTGTTGAGCAACTGGTGTGCATGTGTCACCATTTGGGCGGCTTTGGCTGCATCATTTGCAACTTCCCACGTCGATAGTGCCATTGCGATCACTACCAGCGCAGCTGTTCCAAATGCTGTGACAACCTTGGACTCGAAACTAGACCTCCGCACCATAGAACGCGCTCCTACGCTAGATGCAGGCCGCACAAGCCATTTTCACTTGCCGCGGGCC
Source organism: Comamonas sp. wu1-DMT (assembly GCF_040187805.1). Taxonomy (NCBI): domain Bacteria; kingdom Pseudomonadati; phylum Pseudomonadota; class Betaproteobacteria; order Burkholderiales; family Comamonadaceae; genus Comamonas; species Comamonas sp. wu1-DMT. Next base: position 203,178 of record NZ_JBANEM010000007.1, read on the forward strand.
TAGGCTGACATCACCATCCATGCAAGGGATCCAGACACTCCGGATAGGAGGAGTGTGCAGGGTCCATCAACATGCAAACTGAGGGATACAAGCTCAAATATACAAACAATATGCGATTTGTTTCATTTGTTGTCATTGGTTCACATTGCAGAGGAGTCGAAATTTGCGAAATTCTGTGTGTTGCTTGGCCTTGAAGCGTCCGTTTGCTAGTTCGGCAGAGCAATCTGATATTCAGTAGCCAGCAGATAAATAGCGTTCTTTTTCAGCGTTGTTGATACGATCAAGACGCATTACAAAGATGCTGAATTCAAGTAGCTGAGAATTTTTACGGCCGATCTCTCAACAAGAGATCGCTTTTTTCTTTTAATTCTTGAGTCATATCAATTTGGAGAACCTTATAAAAACACCCGGCCTTGAATGAAGATTGAGCAGTTTTCAGGAGTGGTGTTCGACTAGGGTTCGGCATACGAAAGCGAGCGAGGTGGCGAGGCTATCGCTGCATCCGGCGTCCTCCTGAGCGACTTGATCTTCTCAGGCGGCTCAAATGGCTTGAAGTTGCTGGACTTGGGCCGGAAGCCCGGCTGGGGCATGTGGGCAAGCCCTTGTCGCAGCCCGCTGAATGTGGCCTTGCTCACGGCGTGGCTGACCCTATCAGCGGCATATCTGTGAATGACAGGCGACGCTTACATCGAGCAGCTTGCTTGGGCACAGATGGATCGATACGGTAGGGCACAGCCGCTGGGAGACCGAAGACTATGATGTGTCGCTCGAGTGGGAGCAGTACGAGCTGACGGCTGAAAAGCCCAAGGAAATCAAAGGCAAGGCCGCCATCAGCATCAACGACCGGATTCTGCAATCCAGGCATGCTTCAAGGACTTTGAGATGGAAGCCCGGCGGCAGGAGTGCGCGGTTGGCGGCGATGCGAATCAGCGCGAACGTGGCGAATCGGCGACTTACAGCTGGGCCAAGAGTGAGGAACCTCCGGGGCAGTGTTGAAAGAATCGCCAGTGGGCGAGCAAGAACGGTCGCCGCGGCAGTCGGGAGAAATAAAAAGTGGCCGCTAGGGCCACTTTCAAATCTCAAACTGAGAACGATCTTGATCTTTGATCCAATTCGGAGGCTTTCCTCGACCGGACCAGGTCTGGCCTGTGGTTGGGTCACGATATTTTGGAGCCACAGAGCCAGCCTCGCGTTTTTGTTTTTGCTTGGCGGCAGGGAAGACATCATCCTGTGTCAGCCCGAAAGCCTCGATCAAGCCTTTGATTTTTTGCACCGCGTCTGCGACTTCAGTCTTGCGGGCGGCAGCAATCTGCTGCTCAAGAGCCTCGCGTTGCGCCAACAAATCCTTATAAGAATGTGTACTCATCTAAAAGAGGTCCTATGTAAAGTTATGAACCAGCACTAAAGGGATGCACCCATACATGAGATACGTCGTTTATGCAGTTGGTTCACTTTCAATCGAAAGTGACCGCGTACATTGTGTCTTGATTTGAGGTGCGTCAACTCCAAAAGCTGAGGCGCACACAAAAAATAAGATGAGCTTTAGAGACAAGCAGGTACTGAAGCGTCTCGTATTGCACGACGTCTTATTCAAAGATACGGAGGGATTGGCTAGGTGTGACCAGAAGCCATCTATTGAGTGCCCACAAAGCATTCGTTCGGCGCTCGCGGCCAGCCGACTTGAGCCGCTCGGTCAGAAGTGACCCATATGGCTTTGCAGGACTCCTTTTCAGCAAAAACCTACAGGGCAGCTAAAGGCCTGTTCTTGCCAGTGCTCCCGGTTGGAGGTCAACTGGTCAACGCATCCATCCAACGCCCCCATCGTCAACGGAGACTGGTCGATGGGTGATAAAACAACACATTCGAGGACGTGATCGCTTGCCAATTTGTCAGCCTTGGTGCCAAAGCCTGTGCTACTTTGTGCCAAAGATGGCGCAAATTTGTGCCAAAGGCCGCGCAACGCAACTCTCTTCAACGCAACTTGCACGGCTGTGATGGCCGCTAAATGAATGCGGCAGTGCGACTTTTTTACATGGAAGAAAACCGGGGAAAAAAGCCTGTTTCCCAATGAAAACGCCTTTTGAAAGTTGAGCTAAATCCTTGAGTCTTGTACAAGACTTAAAAAAACCGGCCCGGTTGCGCGTAGAATTTTGTATTGTGGGAACGCATTGCATCAAGAAAGTGTCGTCCCGCTGTGTCAGGCCCCATTGCGCAAGCCCGGGATGCAGGCCCAAGGCACCTTTCCCCCTTTTTTCACAACCTGAGACAAGAGATGAGTACGCAGCAACCCACCATCATCTACACCTTGACTGACGAGGCTCCCCGCCTGGCCACCAGCGCATTCCTGCCCGTGATCCGTGCTTTCGCAGCACCGGCTGGCATCAATGTGGAGACCAGCGATATCTCGCTGGCAGGCCGTATCTTGGGCGAGTTCCCCGACTTTTTGACCGAAGCCCAACGCGCTCCGAACAACCTGGCTGAACTGGGCAAGCTGACGCTGACGCCTGAAGCCAACATCATCAAGCTGCCCAATATCTCCGCATCCGTGGGCCAGCTGCAAGAAGCGATCAAGGAATTGCAGGGCAAGGGCTACGCCATCCCCGACTATCCTGAAACCGCCACGACCGATGCCGAAAAGGACATCAAGGCACGCTACAACAAGTGCATCGGCTCTGCCGTGAACCCCGTGCTGCGCGAAGGCAACTCGGATCGCCGCGCGCCTGCAGCGGTCAAGAACTACGCCAAGAAGCACCCCCATTCCATGGGTGAGTGGAAGCAGTGGTCGCAAACCCATGTGTCGCACATGGAAGAGGGCGACTTCTACCACGGCGAAAAGTCCATGACGCTGGACAAGGCCCGCGAAGTGAAGATGGTGCTGGAGACCAAGTCAGGCAACAGCATCGTTCTGAAGGACAAGGTCAAGCTGCAGGCAGCAGAAGTGATCGATTCCATGTTCATGAGCAAGAAGGCCTTGTGCGCCTTCTATGAAAAGGAAATCGAAGACTGCCGCGAGTCGGGCATCCTGTTCTCGCTGCACGTGAAGGCCACCATGATGAAGGTATCCCACCCCATCGTGTTCGGTCACTGCGTGAAGATTTTCTACAAGGAAGCCTTCGAAAAGCATGGCAAGCTGTTCGATCAGCTGGGCGTGAACGTGAACAACGGCATGGCCAATCTGTACGAGAAGATCGAGACCCTGCCTGCTTCGCAGCGCGAAGAAATCATCCGTGACCTGCACAAGTGCCAGGAGCACCGTCCGCGCCTGGCCATGGTCGATTCCGCCAAGGGCATCACCAACTTCCATTCGCCCAACGACGTGATCGTGGATGCTTCCATGCCCGCCATGATCCGCGTGGGCGGCAAGATGTGGGCCGCTGACGGCAAGCCTTACGACTGCAAGGCCGTGATGCCTGAGTCCACCTTTGCCCGTATCTACCAGGAAGTGATCAACTTCTGCAAGTGGCACGGCAACTTCGACCCCAAGACCATGGGCACCGTGCCCAACGTGGGTCTGATGGCGCAAAAGGCTGAAGAGTACGGCTCGCACGACAAGACGTTTGAGATCGCCGAAGACGGCGTGGCCAACATCGTGGACATCGCCACCGGCGAAGTGCTGCTGAGCCAGAACGTGGAAGCTGGCGACATCTGGCGCATGTGCCAGGTCAAGGATGCTCCTATCCGCGACTGGGTGAAGCTGGCGGTGACCCGTGCCCGCAACTCCGGCATGCCTGCCGTGTTCTGGCTGGACCCCTATCGTCCCCACGAAGCCGAGCTGATCAAGAAGGTGCAGACCTACTTGAAGGAATATGACACCAACGGCCTGGAAATCCACATCCTCTCGCAAGTGCGCGCCATGCGCTACACGCTGGAGCGCGTGGCCCGCGGTCTGGACACCATCTCGGTGACCGGCAACATTCTGCGTGACTACCTGACCGACCTGTTCCCGATTCTGGAACTGGGCACTTCGGCCAAGATGCTGTCCATCGTGCCTCTGATGGCCGGTGGCGGCATGTACGAAACCGGTGCTGGCGGCTCCGCTCCCAAGCATGTGCAGCAGCTGGTGGAGGAAAACCACCTGCGCTGGGACTCGCTGGGTGAATTCCTGGCTCTAGCCGTCTCGTTTGAAGACCTGGGCATCAAGGAAAACAATGCCCGCGCCAAGCTGCTGGCCAAGACTCTGGACGAAGCCACCGGCAAGCTGCTGGACGAAGACAAGTCGCCTTCGCGCCGCACCGGCGAGCTGGACAACCGTGGTTCGCAGTTCTACATCGCTCTGTACTGGGCCCAGGCGCTGGCTGCTCAGACCGAAGATGCAGCACTGGCGGCCAAGTTCGCACCTCTGGCCAAGAGCCTGACCGAGAACGAAGCCAAGATCGTGGCCGAGATGAAGGAAGTGCAAGGCAAGGCTGCCGATATCGGCGGCTACTACATGCCCGACGTGGCCAAGCTGGACGCCGTGATGCGCCCCAGCGCCACCTTCAACGCCGCCATCGCGTCGGTGTAAGCCAGCTTGCCTCGCAGAGCGGGTTGCCCCGTCTGCGTGCAGGCAATGCCTCATAAAAAGCCGGTGGACCTGAAAAGGTCTCCGGCTTTTTTGTGTCCGGCCTCAGTAGTTGCTATATAAATAGAAGCTGTATGTGTATGATGAATAAGCGCTGTAGCTTGATTTCATTCGAATTTATGAAAGGTGCTCCATGTCGCTGTATCAGTGCCCGTGCTGCGACTACTTCTCGCTGGATGAGCGTGGCGAGTACAGCATCTGCAGCGTCTGCTTCTGGGAAGACAGTGGCTGGGATGTGGACTGCCCGGATGAATACTCAGGCCCTAACCACATGACGCTGCGCGAAGGTCGGCGCAACTTTCAGTACTTTGGTGCCTGCGATTACCGAATGCTCAAGAGCGTGCTCCCACCGGCAGCGCGCAGCCGCTATCGACATAGTCCGCGTGTTCTGCGCAGAGTGGCATCAATCGGCGTGGGGCAGTGACCGTCTGGCCTCGTCAACCCAGCGCAGGAATCGTATGCCTGGGTGCTGACGCAGCAGCGGATAGCGTTGGCGGTGGTGGCAGTCCCAGTAACTGGCGGCCTGCTGCTTGCAGGTAATCACAAATTCGGGGTTTTCGGCAGCAAAATGCCCGTAGCTGTTTGGCAAAAGTCTATGAGTCTGGGCTGCCAGATGCTCGGCAATTTCCAGTACATACTCGCCAGCCGCGCGGACCAAAAACGGCAGTACCCAGTCGCAGTCATACGACAGCAACTGGCGCAGACAGGCTTCGCGCACTTTACCGTTGGCGTGGCGGCTGCCCAGGCACAGGGCCAGTTGCTGTGTGGGGCCGCTGCTTTCTTGAATGCATTGCTGCAGCTCACGTTCGTCGTAGTACACGCGGTAGGGTGCATGCAGCAATTCGCCATTGATGCTTACCGTGAAGCCGGGGCAGGACTCAAGCGCTTGCGATTTGTCCAATCTCCGCAGCAGTGCAACAGCGATATCGCTCAGTGCCTGTGGAAACTGCGGCTGGTAGAGCATGACGGATGCTGATTCCGGCGGTGCTTAGCGATTGAAGGGCGCGCCGCCCAGCTTGGTGCCAGCCTTGATGCCGCGCTTGGCAAACCAGCCCTGGTTCATCTCCAGCACATAGCGCACGGGCTTGGCCGAGCAGTGGGAGTCTTCGCTCATGGGTTTCATGTCGGCCAGATTGACGATGGTGCCGTCATCGGCCACAAAGGCCGCTGTCAGCGGCAAGATGGTGTTGCGCATCCAGAAGCACTGCACGCCGGGTACTTCGAAGACGAAGAGCATGCCTTCCTGTTGCGGCATCTCCTTGCGGAACATGAGACCGATTTCGCGCTGCTGCGGCGTGATGGCCAGTTGGGTGTCGATGCGGTACATGCCGGCCGTCAGATCGATGCGGCGCAGATTCGTCTGCGGCTGACCTTCGTCGCGGGCCATGGCCGGGTTGCCGAACAGGCCCAGCAGGGCGCTGCAGGCCAGGGCCAGCAGCGGGGCGCGCCAGCCGGATTTGGGGATTGTCTTGGTGGGGAGGTTCTTCATGAGCCTTGCATGCCAAACAGGAAGTCGGAAGTCACAAGCCTATAGCAATCCGCGTGGGTTGCGGTGCAAATCGCTGTCGCAAATAGGCGGCCGGAGCCGGTCTGCAAAATGCAAAGCCTGCAGAACTTTCCGTTCGGCAGGCTTTGGCGTGAGTCAGGTCCGGCGTACAGAAGCATGGCGTGCCGGTATCGCCAGACCGGCTTTCAGCGCGCGATCAGGCTGGCTTGTGCATCTTTTTGCTGCTGTGCTGCATATGATGCTTTTTGGCAGGTTTGGCCTTCATATGCTTGACGGTGGGCGCCGCTGCTGTTGCGGCAGGTGTGGCAGGCTGCGCCGGCGCGGCGGCTTGAGCAAAAGCGCCAGCAGCGAACGAACCAGCAATCAGGACAGCGAGTAGTTTTTTCATATATGCCAATTTCCTAAAGATGCGGCAATGCCAGGTTTCAGGTTGAAGTGAGGAGCAGCCCATCTGTCCCCCACACCCTCTCAACGGCAGCTCTGTGCCGCCGTTGACAGGTTTTTATGCTGTATTTCTTAAAATTTGCTTAGAGCAAGGTGCCAAAATCGGGGGCAACAAAATAGCACCAAAAAGGTGCGCCACCGCGCAGTATTCAAGACTAGGAGATTCCACAACATGAGCACGTCCCAGCACATCCAGGTTCCGCCGCAAGGGGAGAAGATCAGCGTCAACGCGGACAAGACACTGAATGTTCCGAGCCAACCCATCATTCCCTTCATCGAGGGCGATGGTGTCGGTGTTGATGTGACGCCGGTGATGCGCAAGGTGGCAGACGCAGCCGTTGCCAAGGTCTATGGCGGGCAGCGCAAGATTGCCTGGATGGAGGTGTATGCGGGTGAGAAGGCCACGCGCATCTACGGCCCCGATGTCTGGCTGCCCGAGGAAACCGTGGCCGCGGTGCGCGACTATGCCGTGTCCATCAAGGGCCCGCTGACCACGCCAGTGGGCGGCGGCATCCGCTCGCTGAACGTGGCGCTGCGCCAGGAACTGGATCTTTATGTCTGCCTGCGCCCCGTGCAGTACTTCAAGGGCGTGCCTTCGCCGCTCAAGGAGCCCGAGAAGACGAATATGGTGATCTTCCGCGAGAACTCGGAGGACATCTACGCGGGCATCGAATACGCGGCCGGCAGCGAGAAGGCGAAAAAGCTCATCGACTTCCTGGCCAAGGAAATGGGCGCCAACAAGATCCGCTTTCCCGAAACCTCGGGCATCGGCATCAAGCCCGTCTCGCGCGAGGGTACGGAGCGCCTGGTGCGCAAGGCCATCCAGTACGCCATCGACAACAACAAGCCCAGTGTGACCTTGGTTCACAAGGGCAACATCATGAAGTACACGGAAGGCGCTTTCCGTGACTGGGGCTATGCCCTGGCGCAGCGCGAGTTCGGTGCCGAGCTGATCGACGGCGGCCCCTGGTGCCGCATCAAGCACCCGAAGACGGGCAAGGACATCGTCATCAAGGACTCGATCACCGACGCCTTCTTGCAGCAGATTCTGATGCGTCCGGCCGAATATTCGGTGGTGGCCACGCTCAACCTCAACGGCGACTACATCTCGGATGCGCTGGCCGCGCAGGTGGGCGGGATCGGCATTGCGCCCGGTGCCAACCTGTCGGAGAGCATTGCCTGCTTCGAAGCCACCCATGGCACGGCGCCGCGCTATGCGGGCAAGGATTATGTGAACCCCGGCTCCATGATTCTCTGCGCCGAGATGATGCTGCGCCATATGGGCTGGCGCGAGGCTGCGGATCTGATCGTCGAGTCGCTGGAAAAAGCCATCCAGAGCAAGCATGTGACCTATGACTTCGCCCGTCTGATGGACGGTGCGACCCAGGTGTCCTGCTCGGGCTTCGGGGATGTGGTGATCTCGATGATGGACTGAGCTGAGCCGCCTGCCTGGCAGCTTTGAAGATCTGCCGGCACTGCCATCTCAGCGGCCGCACCGTTTCAACGGTGCGGTTTTTTTATACCTTCTTACCTGGCGCTTGTAGTCCTGAGGCTGGCGTGCAAAGCCTCGAAAGTATGTCGATGTGTATCGGCGTTAAGGCGTGCAATACACAAATGGCAATTAATTTCAGGTGAGGCTATGGCTCCTTCATCCAATGACGGGCGCTGGTACTGGCTTGCAGTGGGGTTGCTGATGCTGCTCATGGGTCTGTACCTGACCATAGGCGGCGGCATTCTGCTCGGCAAGGGAGGTAGCTGGTACTTTGTGCTGATGGGGCTGGCGATGCTGGCATCGGCCACACTGCTGCTGGCGCGGCGCAGGGCCGGCGCCCATCTCTATGCGCTGGCCTTTGTGCTGACCCTGGTCTGGGCCTGGTGGGATGCGGGCTGGGAGTTCTGGCCGCTGGTTTCGCGTCTGATGGTGTTTGCCGTGCTGGGCCTGCTGGTGGCCCTGGGCTATGCGCAGCTTGAGGCGGGCAAGCTGGTCATGAACGATTATGGCCGCCTGGGAGCCGCAGTGTCGGTGGTGGTGCTGGGCCTGGGCATCGTCGCGACGGCCGTCAGTGCCTTCTCGCCCAAGGGCGTGATTGCCCCCGAGGTCACCGAGGTGCCGTCGGTCGGCTCCATGGAGATCAAGGCCTCGGACTGGACGGACTGGGGGCAGGGCCCCGCAGGACAGCGCTTTGCTGCTGTCGAGCAGATCAGCCGGGACAATGTCGACAAGCTGGCCGTGGCCTGGACGGCACGCACCGGCGATGTGCCACAGAGCACGGGCTCGGGTGCCGAAGACCAGAACACGCCGCAGCAGATCGGGGACCGCCTGTATGTCTGCACGGCCTACGGCAAGGTGCTGGCGCTGGATGTGGACACGGGCGAGGAGAAGTGGAAATTCGACCCCGAGGCCAAGTCACCCAACTGGCAGCGCTGCAGAGGTCTGGGTTACTTCGATGGCAATGAGGCCGCAATCAAGGCCTCGGGTGCCCTCGGCAAGCCCGGAGATGTTGCGCCAGGCTGCAGGCGTCGTCTGTTTCTGCCCACCATCGATGCGCGATTGATCGCGCTCGATCCCGATTCGGGCAAGCCATGCACCGACTTCGGCAAGGACGGCGTGCTGGATCTGACCCAGGGCATGGGCGAGGTCAAGCAGGGCTGGTATCAGCAGACCTCGGCGCCGCTGGTGGCCGAGAACCTGGTGATCGTGGGTGGGCGCGTGGCTGACAATTTCTCGACCGACGAGCCCTCGGGCGTGGTGCGAGCCTTCGATGTGCACAGCGGCAGGCTGGTCTGGGCCTGGGACCCGGGCAATCCCGACATCACCGGGCCGCCGCCGCAGGGACAGACCTATACGCGCAACTCGCCCAATGTCTGGGGCGGCATGTCCTATGACGCCAGGCTGGGCCTGGCCTATCTGGGCACGGGCAATGCGACGCCGGACTTCTATGCGGCCCAGCGCACAGCGGAGATGGAGAAGAACAGCTCCGCCATCGTGGCCATGGACATCAGGACCGGCAAGCCGCGCTGGCTCTACCAGACCGTGCACCACGATCTGTGGGACTTCGACATTCCGTCCCAGCCCGCTCTGGTCGATGTGAGCAATGCCCAGGGCGGGGTGGACCCCGCGCTGCTGCAGGTGACCAAGCAGGGCATGATCTTCATGCTCAACCGCGAGACCGGCGAGCCTCTGGCAGAGGTGCAGGAGCTGCCCGTGCCGCAAGGCCATGTACCCGGCGAGCGCTATGCGCCGACCCAGCCGCATTCCACGGGCATGCCCAATATCGGCAACCAGACTCTCAAGGAGTCCGATATGTGGGGCGCCACGCCTTTCGACCAACTGCTGTGTCGGATTGCCTTCAAGGACATGCAGCATCAAGGCGTGTTCACGCCGCCGGGCATGGGGCCGACGCTGCAGTTTCCCGGTTCCTTGGGCGGCATGAACTGGGGCAGCGTCTCCATAGACCCGATCAGCCAGACTATGTTCGTCAACGATATGCGCCTGGGTCTGGCGAACTACATGATCGCGCGCGCCGATATGAAGCCCGGCGCCAGCGGCATCGAGATGGGGGCCGTGCCCCAGGAGGGCACGCCGTTTGGTGCCATGCGCCAGCGCTTTCTGTCGCCGCTGGGCATTCCCTGTCAGAAGCCGCCCTTTGGCACCATGACGGCCGTGGATCTGAAATCGCGGCAGATCAAATGGCAGGTGCCCGTGGGCACGGTGCGTGACACCGGTCCTCTGGGCATTCCCATGTGGCTGCCAATTCCCATCGGCATGCCCACGCTGGGTCCCTCCATGGTCACCAAGTCAGGGCTGGTGTTCTTCGCTGGCACACAGGACTTTTATCTGCGCGCCTTCGACAGCGCCAACGGCAAGGAGATCTGGCGCTCGCGCCTGCCCGTGGGTAGCCAGGGCGGGCCGATGAGTTATGTCTCGCCCAGAACCGGCAGGCAGTATGTGGTGATCACCGCCGGTGGCGCACGCCAGTCGCCCAAGCGCGGTGACTATGTGATCGCCTATGCCCTGCCGCAATAGCGAAGGCAATAGCGTCAGGGTGCGGAGTCGTCGGCAGAAGGATTAAAAAAGATAGCTGCTTGCACTTAATAGATAAGGAATTTAGATTGAATAATGCCTGAAATCTTTAAATATCAAGCGCTGCAAGCTATGAATAAAAGAGTATCTGCCGCGCAGGCGTGTGCCGCGCAGGCTACGCCGCTCAGCGCGGTGGCAGCTCGCAGCCGTCGGGGCCGCAACTGGGGTCGCCACTGGTGTCGGTGTCGCCGGCCTGCTGCTGATTGAGCTCGGCAATCTGCTCGGCCCAGGCGGCCAGTTGCTGCTTCCAGCCGTCGACATCGCCCAGCCATTCGCCGATTTCGATGCGCTGCACGGCGCGTTGGCCGGCCTGCTCGGGGTGGTCGAACTCCAGGGCCAGGGTGGGAAAGCCCTGGCCCTGCACCATGCCCAGCCATTCGCGGCTTTCGGCGATATGCTTTTGCGTGGCCGCGCCGCTTTGCTCGGCGTAGGCTGCGTCATAGGCCGCGCTGTCCAGATCGATGCCGGCTGCCAGCTCGCGCAGCACGGCGGGCTCGCTGATGCGGCGGCCTTCCACATAGTGGGCTTTCTGCTCGGCAGCCAGCATCTCCAGGCCCTTGCCTGCCAGCGCTTCGGCGGCCAGCAGGGCCGTGGTTGGGGGCTCGGAGTCCAGCGGCGCGCCAATGTCATTGAGCAGGCCGTTGAGATAGGCATCGCCAAAAGGCTGGCCCGTCATCTCGGCAATGCGCTGGTCGCTGGGCATGACTTTGTCACGCCAGTCTGCGGTGATGGTGCGCGTGTGGGCGCCAGTCAGCATGCCGCCGGCATGCCATTGAACCTCGATGCCGGGCACTTCGCGCGCGGCCTTGACCAGCGGGGCGGCGGCATAGCACCAGCCGCACAGAGGATCGAAAATATAGTGCAGCACCAGGGCGGGCAGCTTGGATGTGTTCATATTGGGCGACCTTGCAGGCCGGTAGATTTGCAAACAAGCTTCAATGTAAGCGCGGTAGCGGCGCTGGCGCCGTAATGGTTGGGTATGACCTTGGCGCCGGTCTTGGCAAAATGGCCGCATTGTCCTCAGCTTGTTTGCCTGCCCATGCGCCTGAATGTCACGCCGCCGCCCCAGTCCTCGCCAGAGTCCGAGCCTTCCCCGCAATCCGTGGCACGGCGCAGCACCATGCTGTTTCTGCTGTTCTGGCTGGTGGTCATGGCTGCGATGTATCTGGCCATGCAGCATTTCCTCAAGCCGGCCCAGGCCAAGGTCATGGCCGACGGCACGGTGCGCATAGAGCGCGGCATGGACGGGCATTTCCGTGTCAAGGGCTATGTCAACGATCAGCCCGTCACCTTTATGGTCGATACCGGTGCCACCTCGGTCAGCGTGACCGATGCGCTGGCCGAGCGTGCCGGTCTGGAGGGTGGCGAGAAGGTACGTTTTCGCACGGCCAACGGCGAACGCGACGGCCGCATCGTCACCGCCGACGAGGTCCGTATCGCCAGCCTGCGTGTGCGCGACGTGCGCGTGGGCACGGGCTATACGGGCGACGACAGCGAAGACGCCTTGCTGGGCCAGAACTTTCTGCGCTTCTTCGATGTGCAGATGAGCGGCGATGAAATGCTGCTGCGCCCGCGCAAGTGAGTGCCGTGAAGATACTGACCGTGATTTTGCGCACTTGTGCGAGTCATAGGCCGCGGCAGCCCAAAAGCGATCGCAGACTGGATTAAAGTAGGGCGCTTTGCCAACCGGCAAACAGGAATAGTGCGCTGTGCGTGGGCCTCACACGGGCCTCTTGCGGTTGCCGCACTCGCCGCTCATGGGTGAAAGACATGTTCCGGGACTGTTGCCATTCAATGGACCGCAGGCGAAAGCTGGCTGCGGCAGACGACACTCAATGGACTGGTTAACCCAACTCTTCAAAGCCCTCAACGATATTGTCTGGGGCGTTCCCATGATCGTGCTGATTCTCGGCACGGGTTTTTATCTGCAGATCCGCCTGGGCTTCATGCCGCTGCGCAACATCGTGCGCGGCTTTCGCATGATCTGGCGCAGCCGCCGTCCCGGCGACAAGGCAGATGGCGACATCACTCCCTATGCTGCGCTGATGACGGCACTGTCCGCCACCGTGGGCACGGGCAATATTGCCGGCGTGGCCACGGCCATTGCCGTGGGCGGCCCGGGCGCACTGTTCTGGATGTGGATGACGGCGCTGCTGGGCATGGCTACCAAGTATGGCGAGGTGGTGCTGGCGGTGAAGTACCGCGAGAAAAACGACCACGGCCAGTGGGTGGGCGGCCCGATGTACGCCATCAAGAACGGTCTGGGCAGCAAGTGGAAATGGCTGGGTACGCTGTTTGCCATCTTTGGCGGTCTGGCCGGTTTCGGCATCGGCTCCATGGTGCAGTCCAACGGTATTGCATCGGCCATGCACACGGCTTTCGGCCTGGAGAGCTGGATCACAGGCCTGGGCTTGGCCGTGCTTACCGGCGCCGTGGTGCTGGGTGGCATCACCCGCATCGGCGCGGTGGCCGAAAAGCTGGTGCCTGCCATGTGCGTGGCCTATGTGATCTGCGTGCTCTATGTGCTGGGCGTGTACTTCGACCGCATTCCGGCGGCGTTTGCACTGATCTTCGAGCAGGCCTTCAGCCCCACGGCGGCAACGGGCGGCTTTCTGGGATCGACGGTGCTGATGGCCATCCGCATGGGCGTGGCACGCGGCATCTTTTCCAACGAAGCGGGCCTGGGCACGGCCGGCATCGCCCAGGCTGCGGGTGCCACGCGAGACCCCGTTTTCTCGGGGCTGGTAGGCATGATGGGCACCTTCATCGACACCATCATCGTCTGCACCATGACCGGGCTGGCCATCGTGGTCAGCGGCGTCTGGAATTCCGGCGCAACCGGGGCCGTGCTGTCCACCCAGAGCTTCGAGGCCGCCATGCCCGGCGTGGGCAAATATGTGCTGGCCGTTTCGCTGTCGGTGTTTGCCTTCACCACGATTCTGGGCTGGGCCTATTACGGTGAAAAATGCTGGACCTATCTGGTCGGCACCATCTGTGAAAAGCCCTTCCGCATCCTCTGGACCATCAGCGCCTTTGTGGGTGCCGTGGCCACGCTGGACTTTGCCTGGCTGGTCGCCGATACGCTGAACGCGCTGATGGCGATTCCCAATCTGATCTCGCTGCTGCTGCTCTCACCCGTGATCGTGCAGCTCACGCGCGAATACTTTGCGCGCCAGGATAGCCAGGCCTGATCATTCTGATAGCTTTAGGCGCTTGACGCATAAGTGCTGGAGCTTGACTTGACCTCACACAGGGCGCAGTTGTGCAAGCAGCTGCGCCCTGTGCAGTTTTGGGGCCGTGGCTGAAGCAGCCCCGCATATCTGCGAAAATACCTCCTACACAGGGAATGACTGTTGCGGAAAATATTGCCGCAACCGTTGTGCGTATCGAGGCTCGATCCACGCCCTTGCTTCGTGGCCTGCCGGGCTTCATCTTGAGATGAGACTGCAGGTTTTTCATGTTGCCGAGCCTCAGGTCGAATCGCCGCATTGTCGCGATTCCCGCTTTGCGCCCGACCACACGCCATTGCCTGGCAGCCATGCAGGCCGTCAGGCGCAGCCATGGATAGTCTGCCGTGTCCCACCGCCAGCCCGTTCGCGTTCCCGAACGTCACCAGTTTGATGCCCTGATCGATGCTCGCTCGCCTGCCGAGTTTGAGCAGGACCATATCCCCGGCTCCATCAACTGTCCGGTACTGAGCAATGCCGAGCGTGCCGAGATCGGCACCATCTACAAGCAGGTCAGCCCTTTTGAGGCCAAGCGTCTGGGGGCGGCCTATGTGTCGGCCAATCTGGCGCGCCATCTGCGCGAAACCTTTGCCGACAAGCCTGCCAACTGGAAGCCCCTGGTCTATTGCTGGCGCGGCGGCCTGCGCAGCGGCTCCATGGTGACCTGGCTGCGTCTGGTCGGCTGGGATGCCCAGCAACTGGCCGGCGGCTACAAGGCGTTTCGCGGCCATGTGATTGCGCAGCTTGAAAGCCTGGTGCCTAAGCTGCAGATGCGCGTGCTCTGCGGTGCCACCGGCTCGGCCAAGACCCGCGTACTGCATGCGCTGGCCCAAAGCGGAGAGCAGGTGCTGGACCTGGAGGGCTATGCCAGCCACAAGGGCTCCTTGCTGGGCGGTCTGCCTGGTATCGAGCAGCCCAGCCAGAAGCGTTTCGAGACCCTGATTGCCGAGCAGTTGGAGACCTTCGATCTCTCGCGTCCCGTCTATCTGGAAGGCGAGAGCGCCAAGATCGGCCGCGTCGGCCTGCCGCTGGTGCTGGTGCAGCATCTGCACAAGGCTCCGGTCATCGAGGTGCGTGCGACGACCGCCGCACGCCTTTCCTATCTGCTGCGCGACTATGCCTACCTTGGGGACGATCCCGAAGTGCTGGCCACCAAGCTGGGCTGGCTCAAGGAGCTGCAGGGCAAGGAGACCGTGGGCCGCTGGCAGCAATGGGCTCGGGCCGGGGAGCTGCCTTCGCTGTTCGAGGAGCTGATGCTGCGCCACTACGACCCGCACTACGAGCGCTCCCAGTCGAATCACTTCGAGCAATGGCCCCGGCGCCAGGTTCTGGAGACAGACCAGCTCTCGGATGAGGCCATCGCCGGTCTGGCGCGGCAGATCATTGCGATGCAGGCGCGCTGAGCCAAGCCGCTTGTTCAAGCATGCCAGCTGGAACGGGCCGGTGCGGTGCGGACTAGTCCAGCTTCATCACCATCAGCACCTCGTCGAAATACTCGCCGTCCACATACAGGGCCGCAGGCTCCAGCCCATATTCGCTAAAACCTGCCTGCTCATACAAGCGTAGTGCGTTGCCGTTGCCGGCATTGCAGCCCAGCATCAGCTGTCGCAAGTTCAGCGCTCTGCCGTGCTCAACAGCCGTCTCCAGCAGGCGGCGGGCCAGGCCTTGGCCTCGGGCCGCCGCAGCCACGTACATGGCAAAGAGATTGCCCTTGTGCGCAGTCTTTTCTCCCTGCTCGCGATACATGCCCAGGGTGGCGCAGAGTCTGCCGTCTGCGTCAAAGCCTCCCCACATGGCTTGGCCTGGCGTGCTGCCGAAACGACTCAGTATCTGCGCATCGCCGAGTGCCCGTTCGCTGGCAGGTGTGGCACCGAAGGCGGTGGGGCATTCTGTCAGGGCTTGCAGGCGCAGGGCGCGATAACTGCAAAGGTCGGACTCGGTCAGTTGGCGTATGTCATATTGCATGGACCGAGTTTAGACATGCTCGGCAAAGATGGGCACCAGCGACAGCAGCAGCAGGCCGGCCATCACGCCGTTGAACATGCGCAGTGCCTGTGGAGTACGCAGTGCGCGCCCCACGGTGCTGCCGAACAGGGTCCAGACGCTGATGCTGGGGTAGTTGACCAGGCCCAGAACAAGGGCCGACAACATCAGATTGACGAAAAAGCCTTCGCGCGGTGTGTAAGTCGCCACCACGCCCACGGCCATGATCCAGGCCTTGGGATTGACCCACTGGAAGGCAGCTGCCTGCCAGAAGCTGAACGGGCGGCTGCCCGACTGGCCCTGGTCCACGCCGCCGGCACGGGCGATTTTCCATGCCAGCCAGATCAGATAGGCCGCGCCCACATATTTGAGCAGGGTGTAGATGCGGGGCTCGGCCTCGAACAACTTGCCCAGGCCCGCGCCGATCAGCAGCACCATGATGACCACGCCCAGACAGATGCCCAGCATATGCGGCACGCTGCGGCGATAGCCGAAAGTGGCCCCCGAGGCCGTCAGCATCACATTATTGGGGCCAGGCGTCACGGAGCTGACAAAGGCAAACATGGCCAATGGCAGGATGAAGGCAGAGGATTCAGGCAGAAATGACATGGTGAACCTTGGGGCTGCATAAGCGTTGTGCCTCTATACTAAGATCTGTAGTCGGTACACTATCAGTACACTTTTGCAGGCCAGTTGATGAGCTGGCCTGCTCTAATTGACCTGACACTTTGAGGAAGCACTTCATGCTGGATGCTCATATCGACGGCAGGGCAGCGACCCCGGCAGCCTTGCCTGTGGCCGCTACGGCATCCCTGGGCTGGCAGCCCATGCGCTCCAGTGCGGTGGGACTGGTGGAGCAGTTGGTCGAGCATTTCGGCGGGCTGATCCGCAACCACGGCCTGCGTGTGGGCGTGCGCCTGCCTTCGGTGCGGGCGTTGGCGGAAAGCGCAGGTGTCAGCCGCGACACCGTGGTCCAGGCCTACGACAAGCTGGCTGCCCAGGGCCTGGTGCAATCGCGGCGCGGCAGCGGTTTTTATGTAGCGGCCCAGCGCCGCGTGATGGAGCCTGCCGCCGTTGCTGCCGCCTCGGCGCAGCCGGCGGACTTCGACACCGCTTATCTGCTGCGCGGCATTTTTCGTGATGACAGCGCGGGCACCGGGGGGGGCGGGCTGTTTGCCTTCGAGCTGGATGGATCAAGGCCTGATCACGGGCGCCATGCGCGCCATCACCCGTAACAATGCGCGGGCCGAGCAGAGCTTTCTCAGCTATGGCCATCCACAGGGCTTTCTGCCATTGCGCCAGCAGATCGCCTCGAATCTGCAAGCCCAGGAGGTGCCGGCCCATCCCGAGGCCAATCTCATGACGGTGGGCGGGGTGACCCACGGGCTGGATCTGGTCGTGCGCTGCTTTCTCAAGCCCGGCGATACCGTGCTGGTCGAAGATCCGGCCTGGTTCCTGATCTTCGGGCGGCTCAAGTACATGGGTGTGAATGTGGTCGGCGTGCCGCGCCTGCCCGGCGGGCCCGATGTGGCTGCCCTGGCATCGCTGGCCCAGAGCCACAAGCCCAAGCTCTTCATCCTCAACACGGCGGTACACAATCCCACGGGGCTGAGCCTGTCTGCCGGCGTGGCCCACGAGGTGCTGCGCATTGCCGAGCGCCATGATTTCCTGCTGGTAGAGGACGACACCTATGCCGAATTCCTGGGCGCCATGCCGCTGAGGCTGGCGGCCATGGACAGATTGCAGCGCGTGATTCTGGTGGGGGGCTATTCCAAGACCTTGTCGGGCGGCCTGCGCGTGGGCTATATCGCGGCCAAACCCGAGTATGTGCACCGCCTGACCGACATGAAGCTGCTGGCAGGCCTGACCTCTTCGCTGCCGGCGGAGCAGATCGTGCACCATATTCTGGCCGACGGTTCGTTTCGCAAGCATGTGGACCGGCTGCGCGAGCGCGTGGACCGCGCGCGCGGGCGTTGCCTGCGCAAGCTCGAAGCGCTGGGCTGCCATGCGGAGTACGAACCCGTGGCCGGCACTTTTGCCTGGGTCGATTGCGGCGTGGACACCGAGGTTCTGGCGCGTCAGGCGGCGCTGAGCAATCTGCTGCTGGCACCGGGCCTGCTGTTTTCGCCGCAGCAGGCAACCAGCAGCAAGCTGCGCGTGCCCGTGGCGATGGCCGACCAGACCGAGCCATGGAAGGTGCTGGAGCAGATCCTCCGGCAGCTGCGCAAATAGCGTCCTGGCCGGTGAACGGGCCCGGGCTTTGTTCACGATTGATAACAATCGCGCGCCTCTGGCGTGATTGAACACGTTGCATCTGCTGTTATGTTTGTAGCATGACAGCCGCACGAGCTTTGCCCCATGCCGCCGCAGGCCACTGCACGCGCGATTTCCTGCGTGCTCGCCCGCTCATGGGGCGGTGGCTGCTGTCAGGGCTTGTGCTTTGCGCTTTGGCCGCTTGTTCCAGTGCCCCCACGAATCACGGCGAAGTGAAGGGCGAGGACTTTCACTCGCGCGAGCTGCTGCAGTCCGACAGCAACCGCATGGCAACGCTGGCCATGAAGGAAAATCTGGAGAGCCTGTTTCTCATCATGGACAAGCTCTATCGCCGCAACCCCGCCGAATGGAAAAAGACCGCCTCCAGCCGGGAGGCGGCCATGACTTATGTGCGCATTGCCGTCATGGAGCGCCAGCCCTGGCATGAACTGCAGGACAAGCGCGATGTGGCAGCGCTGTCCCTGGCCTTGCAGCCCGAGTTCGCAGGGGACCGGGTCGCGGCCTTCGTCCATGCAGCAGCCGACATGCTGATCACCGCGCATGGCGGGCGCACCAGCTTCACGCTGATCGACGGACTGGATCCGCAGCATGTCTTCAATGCAGCGCGCAATCTGGAAATTGCCAACTGGATTCTCAACTCGCGTAAAGCTCCCGGTGGAAAGCCCTTGCTGCTATCGAATCAGATAGCGGAAGAGGGGCGCAACCTGAGCTTCGAGCGCGAGATGGGAAAGATCATCGGCCGGCTGGATCTGGTGGCGGATTACACCACCGAGCGCTACCGGCGCTCCGTCATCGGCTATGCGCAGGGATTGCTTGCCGGCCCTTTCATGCAGTTTTTGCCTGTTCGATAGAAATTCTTCAGGCCTCACAGAGCACGATGGTGGCAATCGCAGACGAGTCTTCCATGGCGCGTACGGCATGGGGCATATTGGCTGGCAGATGCATGAGTTGCTTGGGGCCCAGCTCATGCACGGTCTGGCCGATGAGAACTTCGAGCCGACCTTCCAGGCATTGCAGACTGACGCTGCCAGGCACGCGATGCGGCGGCAGCGACTGGCCCGAGCGCAGCACGACGCGAATGACTTCCAGATCTTCCGCCTTGAAGAGCACGCTCGAGTGAGCGGCAGGAAGCCTGGCTCCGTAAGGAGCGACATCCAGAGCTTGGTGGGTGGGCGTGGAGTGGATATGGTCCATGACAGCACCTGAGCGAAAGCGGTAATAAGGCATTCTCCCCCGAGTGGGGCCCAAGTTCAATCACCGTTTTGTGACAGCGCTGTAGGGCATCAGGCCTTATCGCCTCGTTTCGTTGTTCATCAGCGCTGTTTGGCGCGTATCACTGAGGCCCGGGCGCGACTGGCAGCTGTCATGCCAGGTGTCGTAGATTCTCGGCAGGCATGGGGCTGAAGCCTGCTGCGGCGAATTCTGCAGCCCAGCGTTTCAGCAGGATCGAATAAGCGTTCAGGAAGAACTGTCGAGGAGCCTGAATCTGCCAGGTTGCGGGCAGGTAGAAGCAGTCGTCGTGGCTGTCTTCCAGTGGGGCTGCAAAGTCGTATTGCAGGCTTTGCAAGGCGGCTTGCAATGACCGGGTCAGCATCACTTTATGCGCAGTGCTCCATGAAGCCTGCTCACAGCAGGGAAAGAAATAGCGATCGAGCAACTGCAGCAATTGCTTGGGATCGTTGGGATCATAGGCAGCGAGTTCCTGACCCAGAGACTCTTCCCGATCATAGATATCGAAGGGCGCCAGCAAAAGAGACGGGTCGGCATGGAACTCGATGTCGATGCCGGGGTGCTTGAGAGGCTCGGCCATGGTCAGAGGAATACAGAAGAAACAAGGCGACAGTCTGCCATTGAGCGACGCTTCAACGCCGTATCCGCTCCAGCTATTTGCTCAAGCTGAATGCCTTGCGTCAGCGCCAGCTCGCGTGAATAGCTGATGGCGTTGCTAGTGCAGCATATGTATTGCTTCCAGGCGTCCGAGCCGCTCTCGCCGCCAAAAGCTCCGCCGATCTCGACGTCTCTGGGCCTGGCCAGAGCGGGCCGCTGCCGCCACCTCAAGGGCATAAGGGCTGGGGACGCAGGTACAAATCCGGCTCATTTTTTCGTGTAGAGGGGGAAGGCGAGGCGTCGTGCGCAGCGGCTGGGAATGTCCAGCTGGATTTAATGATTCGCAAATCAAATCATTCATGCGGTTTAAACAATTGGACTTGAATCATTGAACGCTTCAGCATGCAGTGCAGGCACCGGATACAGGTGCCGCAGCCTGAACAAGGAGACAAGCATGAACAAGCGATTCTTACTGCGCGCCTGTGCGAGCGCAGGCCTGGCAGCCACCATGAGCATGGGCTTTGGCGGGACGGTGCTGGCTCAGGAGAGCTATCCCGCAGCCCCCATCACGCTGGTGGTGCCGTTTGCCGCGGGCAGCGGCACCGATGCGGTGGCGCGCGTGGTGGCCAACAAGCTGGGCGAGCGACTCAAGCAGCCCGTGGTGGTGGACAACCGGGCCGGGGCCAATGCCCAGATTGCAGCCGCGCATGTGGTCAAGGCCAAGCCGGACGGCTATACGCTGTTCATGACCACCAACACCTCGCATTCGGCCAATCCCTGGCTGGTCAAGGGGCTCAAGTACGACCCCATCAAGGACTTCACGCCCGTGGCCCGCGTGGGCGAGCTGCCGTTCGCGCTGGTGGTCCATCCCTCGGTGCCGGCCAGGACCGTGGCCGAGCTGATTGCCTATGCCAGGTCGCATCCGGACAAGCTCTCCTACGGCACGCCCAACAGCACCTCGCTGGTGGCTTCGGAAACCTTCAAATACATCACGGGTACGCAGATCACCGGCGTGCCCTACAAGTCCAGCCCGCAGGCATTGACCGATGTGATGGGCAACCAGATCCAGATGTATGTGGCCGATCTGGGTTCGGCCTGGGGCACGCTCAAGACCGAGCGCGTGCGCACGCTGGGCGTGACGGCGGCCAAGGGGTCGCAGCTGCTGCCCAATGTGCCCGCCATCGGCAAGACGCTGCCGGGCTTCGACATCACCTCGTGGAACGGCATCTTCGGCCCGGCAGGCATGCCCAAGGCCATAGCCGAGCGCATTAACGGCGAGCTGCAGCTCATCCTCAAGGACAAGGCCGTGCAGGAGCAACTGGCCCAGGTCGGCTTCGAAGTCTGGCCCACGGCCACACCCGACGAGTTCGCGCTCTATGTGAAGGAGCAGCTCGCCAAATGGGGGCAACTGGTCAAGCAGGCCGGCATCGAGGCGCAGTGAGATGACGAGCATGCATAGCGATAGCCGTCAGGCTGCAGGCCGCACAGCGGGCCCGTCAGCGGGTCACACAGCGGGTACATCAGCCGGTCCCCTGGCCGGCGTCAGGATCGTGGACATGACCTCGGTGATCATGGGGCCGTTTGCCACGCAGATTCTGGCCGCCCTGGGTGCCAATGTGATCAAGGTGGAATCGCCCGAGGGCGACAACATGCGCCATGTAGGCCCCATGCGCAACCCCGGCATGGGCCCCATTTTTCTGCAGGCCAACCAGGGCAAGCGCTCCGTGGTGCTTGATCTCAAGCAGGCCGCAGCACGCCAGGCGCTGCTGCAGCTGCTGGCCGATGCCGATGTCTTCATCAGCAATGTGCGGCCCCAGGCCATGGCCAGACTCGGGCTGGACTGGCAGACGCTGGAGCAGAGCCATCCGCGCCTGATCCATGTGAGCTGCTGCGGCTTCGATCAGGCCGGCCCCTATGCGGCCAAGCCTGCCTACGACGATCTGATACAGGGGGCGACCGGCGTGCCCTGGCTGGCCCAGCAGTACGGCGGGGGCGAGCCGTCCTATGCGCCCATGACGCTGGGAGACCGGGTCACGGGCCTGCATGCGGTCTATGCGGTCACCGCTGCGCTGTATGCGCGTGAGAAGAGCGGCCAGGGCCAGGCGGTGGTCGTGCCCATGTTCGAGGCCATGACGCAGTTCATCCTGGGCGATCACATGGCCGGGCTGAGCTTCGAGCCGCCGCTGGGCGATGCCGGCTATGCGCGGCTGCTGACGCGCCATCGCAAGCCCTACCGCACCAGCGACGGCCATCTCTGCGTGCTGATCTACAACGACAAGCACTGGCACAGCTTTTTCCAGGCCATAGGCCAGGGCGAGCGCATGCGCGAGCCCATGTTCGCCACCCATGGCCAGCGCGCAGCGAATATCGATGCCGTCTATGCCGAGGTGGCGAGCCTGATGCGCGAGCGCAGCACGGCCGAGTGGCGTGCGCTGCTCGATGCGGCCGACGTGCCGAATATGCCCATGGCTTCGCCCGAGGACTTGCTGGCCGACCCCCACCATGCGGCCACGGGTTTTGTGCGCGAGATCGAGCATCCCAGCGAGGGGCGGCTGCGCACCACGGCCAATCCCACGCAGTGGAGCGCCACGCCCCCAGGCCGCGAGGCCAGCGCGGCGCCGCAGCTGGGTCAGCACACGCTGCAGGTGCTGCGCGAGGCAGGTCTTGGCGAGGCGCAGATCGCCGCGCTGCAGGCCAGCGGTGCCTGCATGCAGGCTTCATCATCCAACGATAAAAGAGAGACAGACATATGCCCCGCTATCTGATCCGCGAGCAGGACATACAGGGATACAGCCCCGCCAACCACCATGGCACGGTGAACAGGCGCTTGGTCAGCCAGGCCAATGTCGGCGCGCAGCATATGGAAGTGGTGCTTGGAACGCTGGAAAAAGGCGGCGGTGCACTGCCGCATGCCCACCCGGGCATGGAGCAGGCCTGCTATCTGCTGGACGGCACGGCAGAGGTGGAGGTGGAAAGCCAGGGCCAGACCGAGCGCTTTGCCATGCAGGCGGGCGATACCTGCTTCTTCCCGGAGGACTGCATGCATGTGTTTCGCGTCACCAGCGACCAGCCCGTGCGTCTGCTGGTCATCTACAGCCCGCCCTATGGCGAGAACCCGGCGCGCGTGCGCCGACCTGATTGATAAAAAACAATAGCTGATAGCGCTTGTGAGACAGGCGCTTGAGGCGGATTTCATTGAAATTCAACCGATAGAGAGAAGCCGCCATGGATTTTTTATGGAGCGCCGAGCAGGAACAGATCCGCGAAGCCGTGCAGCGGGCCTGCGCGCCTTTCGATGATGACTACTGGCTGAAGAAGGACAGGGACGGCGGCTTTCCGCACGACTTCCACCAGGCCCTGGCCGAAGCCGGCTGGCTGGGCATTGCCATGCCTGAGGAGTTCGGCGGTGCGGGTCTTGGCATTACCGAGGCTGCTCTGATGATGCACACCATCTCGGCCACGGGGGCCGGACTGTCGGGCGCCTCGGCCGTGCACATGAACATCTTCGGCCTGCACCCGGCCGTGGTCTTCGGCACGGATGAACAAAGACAGCGCTGGCTGCCGCCGCTGATCGCTGGCCGGGACAAGGCCTGTTTCGGCGTGACCGAGCCCAATGCCGGACTCAACACCCTCAAGCTGCAGACCCGTGCCGTGCGCGACGGCGATGTCTATGTGGTGCACGGGCAGAAGGTCTTCATCTCCACGGCCCAGGTGGCCAACAAGATATTGCTGCTGGCCCGCACCAGGCCCGTGGAGGAGTGCCAGGGCACCGAAGGCCTGTCGCTGTTCTACACCGACCTGGACCGCAGCCGCATCGCCGTGACCGAGATCGAGAAGATGGGCCGCAAGTGCGTGGACACCAATCAGCTCTTCATCGACGGGCTGCGCATCCCGGTGCAGGACCGTATCGGTGAGGAGGGCAAGGGCTTTTCGTACATCTTGCACGGCCTCAACCCCGAGCGCATCCTGATTGCGGCCGAAGCCGTGGGCCTGGGCCGTGCGGCCCTGGCGCGCGCCACTCAGTACGCGAACGAACGCGTGGTCTTCGACCGGCCCATAGGCCAGAACCAGGGCGTGCAGCACCCGTTGGCCCAGGCCTGGATGGGGCTGGAGGCCGCACACCTGATGGTGCAGAAGGCCGCTTTCCTCTATGACAAGGGCCTGCCCTGCGGCGCCGAGGCCAATGCCGCCAAGTACCTGGCCGCCGAAGCCTGTGCCAAGGCCTGCGAGACCGCCATCTTCACGCACGGCGGCATGGGCTATGCCAAGGAGTTCCATGTGGAGCGCTATATGCGCGAGTCGTGGATTCCGCGCCTGGCGCCCGTGAGCCCGCAACTCATCATGTGCTTTATTGCGGAGAAGGTGCTGGGATTGCCCAAGTCGTATTGATCGGCCGAGCGGCAAGGGATGGTAGGTCAAGCAAACGAAGTGGTGCTGTTTCTGATAGCTGCTTGCGCTTTCTGTGATTGGGCTAGAGGCTGATTTGCCTTGAAATCTGTGTTGCGGCTGCCTGGCAACAGGAGATGGTGAGCGAAGCTAATGACCTGCTTGGTTTGTTTGCAGAGGGCGGGTCTCGGCCCGCCTGCCGCCTCACTTTCTTGCTTGTGCAAGAAAGTAAGCAAAGAACACAGTCCCTGCTGCCCCCGTCCCGCCGGCTGTGCCTGCGGGCAACCTGCGTCGTCAAGCTCTTGCGGCTGTGCGGCCCAACTCACTTCGCGGCAAGCCGCTTCGCTCAGACAAACGGCCGCAAATTTGATGACGATGCAGCTGCACTCTGCGGTGCAACTGCGCGCCACAAGAACTTGCCGCCGCAGGCGTGGGCACAAGGGGCAAGACCGGATGCGGGATAGCTTCTTTGGAAAACTAGTAGGTGCTATCGCAATCTTTAAAGCGCCAGAGGCCGGCTTCGTCGCAACTCATGCAGGCCGCCCGTATCTACCCGTGTGTCTGCGCCTGCGGCACGCGGTTCGGGCTGCGGGCAACGCTGCCGCAGGACAGCGTTGCATCGTGAACTGACTTGCCGCCGTCTGTCTGAGCGAAGCGGCGTGCCGCGCAGCGAGTTGGGCGGCACCGCAGTCTGAATGGCGTGACGCAGGTTTGCCCGTAGCGAAGCGCAGGGACGCGGACGGTAGGGTTGTGTTCTTTGCTTACTTTCTTGCACAAGCAAGAAAGTGAGTCGCCCGCCGGGGCGAAATCCCGGCGTGGCCGGCAAGGCCTCTGTCGCTGGCGACAAATCTGATAGCTGTTTTTGATAGCTGCTTGCGCATGCTGTGAAAGGGCTAGAGGCTGATTTGAATTGAATTCTCTGTTGCAGCTACATGACCGCAGGAGTTGGTGAGCGAGGCATATGAGCCACCGAGGCGAACTCCCGGCGTCTTGTCGCATCGAGTATGGTCTTGGCCAAACTTAGCGAAACATGATGAAAACCCATTTGCTGCGTTACTTTGTGGTCCTGGCCGAGGAGCTGCACTTCGGCCGGGCCGCCCAGCGCCTGTGCATCACCCAGCCGCCGCTGAGCATGGCGCTCAAGACGCTGGAGCAGGATCTGGGCACGATGCTCATGGAGCGCGACGCCAAGAACGTGAAGCTCACCCCCGCAGGCGAGGCCTTTTTGCACGAGGCGCGCAAGGTGCTGGTTCAGCTCCAGCATGCGGCCGAGGTGGTGCGCGGCGTGGCCCAGGGGCTGCAGGGGCGGCTGGACATCGGCATCACGGGGTCCATGGTCTACCGGCAGGTGCCTGGGTTCTGCCGGGCTTTTCGTGCCGAGCGCCCGCTGGTCGAGCTATGCCTGCACGAGATGTCCACGCGCGATCAGCTGCAGGCCATTGCCAGGGGGCAGATCGACTGCGGCTTTCTCAACATCGGCACGCCCCAGGACGATATACGCACGCTGTCCATAGGCGAGGAGGCTTTTGTCTGCTGCCTGCCCAGCGACCATGCTCTGGCCCGGCGCGGCGAAATCGACCTGCGCGAACTGGCCCAGGATACCTTTGTCATGTTTGCGCGCGAGGTGGCGCCGGCTAACTACGACAACGTCATCGTCTGTCTGCAGCAGGCCGGCATCCATCCCCATACACGGCATGCCGCGCGCCAGTGGCTGACCGTCATGGCCCTGGTCTCTGCCGGTCAGGGCGTGGCCCTGGTGCCGGCCTGCATGCAGACCGTGGGCATGAACGGCGTGCGCTTTGCGGCGCTGCGCGGCAGCCGGGTGACCACGCCGGCAGTTCTGGCCTGGCGGCCACGGGGCATGCCGGCCGTGCTCGAAGCCTTTGTGACCAGCGTGCAGAACCTGGTGCAGGCCGCACAGCCAGAACTCCCAGCCGCAGTCCGCTAGGCCCGCAACTGCGGTGCATCTCTTGCTGCTCAGCGAGAAAAGCAGCTCCATGGGGCCCGGTTTTCCCCGGCAGTCAAAGATGGCAAGGCCTGTGCTTCACCCGAACTGAATGCCTTGCGCCAGCGGCAGCTCGCGCGAGTAGTTGATGGTGTTGGTCGTGCGGCGCATGTATTGCTTCCAGGCGTCCGAGCCGCTCTCACGGTCGCCGCCAGTCTCTTTTTCGCCGCCAAAGGCGCCGCCGATCTCGGCACCGCTGGGCCCGATATTGACATTGGCCATGCCGCAGTCCGAGCCGGCCGTGCTCAGAAAGACTTCCACCTCGCGCAGATCGTTGGAGAAGATGCAGGAGGACAGGCCCTGAGGCACATCGTTGTTGAGCGCAATGGCCTGCTCCAGATCCTCATAGCTGAGCACATAGAGCAGCGGGGCAAAGGTCTCGTGGCGCACGATGCTGGTCTGGGCCGGCATGTCCACGATCGCCGGTGCCACATAAAAGCCCTGCGGAAACTGCTGCTCCAGCTGGCGCTGGCCGCCCGTCAGCAAATGACCGCCGTCTTTCAGCGCCTGACTCAGCGAGTGCTGCAGCGCCTCGAACGATGCCTGGTTGATCAGCGGGCCGACCAGGGTATCCGGCTGCAGCGGGTTGCCGATGAGCAGGCTGCGGTAGGCCGGCAGCAGCCTGTCCAGCAGCGGCTGTTTGACATCGCGGTGCACGATCAGGCGGCGCAGCGAGGTGCAGCGCTGGCCGGCCGTACCCACGGCGCTGAAGACAATGGCGCGCACGGCCAGATCCAGATCGGCTGCCGGCGTGACCACCATGGCATTGTTGCCGCCCAGCTCCAGAATGCGCTTGCCAAAGCGCGCCGCCACCTTGGGACCCACGGCGCGGCCCATGCGGCTCGATCCCGTGGCCGATACCAGCGCAATCCGGGGGCTGTCCACCAGGGCCTCGGCGACAGCTGCGCCGCCCAGCACGATCTGCGCCAGACCTGCCGGAGCCCGGTCGCCAAACCGGGCAATGGCGCGTTCCAGCGCCTTGAAGGTGGCCAGGCCCGACAGCGGTGCCTTGTCGGAGGGCTTGAATATCACCGGGTTGCCGCAGACCAGGGCAATCGCCGCGTTCCACGCGAAGACGGCGCTGGGAAAGTTGAAGGCCGTAATGACGGCCACCGGCCCCAGCGGGTGGTATTGCTCCATGATGCGGTGGCCGGGACGCTCGGAAACAATGGTCTTGCCATGCAGCTGACGCGACAGGCCCAGCGCGAATTCGCATATGTCCACGCCTTCCTGCACCTCGCCCAGGCCTTCCTGAGCTATCTTGCCGACCTCGCAGCAAATCACATGGCCTATATCGGCCTTGGCGCGGCGCAGCTC
Source organism: Comamonas sp. wu1-DMT (assembly GCF_040187805.1). Classification (NCBI taxonomy): domain Bacteria; kingdom Pseudomonadati; phylum Pseudomonadota; class Betaproteobacteria; order Burkholderiales; family Comamonadaceae; genus Comamonas; species Comamonas sp. wu1-DMT. Next base: position 230,793 of record NZ_JBANEM010000007.1, read on the forward strand.
CTCGCCCCAGAGCCGCACCAGCTCGCCACGCACCGGGGCGGGCACCAGGCGCCACTGCTTGAAAGCCTGCACCGCATGGTCTATGACCTGAGGCACCTGGGCACCGGGCAGGGCGGCCAGACTGGCCAGTTCCGTGCCGTCGATGGGCGAGTGCACGCTGATGTCCTTGCCCTCAAGGGCCTGCAGCGCTATGCCGCAGCGGCTCAGCACGGTCTGGAAGTCGGCAGCGGAGATGGCGGTCATGGCAGTCCCTCCTGATTGGTGTGAGATACAGGCTTCAGCCGAGCAGGCCTTCAAAGTAGGGGGCCACGCGGGTGTTCGAGAGTGCGGCCAGTGTGCATTGCTCCTGGCGCACAAAGCCCTGCTGCGGCAGCTGGCCCGTGGCGAACAGCTCCACGGCGGCCAGCATGCCGGCCGAGGTCGTCAGCTCTATGGCCGTGCGCTGTCTGCCGCGCAGCGCCGCACCGAAGATGCGGGCGCCGCGCGTCAGCTGCTCCAGCCGGCCCGCGCGCTTGCCGCTGGCCATGGCGGCAACCACCACCATGTCTTCGCGGCTGTGGGGCACCGCGCCTTCGAGCACCTGGCGCAGCAGATCGCGTCGCTCGATCAGGCGCAGTCCATGCAGCAGCAAATGCATGGCATCGCGGTGGCCGGGGTGGCGTATGGTCTTGTAATTGAGATTGCGCACCCGGCCTTGCAGCGTCTCGCACAGCGTGCCCAGACCACCCGAGGTGTTGAAGGCCTCGAAGTTCTCGCCGTCCAGGATCAGCGGCTCGACCCCCTCCAAAGGCGGTACCAGCATGGGCTGTCCGTTGACGATGGTGTTGCAGGGCTTGCAGTACTCGTTGATGACGCCGTCCACGCTCCAGGTGAAGTGGTAGCGCAGCGCATTCGTCGCATGGCGCGTGAGCGCGCCCACGCGCAGCTGCAGATCGAACAGCTCATCGAACTGCTGGGCCAGATGGCCGCCCAGCATACCGATCAGGCCCGGTGCCAGTCCGCACTGCGGCATCAGCACCGAGCGTGCCTGCGCCGCCATGTCCTGTATGGCGCGCATGGCCGCCACATCCTCGGTCAGATCGAAGTAATGCACGCCCTGCCGCGCCGCAGCCCGGGCCACGCGCTCGGCACAGAAGAAGGGCAGTGCATTGATGACCAGAGAGTGCTGCTGCAGTGCGTGGGTCAGCGCTGCATCGTCGTCGATGTCCAGCTGCAGCGGGCGGATCTGCGGGTCGTTGCCGGGCGGGGGCTGCATATCGGCCAGCGTGACGGTGGCTTCATGCAGCTCGGCAGCCATGTCGGCGATCGTTGAGCCGATCTTGCCGGCGCCGAGGATGAGAATGTTCTGTCCAGTCAGCTTCATCATGGAGAGCTCCTTGAGAGCAACGCAGCGATCACTTCCTCTGGGGCCATCTTAAACACAGGACAGCGATTTGCACCACCGTGGCAAGCGTCAGCAGGAGTCGATTTGCGTGGGCAGACAAGGAGTCTTCAGCAGGAGCCGTCCGCTTCAGAAAGAATGGCTGTCAGCGCTTGCGGAATCAGAGCTGACAGCCTGACAGGTTTCAAGCCCGGGGCCAGCTGTGATACCCGCTGCAGCAGAGCGGGGTCAGCTGGCCGGTGACCGGATCTGGTGGTTAGTGGCTGTGGAGCACGATGGTGATCAGGGCCGAGGAGTCGAGCTCGGCCTCGACCTCATGCATGGTTTGGGCGGGCAGAAACAGCAGCTGCCCCGCGCTCAGTGTCTGGCGGCTTGCGCCCTGGATGACGGCGAGCCGTCCCTCCAGACATTGAATCGTCAGTTCGCCCTGCACCTGATGCGCAGGCAGGCGTTTGCCTGCCGTCAACACCAGGCGGATCACTTCCAGAGTGTCGGACTTGAATAGTGCAGCGGTCTTCTGGTTTCCCAGCGAGGTGCCGTAGGGCTGCACTTCGACGGGAACCCCGGGTTGGGCGTGGGGCAGGGCCATGGTCTCAGGCCTTTTTCTGCAGCATCTTGATGATGCTGGAAAAGTCTTCGCCGCCATGGCCGGACAGGCTGTGCGCCGCATAGATGGAGCGCGCCATGCCGCCCAGCGGCGTGCTGGCGCGGTTGGCCGTGGCGTTGTCCTGCGCCAGGCCCAGATCCTTGAGCATCAGGTCCGTGCCGAAGCCGCCTGCATAGCCCTTGCTGGCCGGCGCGTTCTCATGCACGCCGGGAAAGGGGTTGTATTTTTCAAGGGCCCAGTTGCCGCCCGAGCTGCGACGCATGATTTCGGACAGCACCTTGGGGTCCAGACCGTTGGCTACGCCCAGAGCGATTGCTTCGCTGGTGCCCACCATCAGAATGCCCAGCAGCATGTTGTTGCAGATCTTGGCCGTCTGGCCCGCGCCGACACCGCCCGCGTGGAAGATATTGGCGCCCATTTTTTCGAGCAATGGCTGGGCGCGTGCCAGCTGCGCGTCGCTGCCGCCGACCATGAAGGTCAGCGTGCCGGCAATGGCTCCGCCAGTACCGCCCGAAACAGGGGCGTCGATAAAGTCTATGCCCGCTTCCTGGGCCGCCTTGGCCACCTTCTGGCTGGTGGCCGCGGCGATGGTGGAGCTGTCGATCACCAGCGTGCCCTTGGCGATGTGCGCGAGCAGACCGGCCGCGCCGTCGCGGCCCAGGAACAGGCTCTCTACATGCTGGCTGGCGGGCAGCATGGTGATGACGGCTTCGGCGCCTTGCACGGCTTCCTGGGCACTGGAGGCCGCCTGTGCGCCGGCGGCCACGACCTTGGCGATGGCCTCCTGGCTCAGGTCGAAGGCTTTGACACTGTGGCCGGCTTTGGCCAGATTGACGGCCATGGGCGCACCCATATTGCCCAGACCGATAAAAGCGATTTGCATGTCTGTCTCCTTGCTGTTATTGAATTGATAGCGTCTAGCGCTTTATCCATAAGCGATTGATTGGTTTTTCGCTTAATTCTTGAGAATGGCACCCTTGTCAGCGAGCAGGCTGCGCAAGATGCTGCGGTGGCAATGCGCCTCGTCGTCGCAGTAGCAGCCCAGAGAAAAGGCGGAGCTGTGCGACAAGGCTGCGAGCAGGCCTAGGGTGCGATCGGCTGCGGGCTCGGCCAGTTGCTTGCGGAACTGCTTTTCAAACTGCTTCCAGAGCTTGTCGGCCTGTGCCTCCTGGCCGGCCGTGCGCAGCTTGATGGCCTCCAGGGCCTGCTGCATCAGCTCCACCTCGGGCGAGAGCTCGGGATACCAGCAGTCGTAGTAGTTGCGGCTTGCGAACTCGGCCTTGGGCACGCCGCGCGGCGGTCTGCGCACCGTACCTATGCGCAGGCCCTCGTCGGGGGCGCGTTCGCTGCCTAGCTGGACTATGCGTATGGCCATGAGGTCAGTCCTTTGTGCTTATTCGCTGTCGAAAATAGGATGTTTTCTGGGGACGTCTGCATCAGCCGGTTTCGGGGCAGCCCTGGTGCGCTTGCGCCCGCTGCCGGTGCCTTGGCCGGCAGGACTTTCTCCCTCGCCCGGCTTCTTGCTATCGGTCTCGCTGCTGGCCTTGCTGCCGGTCTTGCGTTTTGGTGTGGCCTTTGCCAGCGGATTGAAGGCCAGGGCTTCGCTGATCCAGTGCTGCCACTGTTCACGCCTGGCGTAGGCCGTGGGGCCGACGAGAAAATAGCCGTCCATCAGTCCGCGCGAGGACAGCGGACGCACGCCCGGCATCTCCGCAATCTGCGCATGACTGGCGGGGGGCAGGCGCACCAGCAACTCGTCGTTTTCCACGCCCAGGCACATCTTGCCGTCGACCATGAACACATGGCAGCCAAACATGGTCTTCTCTTCCACGGCTGTGCAATCCTGCAGCGCATCGCGCACGGCATCTATGAGCTGCAGGGTTTCAGGGGCGATGGGCTTGGCGGGCATGACGATCCTTGCGTTGCGTGATGGCAGCAGCTTAGCGAATGACCTCCGGAGCATCGCCCTCCAGCATGCGCCTGGCAATGATGACGCGCATGATTTCGTTCGTGCCTTCCAGAATTTGGTGCACGCGGGCATCGCGCATCAGGCGCTCCAGCGGGTACTCGCGGATATAGCCATAACCGCCATGCAGCTGCAGGGCTTCGTTGCAGACCATGAAGCCGGCATCGGTGGCAAAGCGTTTGGCCATGGCGCAGTAGGTCGATGCATCACGCGCACCGGCGTCCAGTTTGGAGGCTGCCAGGCGCACCATCTGGCGTGCCGCGACCAGCTCGGTCGCCATGTCGGCGAGCTTGAACTGCAGGGCCTGGAAGCTCGCAATGGACTTGCCGAACTGCTTGCGCTCTTGCATATAGCTTTGTGCCTGGGTCAGTGCCCCCTGGGCCGCGCCCACCGAGCAGGTGGCGATATTGATGCGCCCGCCGTCCAGGCCCTTCATGGCGATCTTGAAGCCTTCGCCTTCGCGGCCCAGCAGGTTGTGCGCGGGAATGCGCACATTGTCGAAGCTGATGACGCGCGTGGGCTGGCTGTTCCAGCCCATCTTCTCTTCCTTTTTGCCATAGCTCACGCCGGCCGCATCGGCAGGCACGGCAAAGGCCGAGATGCCCGAAGCCCCGGAGCCGGCATCGCCGGTTCTTGCCATCAGCACCAGCACATCGGTGCTGCCCGCGCCGCTGATGAAGGCCTTGCTGCCGTTGACGATGTACTCGTTGCCGACCAGCTCGGCCCGGGTCTTGAGCGAGGCCGCGTCCGAACCCGCGCCGGGCTCGGTCAGGCAGTAGCTGGCCAGCTTGCTGCCGCTGGTGAGCTGCTCGCCCCATTCGGCGCGCACGGCATCGGTGGCCCAGGTGCCCAGCATCCAGGTCGCCATGTTGTGGATGGTGATGAAGGCCGTGGTCGATGGGTCGACGGCCGCCATTTCTTCGAATACCAGCGTTGCATCAAGTCGTGGCAGGGCCAGGCCGCCAATGCTCTCCGGAGCGTAGAGGCCGCAGAAGCCCAGCTCGCCGGCCTTGGCAATCGCCTCGCGCGGGAAGATGTGCTCGCGGTCCCACTCGGCCGCATGCGGTGCCAGCTCGGCCTGCGCAAAAGCACGGGCAGTATCGGCAAAAGCGCGTTGATCTTCGCTGAGTTCAAAGTCCATTTCATGTCTCCTTTTTTGTTCTATTCGTCTTCTGGCCCCTGACGGCTTTGCAGCTTAGTCCGGCGGCCCCTGGTGCAGCCAGCGCTTGAGCACCGCATTGCGGGTCGTGATCTGCTGCACCAGACAGCCGTGGTAGCGGCTGGGCCAGTCGGGCTGCGCTTCAAAGGCCTTCGTGGCCTGCTTGCACTGGGTGATGCGATGGCGGCTCCATTCGCCTTGCTCCTTGCGCAGAGCGGGGCGCTCATGAGCCGATAGCGCGCGCATCACATCGCCGTAGAGGATCTGGTGGTCGGTGTCGGCTTGTTGGAAATCCTTGATGGCGCAGGCATTGGTCTGGGCCGTGGTGCCGCCGGGCACGCAGTCGGCTCCGGCCTGGGCCAGTGCGTGCTGGCTCAAGCTGGCTGTCATCAAAAGAGCTGCAAGCGATTGGCTGGCAACGGCTGCATGCCATGTGCGCCTGCTTTGGGGAGTGCGGATCGTCATGCCCGCATCATCGCAGCCCATGGTGGGCTGCAGGCGCTGTCGGTGTGGAATTGCCCGATTCATGGCTGTTCGCCGCCTTGCGCGTTCCTGGCCAGCGGATGCCACTGGTTCTTGAAGACCACGACCCGGCTCAGGGCCATGCCGATGCGGCAGGCAGCCATGTCTTCGGCCTCATGGACATAGCCATTGGGCTGGCAGCGCCGATCACGCTCCTGCGTCCACTCTTGCTGCTCGGTCTGCAGAGCCTGGGCGCTGTCCTGCGGCAGCCGGCGCTGCAAAGACAGATAGAGCACCTGCATGCTGCGTTCTATGACCTGGGCCTGGTGCTGCAGGCAGGCAAGCGACAGCGGCTGGCCAGACGGGCAATGCGGTGCCTCCTGATCACCATCCTGGGCTGCAGTTGCAGGCAGGTGGATGAGCAGCAGGCCGCTGACGGCCAGGGCGCAGAGCCGGGCCAGCGGCCGGGCAGAAATGCCGGCTGTGCCGATGGCAGAACGCTGAGATGGGAAACGGGACAATTCTTGAACGTACATGCCTGCCATCATCGGCAAAGCCGCACAGTGCGGCCCGGGCCTGGCAAGAGGCAGGGCTGCACTGTCGGGTTTCATGGCCGGCTTACTTGAGGCTGATGGTGGTGTTCACGCCGTGGCTGGTGGTGCTGTCGTCGAACCAGCGTGCCGTGATGGTCTTGGTCTGGGTGTAGAACATGACCACCTGCTTGCCGTAGGGGCCCAGGTCGCCCAGCTTGGAGGCCCGGCTGCCCGTGAACGAGAATAGCGGCACGGGAACGGGGATGGGCACATTGATGCCGACCTGGCCCACATCGATATCTTCCTGGAACTTGCGCGCGGCCGCACCCGATTGGGTGAAGATGGCCGTGCCGTTGCCATTGGGGTTGGCGTTGATGAACTCGATGGCCTGATCGATGTCCTCGGCCGCGACCAGGCACAGCACGGGGCCGAAGATTTCCTGCTCGTAGATGCTCATGCCGGGCTTGACGCCGCTGAAGATGGTGGGGCCGACAAAATTGCCCTTGGCATAGGCGGCCACCTCGGGTTTGCGACCATCCAGCTCCAGCGTGGCGCCGTCGGCCAGACCGCGTTCGATCAGGCCCTCGACACGCGACAGGGCTGCGCAGCTCACCAGCGGACCGACATCGGTGCCGGGCTCGGTGCCGCCATTGACCTTGAGGGTCTTGGACTTGGCCACCAGATCGGGAATCCAGTTGCGGGCTTCTCCCACCAGCACGGCCACGGAGACCGCCATGCAACGCTGGCCGGCCGCACCGAAGGCAGCGCCCAGCAGGGCGTTGAGCGACTGCTCCTTGTTGGCGTCGGGCATGACGATGGCGTGATTCTTGGCGCCCATCATGCATTGAACGCGCTTGCCGTTGAGGCTGGCGCGGTTGTAGACATGGGTGCCGACCTTGGTCGAGCCCACAAAGCTGATGGCCTTGATATCGGGGTGGTCGCAGATGGCGTTGACCACGTCTTCGCCGCCGTGGATGACGTTGAGCACGCCAGGAGGCACGCCGGCTTCCAGTGCCAGCTCGGCCAGGCGCATGGTGACGATGGGGTCCTGCTCGGAAGGCTTGAGGATGAAGGTATTGCCCGTAGCGATCGCCATGGGGAACATCCACAGCGGAATCATGGCCGGGAAGTTGAAGGGCGTGATGCCTGCACACACGCCCAGCGGCTGGTTCAGCGTATAGGTATCGACACCGTTGGCCACATTGTTGGCCAGCTCGCCCAGCTGCAGATTGCCGATGCTGGCCGCGTGCTCCACGACTTCCAGGCCGCGGAAGACATCGCCTTCGGCGTCGGGCAGGGTCTTGCCCTGTTCGGCCGTCAGCAGGGCGGCCAGCTCCTTCATGTTTTCGCGGATCAGCTGCTGCAGCTTCAGAAAGATGCGGGCGCGTGCGCCGATGGGCGTCTTTTTCCAGGTCTTGAACGCTTGCTTGGCATTGGCCACGGCGGCGTTGACCTCGTCGGGCGTGGCGAACGGTACGCGCGCCAGCACTTCCTGCGTCGCGGGGTTGACCACATCGCGCCACTGGGTGGTTTTGGATTCGACCATCTGCCCGTTGATGAGCAGCTTGACCGTGGGCGCCAGAACCTTGGCGGAAGTCGGTGCGTTCATGAGGTGTCTCCGTTGGTGAATTCGTTCCTCATGGTATGTGTGCGGATTTGCTGTAGCAATAGCAAACACTGCACATAGGGTGTGCAAATGTGCACAAGTGGATGCTATGTCTGCCAGCGCTTTGGAGCTTGTCGTGCAGGCATGGCTGCAGTACCTGCGGCGGCAAAATGCAAAAGGGCCCACCCGGGCCCTTTTGCCGTTCTCAGGTGCTCTTAGAGCTCGCTGAACATCTCGTCAAAGGCTTCGCTCGCGAAGTCGTTGCGCCAGGCCTTGTCCTTGTCCTTGGGCACCATGCCCAGGGAAAGTACGCCCTCGTAGGTGTAGCTGGCGGGGGCTGAGTATGCAGCTTGCAGCTTCTTGAGTTCGCCCTGCACCTGATCCAGGCTGAGCTTGTTGCGCACCATGCGTTGAATGCCCTCGGCCCAGGTCTCGGGGGTCTTGACCAGCTGGCAGCTGAACTTCACCTCGGTATTGAGCACGCCATGCTTGTCGAGCTTGGGCTTGGTGGCCGATACGGTTTTGCACTGCGATTGCTGACGCGCCTTTTGCACCGTGCTCATCAGGCTTTCCACGGGCGCACGCAGGGCGCTGCGCTGTGCCTCGGGGAACAGGGGCAGGGCCACGTCGGTGACTTCACGTGGGAAGTCCTTGTCGGCTTGCTTGAGTTCGGCGGCGTTGGCGTAGTCCGCGCTGCGGCCCGAGCGCAGGCGGTCCGGGCGCAGATAGTCATTGAGCTGGCTGATGGCCTGCTCGTCGTGATTGACCAGGGTGCGGATGTACAGCTCGGCAGCAGCAATGGGCGAAGGCGGCTCGGCTGCCTGCGAAGCTGCGGCCAGGGGCAGCAGCAAAAAAGCGATGGCAGTCTTGATGGAATTGTTCATCTTTTTATAACGATTTAAAGGGGCTGAATCACGTGGAGTCACGTGAAAATAGCATGGAGGCCCTGGCAGGCAGGCGGCGCTGCGGCTTGGGCGGGAAGCTGCCGAACAGCCCTGACGCTTGTCAGCGGGGGCTCATGGCATGCGGGCGTTCTAGAGGTGGGATGGAAATCCGGAGAAACGCCTCGCAACAAGTGTAACCCCTGGTCGAGGTCGTTTTCTGCACGCCTTTGACGCTCTGCTGTCTATGTGCGGCCTTCTTGATCCGGAGCGAGGCGGGGCGTCGCGTCAATGAAAAAAGCCCCGTGCAGCCTGTGCTGACGGGGCTTTGCCGGTTGCGGGCGTATGCCTGTGCCGTGATCTATTTGATGGCCGAAGGCGGCTCTCAATCCAGGCTGATCTGGGCTTTTTCAATCAGCAGTTTGTATTGCTCGGACTTCTTCTTGGCAAATTGCTGCATCTCGGGCACGGTGAAGCTCATGGGCTGGAAGGCGAAGGTGGAGAACTTCTCTTTGACCTGCGGGTCCTGCAGCACGGCCACCACATCGCTGCGGATCTTGTCGCGCACGGCGGCATCCACGCCCTTGGGGCTGAGCAGGGAGACAAAGGAGTTCACATCCAGCTCGGCTGGGCCGCCGGCTTCGGCGACCGTGGGCACGTCCGGCATTTGCGCAATGCGCTTGGGTGCGGCCACGGCCAGATAGCGAATCTTGCCGCTTTTGTAGATGCCCTGGCTGGAGGGCAGGCTGGCAAAGCTCCAGCTCGGGTCGCCGTTGGCCACCGAGGTGAACAGCTGGCTGACCTCGCGATAAGGCACATGGGTCATCTTGCTGCCCGTCAGATAGTCCAGCCATTCGCCGCCCAGATGGCCGGGGCTGCCCACGCCCCAGGAGCCATAGCTGACCTTGCCGGGCTCGGCCTTGGCGGACTTGATCAGATCGCCCATGTTCTTCCACGGCGAATTCGTGGGTACGGCCACAAAGAAAGGAGTCAGGAACAGCGGGGCCACGGGGTCGAAGTGGCTCAGCGTGTTGAAGTTCTTGTTCTTGTAGAGATAGGGCAGGGCCGAGATATGTTCGCTGTCCAGTTGCAGCAGGGTATAGCCGTCGGGCTTGGCGCGGCGCGCGTACTCAATGGCGACAAAGCCGCCGCCACCGGGGCGGTTGTCCACGGTCACGCCCTGCTTCCAGCGCTGGGCCAGCTTTTCGCCCACGATGCGCAGCACGGCATCGGGGCCGCTGCCCACGGCAAAGGCCGTGACCACGGTCACCGGGCGGTTGGGATAGCTGGAGGCATCACCCTGGGCCAGCGCCTGGCCGGCTGCGGCCAGCATAGCGGCTGCGGAAACTATTGTTTTAATAGCTGCTAGCGAATGTGTGGATTGTCTTTGGTGCTGATTTTGCTCGTATTTCACAGTTTGTCTCCGGTGGGTGTTTTTTAGGGACTGCAAAGCGTTGCTGGGCAGCCGCGTCCGGGCGCGGCCGCAGGGGACGGGTCTATTGCGGAGCGTCGGGCTGGGCCAGAGGCGCTGCCTGGGCAAAGGCGGGCAGGGCGCTGCAAGCCGCATCGACAGCGCTGATCAGCGGCCAGCGGGCCAGATCCACGCCAAAGCGGCGTGCGCTTTCGACCTGCGGAATCAGATAGACATCGGCCAGGCCGGGAGCCTTGCCGAAGCAGAAGCTGCCGCGTGTGTCGTCCTGTGCCAGCAAGGCTTCGATGGCGTCAAAGCCGGCCGTGATCCAGGTGGCGCACCAGGCGTTGATGGAGGCCTCGTCGGCACCGAACTGCTGGCGCAAGGTCTGCAGGATGCGGCGGTTGTTGATGGGGTGTACATCACAGCCCACGATGGCCGCCAGGGCGCGCACATGGGCGCGGGCCTCGGGGTCGCTCGGCAGCAGCGCAGGCTCGGGGTAGCGCTCTTCCAGCCATTCGATGATGGCGGGCGACTGGATCAGCGTCTCGCCGTTGTCCAGCACCAGCGCGGGCACCAGGCCTTGCGGGTTGATGCGCTTGAACGGCGCTTCGGCCTGCTCGTCCACACGCAGATCGACAGGGAGGTAGTCGGGCGCGAGGCCCTTGAGATTGAGGGCGATGCGCAGACGGTGCGAGGTACCGCTGCGAAAAAAGCTGTAGAGCTTCATGGTCTGCGCGCCTTACTCGGGCTGGCCCACGTTCAGGGTAATTTCGCCAACGCCTTCCACACGGCCTGTGATCCGGTCGCAGGGCAGCACGGCGCCCACGCCTTCGGGCGTGCCCGTGTAGATCAGATCGCCGGCTTGCAGGTGATAGAACAGGGACAGGTCGGCAATGATTTCGCGGATGTTCCAGATCAGCTTGTTCACATCGGACTGCTGCTTGACCTGACCGTTGACGCTCAGCTCGATGAGGCCGGACTCGATCACCTTGCCTGCCATGGGCACGATTTCGCTGGCGATGGAGGACTGCTCCACATCCTTGCCCAAGTCCCAGGGGCGGCCCTTGTCGCGTGCCACCAACTGCAGATCGCGGCGCGTCATATCAAGGCCGCAGGCATAGCCATAGATGTACTCATGGGCCTGGTCGGCAGGAATGCGAAAGCCCGGCTTGCCGATGGCCACGACCAGCTCCATCTCGAAGTGGTAGTTGCTGGTCTCGGGTGGATAGGCCACGGTGGCACCCGATTCGGTCAAGGTTTGCGGGGCCTTGGTGAAGTAGAAGGGACGCTCTGTGCTTTTGTCCACGGGGCGGCCCATCTCCAGCGCATGGGCATGGTAGTTACGGCCCACAAAGAACAGGCGATTGACGGGCAGGCGCTGCTCGCTGCCGCGCACGGGCAGGGATTGCACGGGGGATGGCGCCCAGAGATAGTTGTCGTTGTAGTTGGCTTGGGTCATGTGTGATTCCTGATGGGTATCGGTGACTAGGTACTTGAAAAAGACGCGTTCTATGTGTGAGGCAGCCAGCAAGGGCCTGGGTGGCCCCGCAGCAAAGGCTGTCTCCCCCTTGAGGGGGAAGACGCGAAGCGGCTCAGGGCGTATCCGCCCTGTACGCGTGGACGGCCTCGAAAATCGGCGTATCGGCAAAACGGAACAGATCCAGCTGCGCCTGGTCGGCATCGCATTGCGCGCTGAACAGCTGCCAGGAGGGCACGACAAACATGTCGCCGCGCCGCACCTGCCATTGGCGCTCGCCCACGGTCACCGTTCCCTGCCCGTCAAAGACCTGGAAGACGGCGGAGCCCACTTCGCGCTTTGGTCGGGTGCTGGCGCCGCAAGCTACGCGGTGCATTTCGCAGCGAATGGTGGGCAGCACGTCGCGGCCATTGCTGGGGTTGGTGTAGCGCACGGCGGCATGGCCGGGGCTGACAGTGGCGGCATGGCCTTCGGCTTCGAGCGCCAGTTGCTCGCTCAGCGCGCGGTCGGTATCCACCCAGCGGTAGGCCAGCAAAGGCGTACTCGGGCTGTTCTGCAGATGCGCCACAGGGCTCAGCCCAGGATGACCCCAGAGGCGCTCTGAGCGCGAGAACTCGGGCGTGGCACGCTCCTGCGGGTCCAGATGCAGGCGGCCATGCTCGAAGAACTGGGACTCGGTGTAGTAGGCAAACGGAATATCCAGCCCGTCTATCCAGGCCATGGGCTGGCTGGCCGCATTGTGGTGGGCGTGCCAGTTCCAGCCGCCCTGGGGCAGAAAGTCGCCGCGCGACATGCGGATCGAGTCGCCGTTGACCACGGTCCACACGCCTTCGCCTTCGACCACAAAGCGGAAGGCATGCTGGGTGTGACGGTGCTCGGGCGCATCTTCGCCGGGCATCAGGTACTGGATGGCAGCCCACAGCGTGGGCGTGGCAAACGGGCGGCCGCCCAGCGCCGGATTGGCCAGGGCAATCGCGCGGCGCTCGCCGCCCCGGCCCACGGGGACGATGCGGCCGGCTTCATCCGCCAGCTTGAGCAGATTCTCCCAACGCCACAGATGAGCGGCGGCCTGGCTTTTGGGGTGGGCAGGCATCAGGCCGCCGATCTCCGTCCACAGCGGCACCAGCATTTCCTGCTCGAAACCTCGGTACAGCTGCGCAAGAGCAGCTGTGGGCTCGGGTTGGCCGGGGGCTTCAAGGGCCGTGAGCTTGACCGGTGAGGGCTGGGCTTGCACAAGGCTCATGGTTTGTCTCTTTCTTTGGTATCTGCTTGGCAGTGCGTTGCTGCCTTGTCTGTCGGCTTGCGGCCTGAGATGGGGGCAAAGATAGGCTGTGAATTAAATCAACAGCACACTGATGATTAGCATAATGTTTATCTGCATCAGCGTTGATTGGGTTAAACCCGGTAGCAGGCCTGACTCGAGTAGGGGTGGCAGTCGTGCGAATATCGGGGTCTTTCAGTCATGGCCCTTCAACTGCCGCGCGGCAGGGCGGGCCAGGCACCGGCCACCCAAGACATGCAATACCAACCCGCAGAACTAGAAAACTATCCCGGCTATCACATCCGCAGGCTGCAGCAGATAGCCGTAGCCGTGTTCATGGAAGAAACCGAGGAATTCGGCGTGACGCCTGTGCAGTACGCGGCCCTGTCGGCCGTGCTGCGTCAGCCGGGCATCGACCAGCGCACGCTGGCACGCAATATCGGCTTTGACACCTCCACCATAGGCAGCGTGATCGACCGCCTGGAAGCACGCGGCCTGATGGCGCGCAACGCCAGCCCTGCCGATCGGCGTGTGCGTTTGCTGAGCCTGACCGACGAGGGGCGCGGCCTGCTGGTGGAAGCCGAGCCTTCGGTGCTGCGAGCCCAGCGCCGCATGCTGGAGCCTCTTCCTGACGACAAACGGGCACAGTTCATGGAAATGCTGTCGTTGCTGATTCACGAGAACGACGAGTTCGCGCGCGCCCCGAGCGCGGTGGCCCAGCGCAGTGCCGAACGCAAGCGCAGTGCTGCCGTCAAGGCGGTCAAGGGCCTCACGGGCAAGGCGCAGGACAGCGTGAACGACTGAACTACGAACCGAGACCGCAAGGAAAGACATTGGACTGGGACCATCTGCGTTTTTTTTGGCGAACTGGCGCGCAGCGGCAGCATGGCGGCCGCTGCGCGACGCATGGGAGTCGAGCACACCACGGTGTCGCGGCGCATTCAGGCGCTGGAAAAGCAGCTCGGTGCCGTGCTGTTTGCGCGTGAAGGCGGCCAGTGGCGGCTGACCGAAGCAGGGCGGCAGTTGCAGGAAGTGACCAACACCATGCAAAGCGCGGTGGACGGGCTGGAGCGGGGCCCCCTGGCGCATGCAGCGACCGCCGAGGGGCTGGCGGGGCTGGTGCGAGTGGGGGCCACCGAAGGCTTTGGCACGCAGATGCTGGCCTCCGAGCTCGCCAGGCTCACGCTGCGCTATCCGCTGCTCAGTGTTGACCTGCTGGCGCTGCCGCGCATGCTGCATCTGTCCAGCCGCGAGGCCGATATCGTCATCTCGCTGGAGCGGCCCAAGCGGGGCTCGGTCGTGGTCACCAAGCTGACCGACTATCGGCTCTATCTGTATGGCCAGCGTGAATATCTGGCGCGCAAGCCCTTGGTGGCCAGAACCGAGGATCTGCGCCATCACAGCTTTGTGCACTATGTGGACGATCTGCTGTTCACGCGCGAGCTGCAATTGCTGGATACCTTGCACCGGCCCGAGCGCTTTGCGCTGCGCAGCACCAGCATCACCGCTCAATACGAGGCCGTGCGTGCCGGTGCGGGTCTGGCCGTGTTGCCGGCATTTGTGGCCGACAAGGACCCGATACTAAGCCGCGTGCTGCCCGAGCAGGCTTGTTTCACTCGCACCTTCTGGATGAGCATGCCCGTGGAGTCGCGCCAGATTCCGCGCATAGCCACGACCTGGAGCTTTCTGCGCGATGCCGTGCAAGGCATGCAGAAGCTGCTATTGCCGGATTCTTGATTTTTGATGGCGTCTTGCGCCTCGTGGGGGCGGTCTGTCTTCTTTCTGATTTGACCTTGCATCTTGTGCTGCACGGAGGCTGGTCTGCGCTGCCAGAGCAGTTTGGAGTCAGTCATGAGAAGCCCTGAGCGCCGATGGATGCCGTCGCCATCGCCTTGATAACAGCGCGGATTGCACGCATATACTGGTCCGACCGGATGACTCGGCGCCTGCGGCAAGGCCAGGCCCGGCCTGTATCTGCCTTTGCCTCTGCCGCGCGCAGCGCTATGACCAGAGCGTATGGCTGCCAGTCTCCTTGCGCTGATTTTCAAGAAAGCAAAGCATGATCGTCACAACCACTCCCTCCATCGAAGGCAAACGCATCACCCGTTATTGCGGCGTGGTGGCGGGCGAGGCCATTCTGGGCGCCAATGTGTTCAAGGACTTCTTTGCCGGAATTCGCGACATCGTGGGCGGGCGTTCTGGAACCTACGAACGCGAGCTGCAAAAAGCGCGTGAAATTGCCCTCAAGGAACTGGAGCAACGCGCCGCCGAGGCGGGTGCCAATGCGGTGGTTGGCGTGGACCTTGATTTCGAGGTGCTGGGCCAGGGCAATGGCATGCTCATGGTCTCGGCCAGCGGCACGGCTGTCGTCGTGGAATAGGCCGCCAGCGACTGAGCTGGCTTGACGCCAGGAAGGCTGCAAACCTATTCCATGTGCAATTGCACATTTTTGAACTACTTCGAAATTTATAGCGAAAAGTCGTTGTAGAATTCGTTCCATCGTAGGGGAGTCGCCAAGCTGGTTAAGGCACTGGATTTTGATTCCAGCATGCGAAGGTTCGAATCCTTCCTCCCCTGCCAAAATCCAAAACCCTGCTCATTGCAATGAGCAGGGTTTTTTGTTTGTGAGCTTGGGGTGCATGCAAGCGAGCCCAAAGCTTTCAGTCATGCGCGATTGGGGCGCTCAGGTTGCGTTATCGCGCATTCAGCCTTGCTGAGCAGCACAAGGCGCAGTTGTCGGTGATTGGGGGCTGCTTGCAGTCTGGTGGCTCCGGCTTTGCCGAAAGCGACGCACCAGGCCAAGGGATAACCTAGGGTAAGCACTTACCTTTTGCAGATATTTGCAGCAAACCAGCCAAACTTACCGAGTGTTTTCGCCGTATCGTCGGTGGCATCGATAAGTGCGGGAAAACAACCATTAGACTCTTCGCTCTTTTGTGTCGCTGTTACTCGGTGAGCGCACTTGGGTTCTCGTGAACGAGCTTGACCGCTCGCCCGCAACAGAGGCCTGGTTTCGGCCGGGGCCACTCTGACGTACCGCAGTGCGCCCTTGCCATGGTCACAAGCGCAGGCAAGTGCAGATATGTTGATACATCTTGCCTGATTGAAACAAATGTATACATATTTGCCATCTGAAAAGACAAGCTCCCTACCAGGCTGGGTTAGCTGACACAATGATTGGCTGTTAGGTGTCGCTGAGGTTCGCTCCACGCGTTTGGCTGAGGGCGAACAGCAACAGAAGTCGCTCGGCGCAAGGCATGGCTGCAGGTGGTGGCAGAGAGTTCTTGGGGTTTGTGTTTAACGCAGCGTTTGCGTAAGTGCACGGCAAGATTTGGATAGACAAGGTATGGAATATCGACTGGATGAAACGGACCGCCAGCTGCTGCGCCTGCTGCAGACCAACGCGCGTGCCTCGACCGCGCATTTGGCTCGGCAGATGAATCTGGCTCGGACCACGGTGGTCGCTCGCATCGCCAAGCTGGAGCAGGAGGGCGTGATCGCCGGCTATGGCGTTCGCCTTGGCTCGCGCATGGAGCAGTCTGCCGTGCGCGCCTATTGCGGTATCCGTGTTCAGCCCAAGACGGCAACTTCGGTGATGCAGGCGCTCAACCGCTTCACCGAGGTGGAAGAGGTGTCGGCCGTTAGCGGACAGTACGACTACATGGTGTTTGTGCGCTGCGAGAGCAATGAAAAACTGGACGCGCTGCTTGACCGTATCGGCCTGATCGACGGCATCCAGCAGACCTATACCTCGGTGGTGCTGAGCCGCAAGATCGACCGCCGCACCACGGCCGAGGTCGTGGGAGAGGCTTAGAAGCCCAGAGTCATAATCTGACGCTCATATGCAAAACGCCCGGCTCAAACCGGGCGTTTTGCATTCTGTGGTGGAAGGAGAGCAGAGTCGCGCTCCTTCTCGACTACCTGGCGCGCTCAGTCCACAAAGACCTTGGGCGCGCCAGCCTCCATGCGGCCAATCACCGCAGCATCGCCAAAGCCGCTGTCGGCAAAGACCTTGAGCACTTGCTCGACGGCATCCGGTGTGCAGGAAACCAGCAGGCCGCCAGAGGTCTGAGGGTCGGTCAGCAGCGCTTTCTGGGCGTCTGTCACGGTTGATGCCAACTGGATGTGCTCGCCATAGGATGCCCAGTTGCGCCCCGATGCGCCCGTGAAAATGCCTTGCTCTGCAAGCGCCTGAACACCGGGCAGCACGGGCAGCTTGGCGCTTTCAATGCGTGCGCTGAGTTGGGCGCCACGGGCCAGTTCCAGGCTGTGGCCCAGCAGGCCAAAACCGGTCACGTCGGTCAGAGCGTGCACGCCGTCAAGCTTGGCAAGCTCGGCGCCGGGGCGGTTGAGCTTGGTGGTTGCATCCACCATGGCACGGTAGCCTGCATCGTCCAGCAGATTCTTCTTGAGCGCCGCCGAGAGAATGCCCACGCCCAGGGGCTTGCCCAGAATCAGCACATCGCCGTCCTTTGCATCGGCATTGCGCTTCATCTGCTTGGGGTTGACGATGCCGATGCCGACCAGGCCGTAGATGGGCTCCACCGAATCAATCGAGTGGCCGCCCGCCAGAGGAATGCCCGCATCGCGACAGACCGATTCGCCGCCTTCCAGAATCTTGGCAATCACATCGTGTGGCAGCACATTGATGGGCATGCCCACAATGGCCAGCGCCATCAGCGGCGTGCCGCCCATGGCGTAGATGTCGGACAGCGCGTTGGTGGCGGCAATGCGGCCAAAGTCATAGGGGTCGTCAACGATGGGCATGAAAAAGTCCGTCGTCGCCACAATGGCCTGCTCGTCATTGATCTTGTAGACGGCCGCGTCGTCTGCGGTCTCTGTGCCTACCAGCAGGTCGGGGAAAAACTGCTTGGGTAGATTGCTTTTGGCCAGCAACTCCGACAGCACGCCGGGTGCAATTTTGCAGCCGCAGCCGCCGCCGTGAGAGAGAGATGTCAGGCGCGGGGTCGCAGGGGAGGCGGTTTCTTGAGTGGTGTTCATGTCAATCCAGACGGCAAGCAGCACTGATGTTGCTGCGGTAGTGATAGAGATGCCTGTGCCCTGCCGGAAGTTCATCCCGAATGCACAGTCGGCTCTCATTATTGACTGCTTGGTGTGCTGCTCTGCGGTCTTGTGGTCAGTTTCCTGGAGAGTATCACTCGCGATAGGGGGTTCTATGCATCCAGGGATATTAAATTCCCCCTTTATTAATATTTTCTAATTAATCATAATAATAAATTAATAGTATTTATATGAATTAGTTAAATATCTGATAGAGCTTTATTGCCTGAAGTTTAATGATTAACTGTTAATAACGGTTAATTCAACGAAATTTTAAATAAAGCTCATCTGTTGTTAATAAGTAACACTTCAATAGTTATTGCATATCAAATTATAATTTCAATAGATTATTTTTAATGTAATTAAATGTGTAGTGAGTGCAATTGATCTATGTAATAAGGTTTTGCTTATGTTTTCATTTATAATTCGGCGATTGGATTTCAGTGCGTCTTGAGTCCAAAAGAACGAGGATTTATTTTGGACTCAGCCCCGTCTTCTGGTGACATCGCTGCACCACGTAGTTCACTTTCCGTTACCTTTGCGGTATGGAGCGCACTTTTCCTGCGCGAAGCCGTTGCTCGCCTGAGTGCTACACGCGGCGCCTGGGTGCTTATCGTGCTGGAGCCGGTGTTGCACGTAGGCTTCATGTTGATGGTTTTTGGGGCTTTGCGCGCCCACAACATGATCAATGCAGACACGGCTGTCTGGCTGGTGTTGGGACTGTCTAGCTATTTCACTGTACAGAATGTGTTTCAGCGCGCCATGGGGGCCATTGATGCCAATAGGGCGCTGTTTGCTTACAGGCAAGTACGGCCCATTGATACGGTGATTGTGCGTGCCGGCCTCGAGTCCCTACTGGGACTGATTATCCTGGTATTTTTATTGTTAATATTGGGCTACCTAGGTCGTCCCATTATTCCTGATCAGTTCCTTGAAGCCTGCGCTGCATTTTTTGGTTTGATATTGTGTGGATTGGGAATTGGTTTGATTATATCAGTCTCAAATCATCTAGTGCCAGAAACCGGAAGTTTATTGAATTTCTTGTTTAAGCCACTGTATTTTATCTCTGGTGCAGTAATGCCTCTTTCGATAATATCCGTTAAATATCGAGAATGGGCATTTTGGAATCCTCTTGCGCATGGAATTGAGTTGTTGAGGAAAAGCTATTTTCCTGTGTATCACGCAGCTCCCGAGGCTAATTTTGAATATTTATATTCATTTGCAGTTGTTTCGATATTCTTTGGGTTGGTTCTGCAACTGCGTTTTGCTCGGCAATTGAGGGCTCAATGATTTTTGTCAATGATGTGCATAAACGCTATCGTTCTCCTCATGGGGTTGGGCGCTGGGTGCTCAACGGGGTGAACATCACCATTCCGTCCAATGTGAGTGTAGGACTGGTTGGGCGTAACGGGGCTGGTAAATCGACGTTGCTGAATATGATTGGCGGGGTTGATACGCCCACCCGGGGTGTAGTGGAGAGGCGTTGTCGTGTTTCCTGGCCAATGGGGTATGGTGGTGGGCTTCAGGGCTCCATGACGGGCAGGCAGAATGCCAAATTCGTTTGTCGTATTCATGGTTTCGATACTTCAGAGGCCATAGCCGAGAAGATTGCCTATATCGAAGATTTTGCTGAACTAGGGCCCTCATTTGACGAGCCCGTGCGCACCTATTCATCAGGCATGAAGTCGCGACTGCAATTTGGACTGTCTTTAGCGTTTAATTTTGATGTTTATATTTCCGATGAAGCTACCTCGGCGGGAGATGCTGCATTCCGAAAAAAAAGCATCTGATGCATTTAAACGCATAGCAGATCGATCAGGCCTGATTATGGTTTCGCACAGTGACGATACGTTGCGTCAGTTTTGTCAGGCCGGTATTTTGCTGCATGAGGGGCAGGCTCATTGGTTCGACGATATTGAAGATGCCCTGAAAAATTATAAAGATAGTACTTCCAAATGACCGACTTCTTAAAAAAAAGAACGCCTTAAGGTTTTATTTAGAACTATTTTGCGAATGAAGCTTCTCGCCATTGCGCTTTTAGCTTCCATGCTGGCCACTTTTTATTGGGCCGTAATTGCCTCGGAGCGCTATGTCTCCGAGGCTCATGTATTGATTCAGCGAACTGATATGGCCTCCTCGCAGGCCATGGATTTCAGCGCTCTGCTCAGTGGTGGAGATGGTATATCTCGCTCGGATCAGATGCTGTTGCGAAACCGACTGCTGTCTTTGGATATGCTGAAGTTGCTAGACAAGGAGCTTGGCCTGCGTGAGCACTACAGCAGTCATGATCACGACATCCTCTCTCGGATGTTCTTTCATGATGCTTCGTTGGAATTTTTTCATAGGCATTTTCTCTCGCGTGTAAGTGTTGAGTACGACGAATATGCGGGCGTGTTGGTTATTCAGGCCCAGGCATATGATCCCGAGACGGCTCAGAAAATCACTGCGGCGTTGGTTCGTGAGGGCGAACGCTTCATGAATGCCATGGGGCACCAGCTTGCGGCAGAGCAAGTGAGCTTTCTGGAAAAGCAAGTCAAGCAGCGTGGCGACCATGCTTTGGATGCACGTCAGCGCATGCTTGCTTTCCAGAATGCCAAAGGCCTGATTTCGCCACAGTCGGCGGCCGAGAATCTGGCTGCGGTGGTCAACAAGCTCGAGGCACAGTTGACTGAACTCAATGCCCGCAAGGCGGCGTTGCTGGGTTATCTCGCCCCCTCTGCGCCAGGCGTTGTTGAGGTGGATCTGCAGATACAGGCTGTCGAAAAACAGATCAAGGCCGAACAGACACGGCTGACCAGTGCCAAGGGGCAGTCCTTGAACAAAACGGTGGAAGAGTACCAGCGCTTGGAGCAAGAAGCCTTGTTTATGCAGGATGCCTACAAGAGCGCTCTGGTTGCACTGGAAAAAGGCAGGGTTGAAGCCACGCGCACGCTGAAAATGGTGCTTGTACTGCAAAGCCCGTCACTGCCTGAATATCCCATGCAACCTAGGCGTCTCTACAACATTGTTTCGTTTCTGATAGGTGCGCTGCTGCTGGCCGGTTTGGCGCAGATTTTGCTCGCCATCGTGCGTGATCACCGAGACTGACCATTACAAAATACCAAGTACTATGCATCGTTTGATATTCAGCTATTGCCTGGGGTCGGCCGCCATGCTGGCCATGGCGCCCCTGCATGCTCAAAGTGACACGGATCCGTTGCAGTTGCGCCAGGCTTTGGGCCTGGGCGGGAGCGTTTCTCCGTTGGCGACGGCGCGTAGGGAAGGACCTATTGCGGCACAGGTGCCCAATCTACCGCAGGCGCCACAGACTGCAGATTACACAGCGAATCTCGATAGTGATGTATTCGGCGCGAACCTCTTCACCGGGAATTTCGCGCGTGCAGGTGCCACCCAGTTCAATCCCGATTACCTTGTGGCAGTGGGCGATCGCATCCATGTTCGGCTCTGGGGAGGTTTCACTTTTGATGAGACCGCTACAGTTGACCCGCAAGGCAATATCTTTTTGCCTCATGTAGGACCTGTGAAGGTATCGGGCATGCCTAACAAAAATCTGCAGCAGCAGATCGAAGCTGCAGTGCGACGGGTGTTTCGTGCCAATGTCTACAGCTATGCCAGTCTGGCAGCAGCTCAGCCTGTTCGTATCTTTGTGGGCGGTAATGTCATGCGCCCAGGCTTGTACGGCGGCACCAGCATGGACAGCCTGCTCAATTACCTCGATCAAGCCGGCGGAATAGACCCTGAGCGTGGCAGCTTTCTGGCTGTACAGGTCAAGCGTGGCGCCACTGTTCGCGCTACCTTCAACCTCTACGACTTTTTGCTCAACGGACAACTTCCGCTTTTGCAACTCAGTGATGGTGACGTAATCTTTGTGCCCCCTGCGGGTGGCCGTGTCCGCGTTTCGGGTTTGGTCAATAATGCCAAGCGCTTTGAATTCACCAGTGGTTCTGAAACGGTGGCCCAGCTCATGCAGCTGGCCAAGCCCAAGGCGCAGGCGACGCATCTGCGCATCACGCGCAATACTGGCACCGTCCGAAATACCGAGTACTACCCGCTTCAGCAGGTCCAATCGTTGGCGCTGCAAAGTGGTGATGAGCTTGAATTCACTGCCGACAAGAAACCGGGCACGATTACAGTGCGGGTGGAAGGCGAGCATATGAACCCGCAGGAATATGTGTTGCCGTACGGTACACGCCTCGGATCTTTGATGCAGAGCATTGAAACGGCGCCCGATGCCGAGCCTGAGAGTATTCAGCTTTTTAGGGTTAGTGTGAAAGATCGCCAGAAGGAATTGTTGGCGACCAGTCTGCGCAGTTTGGAAACGGCCTTGCTTACGGCCCGCAGCGGAAGTAGTGACGAGGCAAGGCTTCGTCAGGAGGAGGCTAACTTGGCACTGCAATGGGTGGAGCGCGCCAAAAAAGTGGAGCCTTCCGGCCAGGTGCAGATCGCCCAGTCTGCCCAACGCGACAACATGCTGCTGGAAAACGGCGATGTCATTCGTATCCCGCGCAAAGATGGTCTGGTGCTGGTGAGCGGGGAGGTGCTCTTTCCGAATGCCGTGGCATTCGATGGTTCACTCAGTCTCAAGAACTATATCGACCGCGCCGGCGGATTCACCCAGTCTGCGGATGCGGCTCGTGTTGTCATCGCGCATAGAGATGGAGCTTATGAGCAGGTGGATACCGGCAAGCTTTTTGAGAACACGCGACTCAAGGCGGGAGATCAGGTGCTGGTCCTGCCCAAGGTGGATGAGAAAAAGCGTCAGTTCTGGAAGGACTTGACGCAAATCATGTATCAGATTGCGGTAAGTGCCAAAGTGGTGCTGGGACTTTAATGGCGAGGATACTTAAAAAGCTACGCAAGCAGTGGAGGCTCCTGCGCACGCAATGGGCACAGAGATTTCGCATTCAGTATGGGACTTCAGATCTCCATGCTGCTCAGCAGATCACGCTTTTACCAGCAGGATCAAGGGAGCAGATGGCATTGGGTCGCTCATATCTTTCGGAAGGTGACGATCCTTGCTTTCGGCTAGGCTCCCCTTTGCCGCCAGGCTGGTATATGGCCGAAGTACAGATGCAAGTGACGGATGGTATGGCGGATGCCCGCTTTTATCTGGATGCAGGCGATGGAGAAAGCGAGGCCATGTCCTATGGGTTGCCCATACGCTCTGGTCGCTTGGTCAAACGCTTGCTGAAATTGTCGGCTAAATCCCGTCTGCGCTTTGACCCCATGTCTCGGAGCGGAGTTTTTACACTGCAGCACTTTCGTCTTGTGCGTCTCCCGCAGCACATGGCTTTGAGTCGTTTGCATAAGAAACTGAAGCGACAAGCTGCGCCGCATGCCAAGACTGGCGGTGAACCGCGAACTGTCGATGAGTGCTGGCAGGTCTATAACGCTCTTTTTGAACCCATGCGTCCTGGGGATGCTGTCAGCTACGAGCGATGGGTCGAAGACATGGAGTTGTCCCAGATTTCCTCACTGGAACAACAGTTGGAAGAGATGAACGGCTGGGAAAGCAAGCCTGTCATTTCGATTTTGCTTCCGACCTATAACACTCCCGTGGTGCTGCTGAGGGAATGTATCGAGAGCGTCCTGGGACAAAGCTATCCGTACTGGCAACTGTGCATTGCCGATGATGCATCTACGCGGCCTGAAGTGCGGGCAGTGATCAATGAATATGCGGTTGCAGACTCGCGTATTTGTTATGCGCTGCGCAAGCACAATGGCCACATCTCTGAATGCAGCAATTCTGCGCTTGAGCTGGTGTCTGGTGAATGGGTCGCACTTCTTGATCACGATGATCGTCTGCCTGAACATGCCTTGTTTGAAGTTGTAAAGGCTTTAAAGGAGCATCCTCAAGCGCAAATCATCTATTCGGATGAAGACAAGCTAGACCTGCAAGGCCGGCGCTGTGACCCTTTCTTTAAACCGGATTGGTCACCGGATTTGCTGTATTCACAGAACTACATGACCCATCTGCTTGTATATCGGCATCAGTTGCTGCGTGAAGTAGGTGGGTTTAGAAAAGGCTATGAAGGCAGTCAGGACTACGATTTGCTGCTGCGCTGCATTGCTAGCCTGCCTGAGGCGACGCAGAAAAACATCGTACATATACCCAAGGTTTTGTATCACTGGCGCATGACAGAGCAATCCACCGCCATGGGACATGAGCGAAAGGATTACGCCACTCCAGCTGCACTGTGTGCGTTGCAGGACTTTATGGATCGTTGCCATCCTGGTGTGCGCATGGAGGTCGTACAGCCGGGGATTTATCGTGCTCGTTGGCCACAGCCTTCCAAGTTGCCACTGGTCAGTCTCATCATTCCAACCCGGGACGGGCTGGAAGAGTTGTGCACTTGTATCGAATCCATCTTGGACAAAACCACCTATACCAACTATGAAATTCTGGTGGTAAATAACCAGTCCACTTGTTCACATACGCTGGCTTATCTCCAAGAACTGGAAACGGGTACGCGATATGATGGGCGTATTCGAGTACTTTCATACGACCATCCTTTTAATTATTCGGCTATTAATAATTTTGCTGCTCATCATGCTAATGGCGAAGTTTTGGGGCTGATTAATAATGATGTTGAAGTCATTGGCCCTGAATGGCTTTCGGAGATGGTTAGTCATGCCATCAGACCTAATATTGGCTGTGTAGGTGCCAAGTTATATTACCCAGATGGCAGCATACAGCACGCAGGCGTAATCCTGGGCATTGGAGGTGTTGCAGGTCATTCGCATAAGTATTTCCCAGGACATTCGGAAGGATATTTTGGTCGCTTGCGCGCCATTCATAATGTCAGTGCTGTAACAGGGGCTGTGTTGGTAGTCGAAAAAAAGATATATGAAAAATTAGGTGGACTGAATATTGTCGGCCTACCTGTAGCTTTTAATGATGTCGATTTTTGCATCAGGGCTCAAAAGGCTGGATATTTGAATCTGTGGACTCCATTCGGGGAGCTCTATCATCATGAATCCAAAACACGCGGAGATGAGCAGACTCCGGAAAAGCAAAGTAGATTTAAAATGGAGTGCGAATTTATGGAGGTACAGTGGGGGGATTTTCTTCGGAATGATCCTTTCTATAATAGAAATTTAACACTTGCAAGCGAGAATTATTCTCTAAATATACATTGTATTTATTTTAAGTTTTTTGATATTTAATTTAATTATGCAGTCACCTCAAGAATATGAGTCTTTGATTTATCAGCTTAATTTGCAGATCAATCAGCAAAGAAGCACCCTTCAGAGAATCTACAATTCACCTAGCTGGCGTCTGACTCATCCTTTGCGTAAGTTGGGTGGGATTTTTCATAAGCATCTGTTTCGTCGTACTAAACTAGATCTAGTACCAGTTCATCACCTGGAAAAAGGTGAAATTGAACATCGATGGATGGCGCTGGGTAATGATCCTCAGTTTTTCTTGCAGCCTCATAACCCAGCTGTGATGCGCCAGCGTGGGTGGGCTTTGCTGGAATTTACGTTGAGTTGTAATGCTCCTACGATTATTCAGGTGTTTATCGACGTGGGCGATGGCTTCCAAGATGATCTGGTACTGACTTTGCCATTCGACGGTTCCGGTTTTTGTTCTATTCCGTTGTATTTGCCTGGGACACTGCGTAGTTTGAGGCTGGATCCTTTGAATCGCCCAGGTGACTTTAGCTTGACGAAAGTTCAGTTGAAACGCGTTGAGCACCCCGGTGTGTTTCCGCCCGAACATGAGGGTGTACTTAGTTATTTGGCTTCATTGGATGAGATTAATTGTCAACTAGTACCTTTGCATCAGATTAGTCGCAATCTTCAGTCCAAATATCATTGGGAGTCTCACGGCGAAGATCCACATTTTTTATTGAGTTTTAATGGCCATAGCCGGCTGGAACCTGGTTGGTATCGTATCGATTTACTGCAGCATGGGAAAAAGAAGCGCGGTAGTGCAAAGCTATATTTTGATACCGGTGCCGGTTTTAATGAAGCGGAAACGGCTGCTATTCCCTTGGTGAGCGGTATATTGCAGCAACGTCTTTTTCATTGCGAAAAACCTGCACTCAGCGTTCGCTTTGATCCCAAGGAAACCCAGGGTCATTTCCGTATTGAGCGGTTGCAACTTGTACACCTCACAGCTGAACAGGCGCGCGAGTTAATGCTGCAGCGCCTTATGGTGCATAATAAGCAAACGCGTCAACAGCTTTTGCAGACCCTTGAAAACGCAGCTGCAATGTCTGGCCAAGATGTACAGGCGTTGCTGGAGTCAGGCTACGGCGATAGCTTTGCCACCCGACAAGGCAGCATCGCTTACCAAGAATGGATCGAAGACGTTGAAGCCATAGGACTGCCCAGTGTTGAGCAGGTGCAAGCGCAATTGGAGACCATGGCTCATAAGCCACTGATCTCCATTGTCATGCCGGTGTACAACACCGACGAGATTTATTTGAAAGCCTGCATCGATTCCGTGCTATCGCAAAGCTACCCCTATTGGGAGTTATGCATTGCCGATGATGCTTCGCCTAAGCCTCATATCAAACAGGTATTGCAAGCTTACGAGCGACAGGATTCTCGAATAAAAGTCGTTTATCGCGAAAAGAATGGTCATATTTCCTTGGCATCCAATAGCGCTTTGGATATCGCACAAGGTGAATTTGTCGCATTGCTGGACCACGACGATGCACTGCCCATGCATGCGCTGTTCTTTATGGCTGAGGCCATCAATGAGAAGCCCGCAGCGCAAATTCTGTACAGTGATGAAGACAAACTTGACAAAAACGGTCAACGCTTTGAGCCGCATTTCAAGAGTGACTGGAATCCGGATCTGTTTTATTCCCAGAACTATGTTTCGCACTTAGGGGTCTATAAGCGTGATCTGCTGCAACGTATCAAAGGCTTTAGAACTGGCGTGGAAGGTAGCCAAGACCAGGATTTGCTGCTGCGCTGCCTGCCCCATGTAAAAGGGGAAAACATTATTCATATTCCACGCGTGCTCTATCATTGGCGCACAGTAGAAGGCTCGACTGCACTCGCATCGGGTGAAAAGAGCTATACCACAGAGGCTGGCATCAAAGCATTACGTGATCACTTTGCCCAAAACGGTCCCAAAGGTATCGAAGTCGAAGCCGGCATTGTGCCCAACACCTACCGGGTGCGCTGGCCCATCCCCAAGAAGCAACCATTAGTCAGCCTCTTGATTCCGACTCGCGACCGCAGAAGCCTCACTGAAGTCGCAGTGCGCAGTATTCTGGAGAAGACAACCTATTCCAATTATGAAATTCTGATTCTTGATAACGGTAGTATTGAGCCGGAAACTTTGGAGTTTTTTGAATTAATTCAAAAAGAGGACGGGCGCGTACGAGTTTTGCGATATGACTACCCCTTCAATTATTCAGCAATCAATAATTTTGGCGAGCAACATGCCAAAGGCAGCATTATCGGCCTAGTAAATAATGATGTGGAGGTGATCAGTCCGGAATGGCTTGCTGAAATGGTTAGCCATGCCATCCGGCCTGAAATTGGCTGTGTGGGGGCTAAGCTCTATTTTAGTAATAACACTTTACAGCATGGTGGGGTTATTATGGGCTTGGGTGGTGTTGCAGGACATTCCCATAAGCATTTTCCTAGAAATCATCCAGGATATTTCCATCGATTAGTACTTACTCAAAATTTATCTGGTGTAACCGCTGCATGTCTTCTTATTCGGCGTGATATTTATCGTAAAGTCAATGGGTTAGATGAATCTAATCTTAAGGTCGCATTCAATGATGTTGACTTCTGTCTTAAAGTTCGAGCAGAGGGCTATCGTAATTTGTGGACGCCTTATGCAGAGTTGTATCATTACGAATCTATCAGCCGTGGGCAGGAAGATAACCCGGAAAAAATTGCCAGATTTAATGGAGAGGTGAATTTTATGAAAGAAAAATGGGGTGATTTTCTGAAGTGTGATCCATTCTATAGTCAGAATCTCACAAAGGATCGCGAAGATTTTTCTTTATAAATCTGTAAGGAATTTAGAATGAATATTGCTATATTGATGATGCAAAAAAATGAGAAAGATCTGCTTGAGCCGTGGATTAAGTATCATGCTGATTTGTTTGGCGCAGAGAATCTGTATATCTATGATAATGGTTCTACGGACGATGAGGTTATTTCTATACTAAAAAAATATGGTGATTTTGGCATATCTGTGGAGAAAAGATTCTCATCAAAAGAAGATTTTGAAAAAAAAGGTGAAATTTTCTCAAGGAAGATTAAAGATCTAGATGGCTGTGGGTTCTATGATTTTTATTTCCCGTTAGACTGCGATGAGTTTATTGCTTGCAAAAGCGATGATGGTGTCTTGAGTGTCGGCAAAAAAGAAATTGAGCAAGAATTAAAAAAAATATCTTGATGAGCGTCGTGTTTTGGCTATTGGCTGTGCTTATGATAATAGCCCCGTTCATGCTGATGAATATTTACCACAGCCTAATCAAAGAAAATGTTTCTTTGTCAAAAATACTTGTCTTTCACTGGATTTGGGATTCCATGAGGGAAAGGCTGTTACTACATCTGAAAAAATAAAAACAAGTATTGTTTATTTTCACTTCCATCATAAGCCATATCAAAAATATATTAATTCGGCCAAAGAGAAGTTGAAAGGTAGGGTGCCTAATTTTTCGAGAGAAGCGCTGTTAGAGCATCAAGAGAATAAAGGTGCAGGATTTCACCTAATTTCACGATTATTTATGAATCAAGCTGAGTTTAATTCTCAGTTTTCCTTGAAGAATAGAGTGCGATTTGATGGAGTTAGGAAGAAACTGGTTGATGTTGGTGCACCTTTGGATTTATTGGATAAGGAATTTGATATTTCAAGTCTAAATATTTCCAAGAGGAATATTAAGGGGTATCTGGATAAGGTATATGTAGTTGATTCCAATGTTGAATTTTTGGGTTGGTGCTTAAATGAGGAAAATAAAGGATGCGATGAAATTATTGTTGAAATAAATAATGAGGTGATAAATTATTATGATTTTCGTAAAATTTCAAGACCTGATGTTGTTGTTGAAAATACCGGTGCCGTAATTGACTGTGGGTTTAAGTTGAAAATACCTATGCCTGATTTTAATCTTAGAGATTGCATATTGTCATTTAAAGTGAAGAAATCTGATGGCGGTTTCCAATATTTAAAAATGGGAAATTCTATTATTGGTGATTGGAAGAAGATAATTGACGATGGTGCTTCGTGAATTCGCAGAATTCGTCTTAAAATTCCATTTTTTTACTAAGTTTTAATAATATGATTTTTGTAACTGGCGGTGCAGGCTTTATCGGCGCCAACTTTGTTCTCGATTGGCTGGCACATGTGAATGAGCCCGTGGTCAATATCGACAAACTGACCTATGCGGGCAAT